>NZ_CP034159.1:2584081-2907091 GCF_003860585.1 Kaistella carnis | reverse complement strand
GAGTGATTGGGTGATTGAGTTTTGGGGTAATCTCGAATTGGTTTGATCACAAACTCCCGTCATTGCGAGGAGCCCCCGTACGCTGTCATTGCGAGGAGTGAGGAACGAACGACGAAGCAATCTCTACTTCACAATAGCACCACGGATTACACAGAGATTGATTCAGCGGCTTGAAAGAGACTTTTATAATGGCTTATTCAGGAGGCCGCTTCGCAATGACAAACTACCGTCATTGCGAGGAGTGAGGAACGAACGACGAAGCAATCTCTACTTCACAATAGCACCACGGATTACACAGAGATTGATTCAGCGGCTTGAAAGAGACTTTTATAATGGCTTATTCAGGATGCCGCTTCGCAATGACAAATTCCTGTCATTGCGAGGAGTGAGGAACGAACGACGAAGCAATCTCGAACCTATCTCAATAAAACGGATTCATAATATCTTTGATTCGGTCATACAAATCATTCCACTCCGGGTTCAAACCATTAATTAAGTCCAGTTTCTTCTGTCTTGAACCACCCTTAATTTGTTTTTCACGCATGATCGCATCTCCAATTTCCTGAAACGATTCCCAATAAACGAGTTGATCCAGATTATATCTGCAGCTAAAACTATTCTGATATTTTTTCGCCTTATGTTCTAAGATTCTGTTGGGTAAATTGGAAGTCACACCAACATATAAGACCGTATGGGTCTTATTGGTAAGAATGTATATAAAACCCGGTTTCATCTATCGAAGATAGAAATAATTAGGGAGATTGCTTCAGCAGCTTGAAAGATCACTGTTTACTGCTCATTCTGGATGCCGCTTCGCAATGACAAACTCCCGCCATTGCGAGCAGCCCCGGTACGCTGTCATTGCGAGGAGCATCCATACGCTGTCATTGCGAGGAGTGAGGAACGAACGACGAAGCAATCTCTACTTCGCAACAGCACCACCGATTACACAGAGATTGCTTCAGCGGCTTGAAAGATCACTGTTTACTGCTCATTCTGGATGCCGCTTCGCAATGACAAACTCCCGCGCTTGCGGGGATCCCCCATACGCTGTCATTGCGAGGAGTGAGGAACGAATGACGGAGCAATCTCTACTAACCAATTCGTTCAGCGGCTTGATAGAGCAGTGTTTCTTGAGAGTTTCGGATGTAACTCAGGAACCCGTTGCTTGAATAAAAATTGATATTAGCCTAAATCCCGACATTCCAAACGCAACCTACCCCTCCCCTGGCATCACCCCATGATACTCCTAGGATAGTTGCCCAAATCCCCACTTAAACTTTCGGCAATACCGGCCTAACCGGTAGAAATCAGCGCTTTGCGCAAAAAACACTGCTTTCGGCAAAAACCTCCCTACCCGGCACCAACACTTGGTTTATCTAAAATTATTGCCAACTTTTGTCCTGTGATCACAAGAGGTTTTTACAACTGTACCTCAAACAGTTGATTCATCAATTTCTTAAAAACAAACAAAATGGCAAGACAAAAAGGACTTATTAAGTTGAAAGGAACGATGGGAGACATCACCTTCTATCGTACAAAAGACGGGTACATGGCCCGTGAAAAAGGCGGCATTACGGCCGAAAGAATGCGCACTGATCCGGCTTTTCAGCGAACCCGAGAAAACATGGCAGAGTTTGGCAGAGCCGGTAAAGCAGGTAAGGTGTTGCGAAACTCCATGCAATCGTTGCTGCGCACCGCGGGAGACCGCCTGATGGTCAGCAGACTGACCAAAGAGATGGTAAAAGTGATTCAGCTCGATGCCATCAATCCAAGAGGACAGCGAAATGTGATCGACGGTGAAGCAGAATTACTGCAAGGATTTGACTTCAATATTCACGGCAAACTGAACACCAGTTTCGGTGCCCCCTTTGTAACGACTTTGGATCGGGCACTCGGTACTGCGCACATCGATATCGAGCCTTTTACTCCGACCGATAGTGTTATTGCGCCGGCGGGAAGCACCCATTATAAGTTGGTTTCTGCGGGTTCAGACATCAATTTTGAGGCAGAGACCTACACTTCCGACCGAACAGAAAGTGGAATTTTACCCATCGACACCGTCCTGACGGCACCCATAGCGTTACACAATACCTTACCGGCAGCTTCCCTCAACCCCTTGTTTCTGCTGTTCGGTATCAACTTTTATCAAGAGGTCAATGGGACTTTTTATGAGTTGAAAAATGGATCGTACAATGCGCTGCAGCTGGTGCAAGTATCTGGAACCCCATAATCATGGACCTACATTTAATAAGAACACCGTACCAGAAAGGCGTGAATGGGGTGTTGCTTTTTGAAGGCATGGAAGTCTGTAAAACGATCGAGTTACCCTGGTTGGGAAATGCACCCCGTATTTCCTGTATTCCGGAAGGTACATATCTGCTGCGAAAGCGTTGCAGTTTGAAATTCAAGTGGCACTTTGAAGTGGTGGCGGTCCCGGGCAGAAAGGATATCCTGATCCATCCCGCCAATCATGCGGCCCTAGAATTAAAAGGGTGCATTGCACCCGTGCTCCAACATACCGGAGAAGGAAAAGGCAGTTCATCACGAATTGCTTTGGAACGATTGAAAGACCGCCTGTATCCATTGCTGGATCAGGGCTATGAAATACGACTCATCATTAAAAACAAGTTATCATGAAAAAGATCATTCAACGATTGCAGGAGCCGACTCCACGGTTCTTTCGCAAGATCAGAAATTATGGCTTGGTATTAACGACCATCAGTGCTGTGATAACCACGGCAGTCATTCCACTACCAGCGGTGCTCATCACCCTGGCTGGTTACACGGCCTTAGCAGGTGGCATCGCCAGCGCACTCAGCCAGACAGCCGTCGAAAACGAGGGCAAGCCATGATGCAGTTTGACACTGCACAACGCATCAGTGCCGCCAGTGGCATGGCATTGATTGTGATGCTGCAGATCCAAAGAGAAGAAGTCATTAAAACAATTGTTTTAGCAGGCCTTGGAGGAATGGCCAGTTACCTCTTCACTTTAGGACTGAAATACCTCATCACCTCCTTCAGAAAACGACTGAAATAACTGGTGCAAAAAGGGCCTCCTGATTGGGAGGTCTTTTTTGTTGTAGCTCATTACGGGGAGAGCCGAAGACTGACGAAGCAATCTCGGTTAGTGAGCACAGGCAGGAATCCAATCGCCTTTGCAACGAAAACTCCACCCCCGTCATTGCGAGGAGAACTGCTTCCCCGTCATTGCGAGGAGGAAGGAACGACCGACGAAGCAATCTCGGTTAGTGAGCACAGGCAGGAATCCAATCGCCTTTGCGACGAAGAGTCCACCCCCGTCATTGCGAGGAGGAAGGAACGACCGACGAAGCAATCTTAAGTGAATGGATTCATAATATCTCTGATGTCCTCATACAAATCATTCCACTCTGGATTTAAAGCATTGATTAAATCCAGTTTTTTCTGTCTTGAACCACCCTTAATTTGTTTTTCACGCATAATAGCATCTCCAATTTCCTGAAAAAATTCCCAAAAAACAAGTTGATCTACATTATATCTTTTACTAAAACTGTTCGCATACCTCTTCTCTTTATGATCCAAGATTCTTTGAGGCAAATTGGAAGTCACGCCTACATACAAGACGGTATGGGTTTTATTGGTGAGAATGTATATAAACCCTGGTTTCATCCATCGAAGTTAGGAATAATTCGGCAGATTGCTTCAGCGGCTTGAAAGTATTTTAACAGTTGTAAGTGTGGACGCCGCTTCGCAATGACAAACGATCGTCTTTGCCAGGAAAACTGCATCCCCGTCATTGCGAGGAGGGAGGAACGACCGACGAAGCAATCTGGCATTATGGTGCACAAGTGTAATACGAGATTGCTTCAGCGGCTCGAAAGGAATGACAAACGATCGTCTTTGCGAGGAGGGAGGAACGACCGACGAAGCAATCTGGCATTATGGTGCACAAGTGTAATACGAGATTGCTTCAGCGGCTCGAAAGGAATGACAAACGATCGTCTTTGCGAGGAGGGAGGAACGACCGACGAAGCAATCTGGCATTATGGTGCACAAGTGTAATACGAGATTGCTTCAGCGGCTTGAAAGTATTTTAGCAGTTGTAAGTGTGGACGCCGCTTCGCAATGACAAACTGCTGTCATTGCGAGGAGGGAGGAACGACCGACGAAGCAATCTGGAGTTATGGTGCAAAAGTATGATACGAGATTGCTTCAACGGCTCGAAAGGAATGACAAACGATCGTCTTTGCCAGGAGAACTGCGTCCCCGTCATTGCGAGGAGGAAGGAACGATCAACGAAGCAATCTGGAGTTATGGTACAAAAGTATGATACGAGATTGCTTCAACGGCTTGAAAGTATTTTAACAGTTGTAAGTGTGGACGCCGCTTCGTAATGACAAACGATCGTCTTTGCCAGGAGAACTGCGTCCCCGTCATTGCGAGGAGGGAGGAACGACCGACGAAGCAATCTGGCATTATGGTGCACAAGTGTAATACGAGATTGCTTCAGCGGCTTGAAATTATTTTAGCAGTTGTAAGTGTGGACGCCGCTTCGCAATGACAAACGATCGTCTTTGCCAGGAGAACTGCGTCCCCGTCATTGCGAGGAGGAAGGAACGATCAACGAAGCAATCTGGAGTTATGGTACAAAAGTATGATACGAGATTGCTTCAACGGCTTGAAAGTATTTTAACAGTTGTAAGTGTGGACGCCGCTTCGTAATGACAAACGATCGTCTTTGCCAGGAGAACTGCGTCCCCGTCATTGCGAGGAGGAAGGAACGACCGACGAAGCAATCTGGAGTTATGGTGCACAAGTGTAATACGAGATTGCTTCAGCGGCTTGAAAAGACATTGCTTATTAATCGTTCTGGATACCGATTCGCAATGACACAGGATTCGCAATCACTCCACAACTCAACAACAACTACCTCACAACAACCCGATGGCGCGGATTTGTAATCCGTGAGTCCTCGCAACGAAGGTGATTTTGTTGGAAGAACGTGATGCGGATTTTAATTCAAAAGGTGTTTTATGTTATTTTTCACCATTCTAAACTTTCCGCTTTTGTCACCGGGGATCTCTTCAACATACGCCAGGTCGATCGTCATATTAGTACCCACCCTATCCTGCCAGTTGTGAAGAAATATACGTTCAATTTTTTCAGAGTAAACCGCTTGATCAATGATAAATAGGATAGAAATTTTATTCAATTCGTCCTGAATGACCTGAAACTTTCTTATGCCGTGAGTTTCTTTAAGCGTTGCATATTCATCACAATAGCAGATAGAAAAACCCAAAATGAGTATGATGAGATTTCTTTTAATAGTTTTAAATCAAATTTCGAGTATGTAATTCGTACATTCAATTTCCACAACACAAAATAAATACTAATACTAATGAATATGATACTGATTCCAGTATCTATCCAAACTAAAGTAATTGCTTCTGGCATGAAGCCTAATAAAATTAGTATTAATATACTTCTAACTATATATTTTAGAATTGTAAGTAATCTAGGAAACACAAATTTTTCGTAAGCGTTACAAATCGCGATAAAAGCACCTCCAGGCACAGTTATGGCAATATTAAATACCAAAATAATAAACATGTTTTTTGCTTCAACAATTTGCGCTGTTGTGAGCGACTTTTTAAAAATGTCATCTAACCTAAAATACAAGAAAAAGCCTATTATTACCACAAGAACAGAAATCACCGAGTACATTACGAATATTAAACCTAAAAAATCTTCTTCTCCTTTTTTATCGTTATTATGTTTATAAAAAGCGACATATCGAACAATTGTATTGTTCAAACCTAAATCCATTAGAGTAAAGTAGGCAATTAGTGAGCCTACAAGTGTATACAACCCATATTCTGAATCGCCTAAACTTCTAATAATAAAAGGGGTAAGAATCAATCCAATCGTATTTGTTAATAAAATATTAACATACGATAACACCGCCCCTTTTTTTAATTGACTCATTCTATAATTTTATTTTAAGATACTTTACGCTGTAATAGGCATATTACCACTAAATTATTTTATAATTTTATGGTTCTATTAGAACAATAATTTAAAGCCTTGCTTGATAAAAATTCACTGATTTTCAGGAGACTCTTTTACATTAAGCATTTTTACTTTTTCAGGTACAATATCCAAGGCAACCACCTCGTTATGCTGTGCTAATAAGATGGCATTAGATAATCCTACATAGCCAGTTCCAACAATTGCAATTTTCATCATACCGCTTAAAGTTTTGAATCGCTGTTTTCCAGAATTCCTTTCACATCGTAAACAATGGCTTTATCTTTTTTAAGGGCCTGTAAATCCAACGCTAAAAACTCATTATGGGCAACGCCCAAAACAATGGCATCGAATTGATCGGTTGGAATTTCTGTCGTGCTTACAAGACCATATTCATGGTGTACCTCGTCGGCATTCGCCCAAGGATCATAAGTAGTAATCTGCATTCCATAATCTTCTAAAGCAGCAATAACATCGACAATTTTCGTATTTCGAACATCCGGGCAATTTTCTTTAAAAGTAATTCCCAGCATTAAAACTTTGGCATTATTAACGGCAATATCTTTCTTGATCATGGTTTTCACCACTTGGGAAGCCACATACTGCCCCATAGAATCATTCAGCCTTCTTCCGGCGAGAATAATTTCCGGATGGTAGCCAAATTCCTGGGCTCTTTGTGCCAGATAATAAGGATCAACACCAATACAGTGTCCTCCCACCAAGCCTGGTTTAAAGGGAAGGAAATTCCACTTCGTGCCCGCGGCTACCAAGACCTCCTGCGTATCGATGCCCATGAGGTTAAATATTTTCGCCAGTTCATTGACAAAGGCAATATTGATATCGCGCTGAGAATTTTCAATGACTTTGGCGGCTTCGGCGACTTTAATGGTGGGTGCCAGATGCGTTCCGGCGGTGATCACCGATTTATAAAGGTCATCGACCACCCTGCCAATTTCTGGGGTGGAACCTGCGGTTACTTTTAATATTTTTTCAACGGTATGTTCTTTATCACCCGGATTAATCCGTTCGGGCGAATATCCCGCAAAGAAATCCTGATTGAACTTTAATCCTGAAACTTTTTCCAAAACCGGAATACATTCTTCCTCTGTGGCACCCGGATAAACGGTAGATTCATAAATGACCACATCGCCTTTCTGCAAAACTTCCCCCACCGTTTCACTGGCTTTGTACAGGGGTGTAAGATCGGGTTTATTGTTTTTATCTACCGGCGTAGGCACGGTGACGATATAGATATTGGCATCCTGAATGTCGGCCAAGTCATGGCTTACATAGAGTCCGTTTTCCGTGGAATTGTTTTCTTTGAGAACCGCCTGCAGGATATCGTCTTCCACTTCCAGGGTCGCATCGGTGCCCTGTCTGAGTTCCTGAATTCTTCTGGCATTAATGTCGAAGCCAACAACATTATATTTTGTAGCGAAGAGCCGTGCTAAAGGGAGCCCTACGTAGCCAAGACCTATAACTGATATTTTATGTTTCATAGTAAGATATGCGCTATGTTTTGTATTAAAAAATTAATTGCTGGTAATGTCGCGGAGATGCTCCCAATACCAGGTTACTGCTTCCTTTAGGCCTTCACTGAAAACATGGGTAGGTTCATAGTTCAACAACCTTCTGGCTTTGTCTATGGAAGCCAGCGAGTGTGGAATATCTCCGTTTCGGACCGGACCGTAGGTAATTTCGACCTCTGCAATTTTCGGATCGTAGGCTGACAGATATTTCTTGATCATTTCGGCCATTTCTGCAATGGTGGTCCGGTCTCCAACCGCGGTATTATAGACCTGGTTGAGGGCGTGCGGATTATCCGATTCTATGGCCCGCAGGTTCATTTGCACTACATTATCGATATAGGTGAAATCACGGGAATAATTACCGTCACCATTGATGACAGGAGATTCATGATTCATGAGTTGCATGGTGAATTTTGGAATCACTGCTGCATACGCGCCGTTCGGATCCTGTCTTCTTCCGAAGACATTGAAATACCGCAGTCCGATGGTATTGAGGCCATACACGCGGTTAAAAACCTGCGCATAAATTTCATTCACCAATTTAGTCACCGCATAAGGAGATAAAGGGTTTCCAATATTTTCCTCCACTTTCGGCAACACCGTAGAATCACCATAAGTAGAAGAACTGGCAGCATAAACAAAACGCTGTACCTGCTGATCTCCGGCTGCTTTCAGCATATTTAAAAAACCATTTACATTGACTTCATTGCTCGTCAGCGGATCATTAATGGATCTGGGCACTGAACCTAACGCTGCCTGATGTAGCACAAAATCAACACCTTTACAGGCGTGTTGACAGGTTTCCAGATCACGAATGTCCCCTTCAATCAATATAAAATCCGGATGTTCTAAAAAAGGCGCAATGTTTTCTTTTTTACCTGTAGCAAAATTATCCAGACATCTTACCTGATAATTTTTCTCGAGTAGCGCCTCGCAGAGATTACTGCCAATAAATCCTGCTCCCCCGGTGACCAATATTGTTTTATTTTTCATCATAGTATGCTCCTATTTTTTAAACCAATTTAAGAATCGGTTGATTCCCGTATTTTCTTTCTCTGCTACATAACCATAGCTGTATTTGCCGCCATAACCGTAACGCATCTCGCTTTTGTTGACATCATTTAAGACCAAGCCCATTTTACTCACATGATGGTCGTCCGCAACAGACTTAGCATAAGCCAGCAATTCTTTCTCCGTATAATTAGAACGTACCACATAAACAAGCAAATCGGAAAATTTCAGCAGATGAAAAGAATCACTCACCATCATCATTGGCGCCGAATCAATCAAGATATAATTATACAGCGGCTTTAAACGCTGCAGTAGATCACCCATTTTTTTGTCTTCCAAAAGATCAGTAGGGTTGGGAGGAATACTGCCGCTATCTAAATTTTCATGAAGCTGTGATTTAAAAATAAATTTAGAAAAAGCTGTTTCCTCGGCCTCGGCCAGATAATTCGAAAGGCCAGCTTTTGAAGCAGGAACATACCTTCCCAATTGAGGATTTCGTAAATCTGCGCCGATAAGCAGCACTTTTTTATTAGTGGCCAGGGCCAAGGCAGAGTTGATAGAAATAGTGGTCTTTCCTTCGCCTTTTACCGACGATGTGAAGAGAATTACCTGTGCATCTTTAGGATTTTTTAAAATGAACTTCACATTGGCAGTCAGGATCCTAAAAGATTCCGCATACAAGGACAGTTCATTCTTACCAATCAAATCGCTGTCATTTTTGCCTATAGAGGGAACCTCCGCTAAAACTAGAATCTCTGGCAAGGCAGTGCTAAGATCATTTTTGGATTTTACCTTGGTATCCAGCGTGAAAAGAACAAACATAATCAATACCGGCAACAGGAAACCACCCAAAAGGCTCCCTAAAAGAATTTGTTCTGCCAGGGGTGCTACAGGTCCGGCCAGGGTATATGCTAGATTAATCACCCGTACTTTGGCCGTGCTTACGGCCATCGCAATAGAGGTTTCCTCTTTCTTCTGTAACAAGAAAAGATACAATGATTCTTTTAAGTTTTGCTGCCGGTCAATATTTCGGAAGATCTTTTCCTGGGTAGGAAATTTACTGATATCTGCTTTAGAAGTATTCAACTGAGCATTTAAACAAGAAATATTCATTTGAATAGATTGCTTGGATTTTACCAAATTGTCTTGTATTAAAGATCGCAAAGAGGCGATTTCTTTATTGAATTCAATAATAGCAGGGTTGGAAGGTGTGGCCTGGCGCAACGTTCTATTGCGGGTAATCACCAAATCATTGTATTGGGAAATAGAATAGCGCAGAATCATTTTTTTGATATTAACAGGATCTTTTACTGTTACGAGTTCTAAAAGTTCCATACCTTATCTTGTTAAACCAATGATTAATGAAATTATTCCCAAAGCAGCACCCCCAATCTGAAACCAAAGACTTCTGTTGGGATTGCTCCTACATATTCATATTCTGTGATTTCTGGCTGAGAATTGGGCGTGGACAAGTACACATAATTGTTTTTCGGCTTGCAGGAGGCGGCTCCTAAAAGCAGCGCGACCAACAAAAAAGTAATTCTGAATCTTTTCATTTTTAATAAAACGTAGCGCCAAAATTACTAAAAATAACGCATTTAAGCCTGTCATTAGAAAAAGATGTGACAAAAAAAATAAAATAATGAAAAAGGGTCGTAGCGTTAAAAAAACACCGATTGTGCCAACTGAAAAAAGAATAATACAACTTACCTGTCTTAAACAGGTTTACACAAAAAAGTGTAAACATGAATAAGAAAATAAAGCCACAGGACAGTGGCGCAACAAAAGACTGTATTTTTTGGATGATGATAAAAAGTTGATTATCGAAGATTATCTCTCGGGAAATGAGACCAAACAATCGGTTTATAGCCAGCATACTGGGTATCCGTCTGAAAACGGTAAAACGAGGTTAAGATTCCGCCTTCTTCGCAATAACGGCGCTATGTCATTGCGAAGCGGCCGCCGGTATTATCAATTATCAATTCCCTTTCAAGCCGCTGCGGCAATCTAGTGTCGCACTTGTGTAATCACAGTAGTTTATTCCTTACTTCCTGCATAATGGAATGTTATTTTTATCAAATGATTTCTTTACTTTTTGTCTTGAAATCGAAGATTCGAGGGAGTCAAACAAAAAGTTCAAGACTGGATCTATTTGCTAAAAAATGCTAATTTCTTCTGACAAAATTTGACTCCCGAGGGTCGTCGAACCACTGCGTTAGGTTTCCAAAACTTGCGCGGAAATATCAATTACGCTTCGATGCTTAATTTTGGCCGCAGTTCGAACAAAAGGAATGTTTAGGTGTTATTAGTTGAAGAGTGTTTTTGGAAGAAATTTCAATTTTTATTTACGCCAATAACTCCTAAGTCATTTTGAAATTTGGATTTAATGAAGTGTGTTCTTTGTTGAGCATTGACTGTTCACTCATTCACTATTGACCATTCACTCAATTACCCAATCACTCACTCTCGCCCTCCTTCATTTCTTTAATAACCTCAACAATCTCCTCGTATTCAAAACCTTTAGACAACAAATACTTGATCGTTTTCGATTTCTTCTGATAACCTTGCAAGCCAGTTATTTTCGACTCGTAGTTTTGGTAAAGTTTCGTTATTGTTTTATGGTAATCGTCATCATCAATTTCATCAAAACAACGGTTGATTAATTTTTCAGGAACTCCTTTAAACTTTAAATGATTACGGATTTTATTCCGTCCCCAGGATTTCATGTAAAATTTCCCACGAATATAACTTCTGGTAAACCGTTCTTCACTCAGGTAATTTTCCTGCATTAAATAGAGGAGAATCTCTTCTTTCGCTTCCGGAACCAGTAGAAAATCCCGCATTTTCTGCTCTACTTCCTGATGACAGCGGTCTTGGTAAACACAGTAGTTGACCATTTTCTGCTTGATTTCGAGGAAGGTGTAGGATTTGTGTTCCAAGGTTTAGGTTGAGGTTAAGTTTGAGGTTGAGGTTGAGGCTGAATTTGAGGTTAAGAGTAAGAGAGTGCTCGCGAAAGTTGAGACCAGAAACTCTTAAAATAATTATCGCATTTCTTAAACAAAATATTTAGATTTAGTCAAGCTGTAATTTAATCTAAAAACCGACCCTACTCAGCCTTAGCCTTACTCTTAGCGTCAGCCTTAGTCTCGTCATCGAGCTTCCAAAGTTTTAATAATTTTATTAAGTTCATGGATTAAACTTTCAATTTTCACAATGATGGGTTGTGACTTTTCAGTCTCAAAATACTTTACTAGATTCCCATAAATCAAGTGGTTTTTAGTTTCGTTCGCTGATCCTCTGGAATACTTATAAAACATGGTTTTATCTCTACTTCCGGCTCTGCCAAATCCTTCAGAAATATTTGCAGAGATACTTTCGGCGGATCTTCTAATTTGAGAAGTCAACGCATAATCCTCCTTCCTGGGGAGTGAGTCAGAAATAAAAAACACTTCCACTGCAATATCCATTGCTTTAGTCCAAACAGGCATTTGAGTAAAATCGGTATACATAATTTAAGGTTAAAGTTGAGGACAAATTGTGAGCGATCATAAAAAATTACAAGATTTTTTAATAATAATATTTTAGCTTAATAAACCATCATTTTAATGTGAAAAACTGCACCGCTTAACCTAAGTCTTAACCTTAACCTAAGCCTTAACCTTAATAATTAAACAACGCTTTCCCTTCCATCATCTGATTCACTTTTTTGCGAACGTCACCAATTACTCTATCATTATTGATGTTCATAACAACCTCGTTGATCAACCCGGCAAGAACTTCCATATCAGCTTCTTTTAAACCTCTTGTGGTGATGGCTGCAGTCCCCAGACGGATTCCGGACGTGGTGAACGCAGATTTATCATCAAAAGGGACCATATTTTTATTACACGTAATATCAGCTTTTACCAGCGCTTTTTCGGTTTCTTTACCGTTCACATTTTTGTTGCGGAGATCCACCAACATCAGATGATTATCGGTGCCACCACTCACGATGTCGAATCCATTATCAATCATGGCTTTTGCTAACGCGCGCGCATTGGCAACGACCTGTTTCATGTACACCAAGAATTGATCGTCGATCGCTTCTGCAAAGGCAACGGCTTTTCCGGCAATCACATGTTCAAGCGGTCCACCCTGAATTCCGGGGAATACAGAACTGTCTAAGACCTGGCTCATCATTTTAATATCGCCTTTTGGCGTTTTGTGACCATAAGTATTTTCGAAATCTTTACCCATCATGATGAGTCCACCACGAGGACCACGTAAAGTTTTATGGGTAGTCGTGGTAACGACATGACAATGTTCAAAAGGAGAACTTAATAATCCTTTTGCAATTAATCCAGCCGGATGCGCAATATCTGCCCACAAAGTTGCACCTACTTCATCTGCCACTTCCCGGAACTTTTTGAAATCTAAGTCTCTGGAATAAGCCGAGTAACCGGCAATGATCATTTTAGGTTTCACTTCCAAAGCTTTTTGACGCATTGCATCGTAATCAATTAATCCGCTTTCGCGATCAACTCCATAGAAATTGGCGTTGTACTGAATACCGGAAAAGTTCACGAAAGAACCGTGGGTTAAATGTCCACCCATGGATAAATCAAGACCTAAAATCTGATCTCCCGGCTTTAAAATAGAAAGATAAATGGCTGCGTTGGCCTGAGAACCGGAATGAGGCTGCACATTGGCATACTCTACACCGAACAATTCTTTTGCTCTTTCAATCGCTAAAGTTTCCACTTCATCCACGACTTCACAACCGCCGTAATATCTTCTGCTCGGATAACCTTCCGCATATTTATTCGTCAAAACACTTCCTACGGCTTTCATCACGTTGTCTGAAACAAAATTTTCAGAAGCGATCAATTCAATTCCGTGTGTTTGTCTTTGTCTTTCCTGTTCAATAAGGTCAAAAATAGGATCCATAATGTATAGTTGATGTTTTTTAATACGGTTTAATAAAGCAGTCAAATTTAAGAATTTTTTATGAGGTGGTGGAGAGAAGATTGGTTTTTGGTGGTAGGTGTTGGATGATGGATGATTGGTGTTGGATGATTGATTATTTGTTATTTATTATTGTTGATATTTAATAGAGAGATGTTTCAGTTTAATGTGGGAGATTTATAAAATTAGCTAGCCATCTATTATAAAATAAGATGACTTCTTCAAATAGTTCTATATCTTTTTTAGTTTCCAATTCCTTTAATAATGAGGTTTTCCATTTTTGATGATAAAAAAGCCTTACAATTTTCCTAATTTCGCCTCACAATGAAAATTATCTTATGAAAATTGGCGATTCTGTTTCCGTGATTGATGATAACCTGAAAGGAAAAATCACCGCTATTAAAGGCGAAAAAGTAACCATCGAAGATGAACATGGTTTTCCCTATGAGTACGATGCGCAGGAACTCGTGCTTCAGGAAGCGGAAATTTACAGTCAAATCAGAACCATTCAAAAAGAAGAATTCTCAAAACCCGTTTCAAAAAAACACGATAAAAAACCCATGATTCTGGATCTTCATTTTGAAAACATTGCGAAAGGCGCTGTTCAGGTCGATCCGTTTGAGCGGCTTTTTATGCAGAAAGACCAACTTTTGAAAACGTTGGAATATTGTAGAAATAACAATTTAAAACGACTGGAAATCATTCACGGAATTGGTGACGGCGTTTTACAGCAAATGGTGTATGATGTCCTGGAAAGCCAGACCAATCTGGAGTTTCATAATAAAGAAATCCTACACCATCAATCGGGGACGGTCTTGGTATATTTTCTCTAAGGCCGTAGGTTACAGGAATTGGGTTGTAGATTATGGCGCTGCACTATTAACTACCACCTGCCACCTTCTACCTACACCTATCTACTCTACATACTTAAAGCTCGTTGCATAAAACTTCCCTTTCTTGATTTCCCCGCTTACAAGGGCTTTCTTCATGATTTTACAATAGCCGTCGGCGGCATGAGCATCACCGAACGTCTTTTTATCAAGTCCTTCCACATGATAAATCTTACCATCAATTTTTACGGCCATGGCGCAACCTTTATCCGATTTAACTTTAAACTGGCACATTCCACAGGCAGCTTCTACGGTTTGATTCTGGATCTTTTTCTGTGCAAAAATACTGACGGACATCAGAACCAAGAAAATAAAAATAAGTTTTTTCATACGATTGACTTTAATAAAATGGATTTAACACTCCTTTAAATACCTCTGTAAAATTACCAAATTGCTTTTATATTCGGTCATGACTTTGCTCATACTTGAACAAAACTGAGAAAATTTCAAAAGCCGATTAATTTTAATAAATTTGTTGCCCTAAAGCATGGAACAACTTAAACTACTTTTTACCAAAGACGGCCTACAATATCAAGTTTTAAAGAACAAAACAGTTTCTTTGGAACAGTCTTTTTTTGTAACCGAAGAATCACCGGCAACAGCGCTGGCTGATAAAACAGACGAGATTTTAGCCCTGAAAACTTATAAAGAAATTTCGGTGATCTCTGCCCTGAATCATTTCACCCTCATGCCAGAAGGTTTTTCTCAGCACGATTTGGGATATGATCTAATCGCCTACAACGCGCCTGTGAATAAGGAAGAGGAAGAATTGATGCTTTCTGTCAATAAGAAATTTGGCGTGCAGTTTTACTATACTTTTCCAAAATCGATTTATCGTAAAATTAAAGATTTGGGGACGACCACGAAATTTAACTTTTCCGGTGAACAGTTTCTGAACACCATTACGGCTAAAAATCAGAAGGAAATTCACATCAACCTTTATCACCATCAATGTGAGTTTTTTGCGCTGGATCATAAAAAAGTCATCCTTTACAATAATTTAGATGTAACATCGGAAGTCGATTTTTTATATTTCATCATGTTTACCTTAAGTAAAATTGGATTCGGAATTACAGATACCCAGTTTTTCGTGTATGGAGAAACGACTGAAAATGAAACTTTTATTTCAGAATTAAAGAAATTCGTCAAAAATCTAAAAATCGTTTACGATAATATTCCAAAGAAGAATTTTCTTTTGAATGCAAGATAAGCTTGAAGAGCCAAGGAAAAAGTAAAAAGAACCAAGTATAGTGAATGGTGAATATATTAGATTTTCCTATTTTAACCTCAAGGTATTCAAGTATTTAAAGTCAAAAAAAAAATCAAAAATGTAGATCTTGAAATTTTCTTTGCTTAGTGAAACTCCTTTGCGCTCGTAATTTGTAGAAAGTTATTTTTCATAAACCTTTGCGTTTTTGCGTTAAAATAAAAGATATCATTATAGTAACTTTACATTTACAAATAAATTTGCCTTAAATTTAAATCCTGCTCATCACACATCCCGCACCTAACATCCAACAAAACCCATGTACAGAATAATCAGTGGCCAATGGAAAGCCAAAAGAATTTCCGCTCCGAAAAATTTCGACGTTCGACCGACTACAGATTTCGCCAAAGAAGCCCTGTTCAGTATCATTGAAAACCGATTCCGTTTTGATTTCGGCTCCATTTCGGTGCTCGACTTATTTGCGGGTATTGGGTCGCTGTCTTTAGAATTTACGTCAAGAGGCTGCAAGGATTTAACTTCTGTAGAGATGAATGCCAAGCACGCTGCATTTATCAGCACCACTTCGCGCGAGTTAGAAATGGATTCCCAGATCAACGTCATTCGCGCCGATGTTTTTGAATATTTAAAGAAAAACAGAAACCGTAAAACCTATGAGTTGATCGTTGCAGATCCACCTTTTGAAATGGAGGTGCCGAAATATGAGGAACTGATTTCTTTGGTTTTAAATAATAATTACTTGAAAGAAAATGGTGTTTTTATTCTGGAGCATCAAAGCCGTACGAAATTGCAACATCCGAATTTAACCGACACGCGGAAATATGGAAATGTAAGTTTTTCCTTTTTTAAACCAAATGAAAGACCAACTGAAGAAACATCTGAAACTGAAAATGAATCAGCGGACTAAGTTTTCCGTATATCATCATAAATCCTTTGTACTTCAAAAGTTTCTTATAAAACTTTCAATTCCAAATCAATGGTTTTACCAAAGAATTTTTTAGAGATCTTCTCAAAATTTTTCGTGATATCGGACAGATAAAACTGATAACTGGGTTTTGGATTGTCCCCATTCAGCAGATGATGTTTTTCCAGAATCATCTTCAGCTGATTGGCAACAATACTCGGGGAATCAATGACCCGAACGCGGTTTCCGTAATATTGTTTGATCTCATTTAATAAAAGTGGATAATGCGTACAGCCTAAAATTAAAGTTTCGATATTTTTTAATTTACTGTTGCTCAGATAATTATAAATAATGGAATGCGTAATAGGATGATTTCGAAAACCTTCTTCAATGGCGGGAACCAATAAGGGCGTTGCCAATTCATCAACCTTGATAAACTTATTGTGCTTGCGGATTGACTTCTTGTATAAACCCGAATTCACGGTCGCTTTTGTTGCAATGACGCCCACATTATTGTGAATCTCATAGGACACTTTTTCTGCCACAGGATTAATCACATCGATGACCGGAACTCTATCATTCACAAGTTCCAAGACTTCCTTTAAAGCATTTGCAGTAGCAGAATTACAGGCAATTACAACGGCTTTACAATTTTTTTCTAAAAGAAAAGCCGTGATTTTCGTGGAATAACCTACAATCGCCTCGCGGGATTTTTCCCCATACGGAAGATGTTTGGTGTCCCCAAAATAAATTAAATCCTCCTGCGGCAACAATCGTTTAATTTCCTTTGCTACCGTTAATCCTCCGACGCCGGAATCGAATATTCCGATGGGTTGTTTGGCTGAAAGATGGCTGAAATCCTGTTTTTGAGTTTTCAAGTGTTTGAAATTTATGCAAAAATACGGAATTCAGAGCCAAGGAAAAAGTAAAAAGACGAGATTGAAGAGTCAGTTGGTTGATGTTGGATGCAGGATCAAAATCTTTTAAACCTAAAACCTTTCTCCTACTACCTACTACCTACTACCTACCACCTACCGCCTACCACCTAAACCACAAACAGATCGGAGGCGATCCCATCGGCCAGAAACCAGTGTTTTTCGGGTATTTTTAAATGATTGTCTTCAACGAGTAAGATTCCATCTGCAAGTTTTTGCTTAATTTCTTTTTGAAAATAGTCTAAAAGTTCCGCGCTGAATTTCTCCTTTAATGAAGATAAATTAACACCCCAAACAGTTCGCAAGCCGATCATCAGCATTTCATTGAACTGATCTTTCTCCGATAAAATTTCCGTTTCTTTTGGCAGACTATTTTTATTCAACGAATTGATATACAACTGATTATTGGCAATATTCCAGCTTCTTTCATTTCTGCCGTTATAAGAATGTGCCGACGGACCGATGCCTAAATAGGCGTGATATTTCCAGTACGCCGAATTGTGTCTGGAATGAAATCCGGGCTTTCCAAAGTTTGATATTTCGTAGTGATCAAAACCGTTATCCTTTAGAAATTCTGTCATATAGAAAAACTCTTCATGCTGTTCGGCTTCTTTCGGGGCATTGATTTTCCCCTGTGAAAACCAGGTATGAAGGGCAGTTTTTGGCTCAATGGTCAAAGCATAAGACGAAACGTGAGGCACCTGAAGTTCGATGGTCTTATCTAAATTCTTTTTCCAGATCTCCAAATTAGAAGTTGGGGAACCGTAAATTAAATCAATACTGATATTTTCAAATCCAAAATCCTGAGCGCGTTTGATGGAGCTCTCTGCTTCACCGGAAGTGTGGGCGCGATTCATAAGTTTTAAATCTTCTTCAAAAAAACTTTGCGTTCCGATTGACAAACGGTTGAAGGGCGTTTTAGATAAATCTTTAAGAAAGTTTTTATCCAAATCATCGGGATTGGCTTCCAAAGTAATTTCGATGTCTGAATCAAAACTAAAGTATTTCAAAACCTCATCAACAATCGATTGAAGTTCATCTGTTTTAAGAATAGAGGGCGTTCCACCTCCAAAATAGAGGGATTGTAAACTCTTGTTTTCCAGTTCATCTTTGCGTAAATAAATTTCCTTTTTAATAGCAGAAATCATTTCTTCCTTAGCATTTAAAGAAGTCGAAAAATGAAAGTTACAATAACTGCATTTTTGTTTACAGAAAGGAATATGAAGGTAAATCATGGATCAAAGAAAAGCCAGGGGCGAATTTGAGGTTGAGGTTGAGTGAAAGTTAACGTTGAAACGGAAGTTCACAAAATGCAACATTGCACCTTATTAATATCGGTATCCTCTCGTATTGATAAAGTTTTCGAAGTTATATCCAATGCTCAGCATAAAACTGCTTCCGGCATATTGTTGAATATCTGAAAGGCCAAAGTTATAACTCGCACCGAAAAAGAAATTACTCACTTTTGCTTTGATGATCGGCGAAATTCCAACACTCTGATTTCCAAATTTATTACTCGCCGTTCTAAAACTCGCGCCGGCAGAAAAAGAATTTTCGTCTCCTAAAACCGTAGCCATTACATTGAGATCAATCAGTTTGGAAGAATTGGTATTGAAATTCATAAGAACCGAAGGACTCACATAAAACTGTTCATTCAAATAAAAATCATATCCCGTATTCAATATAAATTTGGTCGGTTCAGGCTCAATGCCGTTAGCAATAGGAATATCATTGGTTATTGCAATGTCGTTTACGGAAACTCCCGCAAAGAAATTTCTATAAGTAACAGCTAATCCCAGATTTGCATACACCAGGAAAAGACTTTCGCTGCTCAAGAGCGGATCACCCGGATTCTGCGGATTCAGCATACCCAAATCGATATTCATATTATAGAAATTCACATTGGTCCCGAAAGAAAACTGACTTTTTCTTTCGCCATCATCATCAATCGGAATAAAATAAGATGCTCCCGCGCCCACACCATTGGAGGAAATAGGTCCATTCTGATCTCGAAAAAAAGTTAAACCTGCACCCACCCGATCGAAAACATTGGCGTGCATTCCTATAGACTGTACATTGGGCGACTGATCGAAATTAGAAAACTGTTTCTGATAGTTCAAATTCAACACGACATCATCCGTCTTTCCGTACAAAGCAGGGTTAGAGAGAAAATCTCCTTCCAACAAATACTGTTGGTAATAAGGCAACGTTTCCTGGCTTTTGTAGCTTCCGAGAAAGACCACCACGAAAAATAAGGCATATATTTTTCTCATAATAAGGAGGCGTGAATTTTTACAAATATAAAAAAAGTTTTAAGGAATCAGGATTCTAAATAATTTCGCCATTTTTTCAAGGCTTCATCCATATCTTGTGGCATCGGGCTTTCGAAATACATTTCTTCTTTCGTGGTCGGATGAGTAAACCCTAAGGTATGCGCGTGTAACGCGTGACGTGGCAAAATTTCGAAAACATTTTTTACAAACTGCTTGTATTTTGGCATATTGATGCCTTTTAAAATTTGATTGCCTTCATAGCGCTCATCGTTAAAAAGCGTATGACCAATATATTTAAAGTGCGCGCGAATCTGGTGCGTTCGTCCCGTTTCAAGTTTACATTCTACCCAAGTCACATAGCGCAATCGCTCCAAGACTTTGTAATGCGTAACGGCGTGTTTCCCCAAACTGCCATCCGGAAAAACGGCCATCTGCATTCTATTTTTCAAATGTCTCCCGATATTTCCGGTGATTGTTCCTTGATCATCCTCGATATTCCCCCAGACAAAAGCCCAGTATAACCGTTTCGTGGTGCGGTCAAAGAATTGCTTGGCAAGAAAACTTAAGGCATATTCGTTTTTCGCAATAACCAAAAGTCCGGACGTATCTTTATCAATCCGATGCACCAAACCGATGCGATCCAAATCTGATTTCTCCCCATTTTTCTCAAAATGAAAAGCCAAAGCGTTAATTAAAGTTCCATCATAATTGCCGTGTCCGGGATGAACAACCATTCCCGCCTCTTTGTCTACCACCACAACATCGTCATCTTCATAAACAATATTAATGGGAATATCCTGTGGAATAATTATATTTTGCCGTGGAGGCTTCGTTAAAAGCACGGCTATTTCGTCGCCGGGTTTAACGCGGTAATTCTGTTTTACGGGCGACCCGTTCACCATCACATTTCCGGCACGACAGGTTTGTGAGATTTTATTCCGTGAGGAGTTCTGACGAAAATTAATAAGAAATTTATCGATGCGCAGCGGTTCCTGCCCCCGATCTACCTTAATTGAAAAATGTTCGTAAAGCCCTTCCGATTCAGCATCATGTGATTCCTGATCAAAGTCTTCTTCTCTATCTTTATCCTCTGTCATGGGTATCTTTAAAGAAAAAGCTCCAACATTGTTGTTGAAGCTTTAGATTTTATTGTATAAATTATTACTCAACCACAACCTTTTTCGCTTTGGGTTTCTCCTCTTTTTTCGGAGTTTCCTTCGGCGTTACGGGCGTTGAAGTCGTAGGTTTTGGCTCAGAGGCCTTAGGTTTTGTTTCGGTTGTTGCTTTTGGAGCTTCCTGTTTTTTTACTTCAGGTCGCGGTGTGGAGGTTTCGGGAACCGTTGGTCGTGGCGTTTCAGGACGAGGCATTTCCGGACGAGGCGCACTTTGAACCGGTTCACGGTACACTGCTCCATCATCATAGTAAGAAGGTTCTGAAACATCCATTTTAATTCTGTAGATAGAATTGAGCTGGGAGATTTTCGCGCCCATTTCTGCCGGTGTTTTTTTACTGGCCCAAATATCCACCTGCATTCCCTGATCTCTTACATCAAAGGCTTCAGGATCCTGATAGTAAACGATATCTGATTCATCCGACCCGCCGTCTTCATGTTCAACCAATCCGACTTCGAAAAGATTTTGGGCAATAATGGCTTTTGCTTCCTGCACCGTGAGTCCCACAAGATTAGGAACGGTGATATTTCGTTTCGGTCCAGCACCAATCACCAAATCAATCGTAGAAAAACGCGGCAATAAAGCGCCGGGTTTTAACGTGGAACCATTGTACAGCATGCGCAAAACTGCATCCCGCTGAATACTCGGTTCATAGATCGTATCGCCAATCTTTAAACCCACTTGCTCTAACTGCCGGAATGCCAAACCTTTATATCGGTCTAAAACATCGGGTACAGAAACTTGTGCGTAGGTTCTCGGATTCACTTTCATCACAATAGTTCTTCCATCTTTTACACGGGAACCCGGTGAAGGATAAATCTGCAATACTTGAAAAGGACGGTATTTTGGATCGTATTTGAAACTGTCGACTTCGTAATCCAAACCTGAATCATCTAAAATCTTTATGGCTTCCTGCACGGATTTATTCATCACATTGGGTACCGGGATTTCCTTTCCATGGTTGGTATGAACTTCCAGCCAACGAAAAGTCAACCAGACCAAACCTACGAAAACTGCAGCCGCTACGAGTATATTAACCCAGACTTTCCAGTGGAAGAGCGATTTTAGCATATTCTACATCTTTTATTAGATGCAAATATATAAAATTATCTTTTCTGTAATTGGGGAATATTTTACCATTTCTTTTTTAAGTCTAAAAGATTTGAAATAATTATCTTTGTCTACTAAAGCAAATACATGATTTTATCAATGACAGGCTTCGGCCGAAGTGAAGGAGTTTTCGACGGTAAAAAAATAACCGTTGATTTGAAATCCCTCAACAGCAAATCATTTGACCTTAACATTAAAATCCCGTCGAGATACCGAGAGAAAGAATTTGAAATTCGAAAGATGCTGAACGACCGCATTCTGCGTGGAAAAGTGGACTGTTATGTGAATATTGAATCGTTAGATGATTCAAATGATGTTGCCGTTAATCAAGCGCTTGTGAAATCCTACATGGAGGAATTGAAAAAGATCGCTGCCGACGGTCCAGATTTCGAATACTTGAAAATGGCGGTGAGAATGCCCGATGCGATTTCAACCAAATCAGATGAACTTAGCGATGATGAATACATTTATTTAAAGGAATTGCTGCACGAAGCCATGACGAAGTTTGAAAATTTCCGCAGAACAGAAGGCGAGATTTTACAAAATGAGCTTCTTACTAATATTAAAAAAATCGAATCCTATTTAGGCCAGGTTGAACCTTACGAAGAAGTGAGAATGGAGGGCGTAAAAGAACGCTACCGAAAATCAATGAATGAATTTGATCAGATCGATGAAACGCGGTTTTATCAGGAAATGGCGTACTACACAGAGAAATTAGATATTGCAGAGGAGAAGGTTCGACTTGCCCAGCATTTGAAATATTATAAAGAAGTGATGATCGACGAAGATTTCAATGGTAAAAAACTCGGTTTCATCTCCCAGGAAATCGGACGGGAAATTAACACCCTCGGTTCAAAAGCCAACCACGCAGAAATTCAAAAGCTGGTCGTCATGATGAAAGACGATCTGGAAAAAGTAAAAGAACAGACGCTAAACGTACTATAGACTAAAAGAGGTCCGCATCGATAAGAGATCCCGAATTAGTTCATTCTCTGTCCATCGATTAGTTAATCGTCTTTTCAAAATTAAAATTAAATGAAGAAAGTAATCATATTCTCAGCACCTTCCGGCAGTGGAAAAACCACGCTCGTGAAACATTGTTTAGAAGAATTTCCGCAACTTGCCTTTTCAATTTCCTGCACGACCAGAGATCCGCGGGGAATGGAACAACACGGCTTGGACTATCATTTTATTTCACCCGAGGAGTTTCGTAAGAAAATTAACGAAGAAGCATTTGTTGAGTATGAAGAAGTGTATACCGAAAAATACTATGGAACTTTAAAATCTGAAGTTGAACGAATCTGGGAGAGCGGAAAAGTAGTAATTTTCGATGTTGATGTAAAAGGTGGAATCTCTCTGAAAAAATATTTTGGAGATCAGGCATTGTCAATTTTCATTATGCCACCCTCGGTAGCCGCCTTGGAATTAAGATTAATCGCAAGAGGAACCGATGATTTAGAAACCATTAAAACACGCATCTCAAAAGCGACTGAAGAAATTTCCTTCAAAAATGAGTTTGATAAAATTGTGGTCAACGATCAATTAGAAGATGCAAAAACGGAAATTGAAAATCTCTTAATTAATTTTTTAAAATCATGAGAATAGCCATTATCGGTTGTGGATGGGTTGGCGAAAGACTTGCAAAAAAGCTGTCGTCCCAAGGCGAACACACGATAGTCACCACCACATCCCCGGAAAAAATACCTGCTTTACAAAATTTCGCAAAGGAAGTTCATTTACTGGATTTTGATAATAACCCCGATTTCGGTGTTTTAGAATCTGTAGATGTCGCCATTTTCAGTATGCCCATTTCCCGGAATGACTGGTTCGAGGGCTTTCAGAAACTGGACAAAGAATTTCCAAAAACCATTCTTTTCAGCTCTACCGGAATTTATCCACAGGAAAATAAAATTTTCACGGAGAAAGACACGTCCGATCTACGACCTGACATTTTAGCCGCAGAAAACCTGGTAAAAAAGAAATATCCTCAAACTAACATTTTACGTTTTGGCGGTTTGATGGGCGATGAACGCTCTCTTCAAAAAATATATCAAAACAGAACGCCTGAAAATCCACACAAAAAAGCCAATTACATTCACTACGAAGATATCTTGGCAGTGGTCGATCTTTTGATACATTCCGAAATACGGTCAGAGATTTACAATGTCGTAGCTCCGGAACATCCATCCATCGCACAAATACTGAATTTGGAAGTGGAAACAATGGCAGATCAAACCGCTGAAACGAAGCAGAGAATAATTTCTTCTGACCATTTAATTCAGGATTTTAATTATACATTTATACATCCCAATCCTAAAAATTTTTAATAAGATGAGCACCGAAAATATAGATCAAGCAAAGGCAAATCTGCCGGTAAGAGGATTTTTAAATATCAAAGACCTCATTATTCCAGAAGGTGAAGCGTTGGTACAAGCCATTCTGGACTTAAAAAAAGAAAAGAATGCGGTGATTTTGGCGCATTATTACCAGCCGCCTGCGATTCAGGACATTGCGGATTATTTGGGTGATTCCTTACAGTTAGCACGAGCAGCCAAAGATACCGATGCCGATATGATCGCTTTCTGTGGCGTACATTTCATGGCAGAAGCTGCAAAGATCTTAAATCCTACCAAAAAAGTAGTGCTTCCTGATACGCAAGCCGGGTGTTCACTGGCAGATGGTTGTAGCGGCGAAGGTTTACGCGCAATGCGGGCAAAATATCCAAATGCTTTAATTGCGACATACATTAACTGTAACGCCGAAACAAAAGCAGAATCCGACATTATTGTAACGAGTTCCAACGCGGAAACTATTATTCGTTCTTTACCGGAAGACCGACCAATTATTTTTGCACCCGACAAAAATCTGGGACGGTATCTGATGAAGAAAACCGGTCGCGATATGATTCTTTGGGATGGAACCTGTATCGTTCACGAAGCGTTTTCTATGGAAAGAATCGCGCAGCAATTGGCAGATCATCCTCAGGCAAAACTCATCGCTCATCCCGAAAGTGAAGCTCCGGTTCTCGATTTGGCGCATTTCGTAGGTTCCACTTCTGCCCTCCTGAATTTCGTGGAGAAAGATGACGCCCAGGAATTCATTGTGGCGACGGAGGAAGGAATTCTACATGAAATGAGAAAACGCGCCCCGCATAAAACACTTATTCCCGCCCTGGTTTTCGACGAATCCTGCAACTGTTCCGAATGTTTTTACATGAAAAGAAACACGCTGGAGAAACTGTATCTCTGCATGAAATACGAATTACCGGAAATTACGATGGATGAGGAATTGCGGTTGAAAGCTTTGAAACCGATTGAAGCCATGCTGGAATTATCGACAACGATCAAGTAATGTGATGATTTGGTGATGTGACGAAGTGGTACTTTGGGCAATCTTTTTTCGCCAACGCTTTTGCCCCACGAAAAAAAGCCGGGCTGTCCGTTGCAATTCCTCGCGCCAAAGCATTGCCAACGCTTGCTGTGGGATTTCCACTACCATCCCTATTGCGGGAGACCGTTTGATAATTTGATGATGCTTTAATTTGAAAATGAATAGAAATCGAGCATCATTAATAACTAAGGTATTTGCTGAGTGAAACGCCTTTACGTCCGTAATAAAGCTTATTTTAAAAAAAATATTTGCGCCTTTGCGTTAAAAAATAAAGTAAAATGACTTCAAAAATAATTATAGAAGATCTTAAAATCTACGCGTATCACGGCGCACTTCCGGAGGAAACATTAATTGGAACTTACTATCTTTTGAATGTAGAAGTTCATGCTGATCTTTGGAAAGCCGTGGGAACTGATGATTTAAATGACACCATTAATTATGCAGAAATCAACGACATCATTCACAATGAAATGAAAGTTCCTTCAAAGTTGATGGAACATGTTGCGGGCAGAATTTTGAAAAATATAAAAATGAAATTTCCACAGGTTTCTTTTATTAAAATTAGAATCACCAAAACCAATCCGCCAATGACGGGCGAAATGCACGGCGTAAGTGTAGAGATAGAAAATCAGTTCTAAATACTTCTTAACTTATTTGTTAAAACACTTCCTCTAACAAACAGAACCTGAGATAAATCAAATATTGCATACCGGCCGAAATTCAATAAATGATTAACTTTGGAAAACGTAATCAGTTTAAACAAACTATGAAATATATTATCCTGTCTTTACTCTCAGCGGTATTGTTGAGCATCTCCTGGCCTACTTACGGTATTCCGTTTTTTATATTTTTCGCCCTCGTTCCTTTATTAATCATTGAACACGACATTTCTAAATTTTCAAAAATAAAAAAGAAAGGCTGGACTATTTTCGGCCTGACTTATCTTTGTTTTATCATCTGGAATATTGTGACCACAGGTTGGTTATATGGCGCCAAAAACCCTGATGGTACGCATTCTTTGGTCGCAGTGGTGATTCCGGTATTGTTGAATTCTTTATTTTATTCCTTTATTTTTCAATGTTATCATTGGTACAAAAATGCGCAGGGAACTTATTTCGGACTCGTATTCTTCGTTGCAGTCTGGATGGTTTTCGAAAAAGTTCATTTAAGTTGGGAATTAACCTGGCCGTGGTTAAACTTAGGCAATGTCTTCGCCGACTACCCAAAATTTATTCAATGGTATGATACTTTAGGCGCAACGGGCGGAAGTTTCTGGATCTTATTAGTTAATGTTTTTGCATTTTATACTTTAAGAATCTGGGAAGCGGGAAGAAAACGTAAATCTTTGATCATCAATTCTTCCGTTCTTTTAGCAGGAATTGCTTTACCCATGCTTATTTCCGTTGTAAAATACAACAACTTCGATTTGAAACCGACAGGAACAGTCAATGTGCTGATGCTACAACCGGAGCTGAATCCCTACACCGAAAAATACTCCAAAGACAGCCTGACCATTTTAAATGATTTACTGACTTTGGCTGAAGAAAATTCAAAAGGACCGATTGATTATTACATGGGTCCCGAAACTTCTCTTCCCGGATTTGGCTCGATTTCAGAAACGGGTTTTGAGCAAAGTGAGCTTTTAAATAAAGTAAAAGGTTTCCTGGCAAACCATCCTAAAGCTGTATTTGCAACGGGTATTTCTTCCCATCGTTTTTACCCAAATGAGAACGACAAAACAGATACTTCTTATAAAACTGCGCAGGGAATTTATGTTGATTCCTATAATTCTGCCGTGCAAATTATTCCTAACCAAAAAGTAGACGTCTATCACAAAGGAAAACTTGTTCCGGGTGTTGAAATTTTCCCCTACATCAGCGTGCTGAAACCGCTTTTGGGAAATGCAATGCTCGATCTGGGCGGAACTACCGCATCACTGGGAATTGATAAAGAACGAAAAGTATTCTCCAATCCTTTTAACAGTGGTAAAATGGCACCAATCATTTGCTATGAAAGTATTTATGGCGAATTTGTAACCGACTACGTGAAAAAAGGGGCAAACTTTTTAGGGATCATGACGAATGATTCCTGGTGGGGCGAAACTCAAGGCCACAAACAACTCATGGCGTATGCCAGAATGCGCGCCATCGAAACCCGCCGCGAAATTGCAAGGTCTGCAAACAGTGGGATTTCCGCGCATATTGATGCAAAAGGTGAAGTTTTAGCAGACACACTTTATGGCGATAAAACAGCTCTTTTTGCCAAGGTAAATCTTTACGAACACCAAACTTTTTATACGAGAGCCGGCGATTTACTATCCCGAATTTCAATATTCGTTTTCGGTTTTTTAATTTTCTATAACTGGATCAAAAAATATCAGAATAGAAAACCCCAGGAACCTATGAAGAAGATTGTGATTAAAAGGTAAAATCTGCAAAAAGAGAAAAGTAAAAAGTAAAAAGAGCCAAGTATTAGAGCATTATAGTCACTTTAATATTAATTCAACTTTGTGACTTTTGTGGTTTATTCTACAGAAGTCACTTCCGTTTTAGTCAAATTTCAAGAATACTGTAGTTCCTGTACAGTCAATTTGCACTGCAATTTTTGTAAACTTTCAACCGCATTATTTTCACTTTAATAGCAATTCAACTTTTGTGATTTTTGTGGTATATTTCTACAAAAGCCACTTACTTTTTAGTCCAATTTCAAGAATACTTCAGTTCATTTACATTCCAATTTGCACTGCAATTTTTGTGAACTTTCAGTCGCATTATCTTCACTTTAATAGGAACTGAACTTTTGTGACTTTTGTGGTTAAACCAGTTTCTATTTAGATTGCTTATGCGTAAAGTGATTCAGCAACAACCTTATTTCATTAAATTCAAAATCATTCGGCAAGGCCTTCTTCCAGTCGTTTAGCGTTTCGTAAGAATTCTTTTTAAATTCCTTTTCAAAAGTTTTAATTTTTTCTTTGGCAAAAATCCGCGATAAATCAAGCAATCCCTGTTCTGCAAATTTTGCAAGATGACCAAAGATCGTTTCAGTCACCAAACCACGCTCCTTTGCAATCTCTGGAATTATTTTTCCACTTTCAAATAATTGAAACGTTAAGATATGCGAAGGAATTTTGGCAACCTTTGTCGATATTGCTACATTATTATCCGTGTTAAAAAGTGGCGCTTCCAGCAAGTGCACTTTCTTCAAATCATTCAGATAATCTTCCAGATCATCCAAAAATACACGGAAATCGTCGTTGTACTGTTTCAGGCCTTTGGTGCCTTTATTTTCAGAATAAAAATCAAGCAAAGGCTGAAATATCTCTAAATTGACCTTGGTGAAAAAGAAATTCACCGCACCTTTTGCTTTTTCTTCAATTTCACTCCACTCTTCCTTCCCGTGAATGAATTTATGGGTTTTCTGTAACATCACTTTGGCAAATTTCCCATAAATATTTTCAAAGTTCTCCACTTTTGGCCGCAGTGTTTGGTAGAGATAAGTGGCTTTATTTTTATCCAGAGCTTTACTCGTTTTAGTCGATTGAAACCAAGTTTCCAGGGAATATTTAAACCACTGACAGTCGAGAGTGTTCACGACTTTCTTGATGCTGTAATCGTATTTTTCCGATTGAAGGATCTCTTCAATCTTTTCATTCGCATTCGTCTCATCTTGAAATTGAGAAACTCTGCGGTCGGCAAAGATAACATTGGGTGTAATTTTAGATTTTAAAACGATACCTTCCAGAGTTCGGCAACGCGACAACGCTACATAAACCTGTCCGGAAGCAAATGATTTCCCGGCATCGATAATTAAACGGTCAAAGGTTAAACCTTGGGATTTATGAATCGTAACCGCCCAAGCCAACCGAATCGGATATTGCTGGAAACTTCCCAAGACGTCTTCTGTAATATTTTTCTCAGCATCTAACCCATATCTTTTCTGCTCCCAAGTTTCTTTTTTTAAGGTGAAAACCTCATCGTCACCATCGATTAAAACGGTGACTTCTTTATCATCCAGACTCATGACTTCCGCCAGTTTGCCATTGAAATAACGCTTTTCGCCACTCGCATCATTACGGATAAACATGACCTGCGCGCCAACTTTTAACTGCAGTTCTTCCTCATTCGGATATTGATTTTCATTAAAATTACCGATGATTTCTGCGCTGTAGACATAAGATTTTCCTTTGAGCTCTTTTAATTTTTTCTGATTGATTTCATCCGCCATTTTGTTATGTGAGGTCAGATAAACATAAGGTTCCTCGGTCGGTTCGAAGTCCGGAATATACCTTTCGTTCAAGGTTTCAAAATCGATATCTCCTACTGCACCATCACGGATATCATTCAAAATATCTAAAAACTTTTCGTCGGTCTGCCGATAGACAGTCGTCAGTTCTACCGTAATTAAAGGCATTTCTTTTAAAGCATAACTCTCAAAGAAAAAGGGGGATTTATAATACTGTTTTAAAAAGTGTTCATCACGGACCACGGGCGGAAGTTGGTACAAATCTCCGATAAACAACATCTGAACGCCCCCGAATTTTTCTGTATTTCGACGCACAAAACGCAGGGAAAAATCCATCATATCCAAAACATCAGCACGCAACATGGAAACCTCATCGATGATAATAATTTCTATTTCGCGCAAAAGTTTGAGTTTGTCTTTTCTGTATTTAAAGTGCTGCATCAAATCAGCAATATTGTTTCCTAAATTGCTATCGATTCGATCGGTAGTCGGAATAAAAGTTCTCAAAGGAAGTCCGAACATTGAGTGAATCGTAACTCCACCCGCGTTGATCGCAGCGATTCCAGTCGGCGCCACCACGATATGTTTCTTCTTGGTTTTCTTTATAAATTCATTAAGAAAAGTCGTTTTCCCGGTCCCAGCCTTTCCGGTTAGAAAAATACTTCGGTTGGTATGTTCGGCTAAATTAAAGAGAGATTCGTCCATTGGTCAAATTTAAGAAAATTGGCTTGAATGGGCGAATAGATTATTTCCTTTCCACCAATCGTAGTAAAGTAATTTATAAAAGTATTGATATTTAATAAAGCTCAGACCAAATAAATTTTGACTGCACAATATTGCTGGTTTCTTTTTTCAAAAATTCTAAGTAAGCTGCCGAAACGAGCGTCTGATTTTTACCTTTTAACCAAATTAAACTCCACGTCGTTTTGATGGGCAATTCTTTAATGGGAACAATTTCTAACTCTTTATTTTGTAATTCATTTTTGATACCGATAATGGGCATAATTGAATATCCTAAACCTGCGAGCAATGCTTGTTTTACCGCTTCATTCGAGGAGAGCTCCATTCTCTTAAGAACAGAAATGTTATTGTCGGAAAAGAATTTCTCCATGGTTTGTCTCGTTCCAGATCCTTTCTCCCTGAAAATCAGGGGGAGATTTTCGAAAATCTCTTTCGTGGAGTTTCCTTTTTTCAGAGGTATTCTATCGCTTCCAACCAGGTATAATTTGTTTTGAAGCAGATCTAATTTTTCAACATTTTGAGCCGTCGGCAAAATAGAAACGAGGGCGAAATCGACCGAGTTATTTTCCAGACTTTCCAGGACTTTATATTTATTGGTAACGTGCATATTAAGTTCGACACCGGCATTTTTCTTCATAAATTCTGAGAGGAAATAAGGCATCACATATTTCCCGGTAGAAACTACAGAAATTTTTAATTGTCCCGTCAATTGTCCTTTGTACGCTAATGTTTTGTAATTAATGGCGTGGATCTGATTGATGATATTTTCCGCTGCTTCGGCAATTTCCCGTCCAAAATCCGTGATGTAAATTTTTCTCCCGACCACTTCGGTCAAAGGAATATCAAACTGATCCTGAAAATTTTTAAGCTGAATGGAAACCGCAGGTTGCGTCAGAAAAAGTTCTTCTGAAGCCTTGGTCACACTTTCAGTTTGTACGACTTTTAAAAAAATGCGAAGCTGATTTAAAGTATAATTCATTAAATATATTTATAGAAATCATTACAAATATAAATAAAAATATATGATAAAGAAGATGCAATTTTGTCTCATCAAAAAATATAAAATGACATGAATTACAGTAGCAAAAGGTGATGGTATTGGTCCGGAAATTATGGACGCCACACTGAAAATCATTACGGCCGCAGGAGCGCAAATTGAGATCGATGAGATCCCGGTGGGAGAAAAGGTCTATTTAGCAGGAAATACCAATGGCATTGCTGCAAGCTCTTGGGATACCATCCGCAAAAATAAAATTTTCCTGAACGCGCCGATCACCACTCCGCAAGGTGACGGTTATAAAAGTTTGAATGTTACCACGAGAAAATTCCTGGGTCTTTATTCAAATGTGAGACCCTGCATGAGTTTGCATCCTTTTGTGGAAACCAAACATGAAAATATGGACATCGTCATCATTCGTGAAAATGAAGAAGATTTATATGGAGGAATTGAGCACCAACAAACGGATGAAGTGGTGCAATGCTTAAAATTAATCAGCCGTCCCGGATGTGAAAAAATAGTTCGCTACGCTTTTGAATATGCGAAAGTTTATGGAAGGAAAAAAGTAACGTGTTTCACAAAGGATAATATTATGAAACAGACCGACGGTTTATTTCACCAGGTTTTTGACGAAATCGCTTTAGAATATCCGGAGATTGAAAATGAGCACTGGATCATCGATATCGGTGCGGCTAAAATGGCCGACACGCCGGAAATCTTCGACGTGATTGTTACTTTAAATCTATACGGTGATGTGATTTCAGATATTGCGGCGCAGATCGCGGGTTCTGTGGGCTTTGCGGGTTCTGCAAATATTGGGGAAGAATGTGCCATGTTTGAAGCAATTCATGGTTCTGCGCCCAGAAGAGCCGGACAGAATATGGCCAATCCATCGGGTTTGTTACAGGGAGCAGTAATGATGCTCAATCATATCGGACAAGCTGAAATTGCAGAAAAAGTACAGAATGCCTGGTTAAAAACCATTGAAGACGGAATTCACACTTATGACATTTTTAAAGAGGGTGTAAACAAAGAAAAGGTGGGAACAAAGGAATTCGCAGAAGCGATCATCAGGAATTTAGGACAACATCCTTCGATTCTGAAACCGATGAAAGTGGTAAAAGACGCCGTTCTGCTCCTTCCAAAATATGTAAAAAAACCTGCGATGGATAAAAAACTGGTCGGAGTAGATTTATTTGTGGATTGGAAAGGCACAGATCCTGATGAACTGGCGGAAAAACTACAAAGCATTAATACCGAAAATAAACACTTGACGATGATCACCAACCGCGGAATTAAAGTCTGGCCCGATGGATTTTCGGAAACGTTCTGCACTGACCATTGGAGATGCCGCTTCCAGCCTAGAAATGGAAATATGTTATACAAGAACAACATCATCAACTTATTGGCTAAAGCTCTCGACGCTAAAATTGATGTTGTGAAAACAGAGAATTTGTATGAATTTGATGGAAAGAAAGCGTACTCTTTAGGTCAAGGTCAGTAAAATTAGAATCAGATTAAGTAATTGACAATGAATAAAGTCCGATTTTAAATTGGACTTTATTTTTAAAATTTATTGCGGATAATTCTGACTAAAATTTGGTTTCAGATAAAATCACCTTTAATTATTACAATTTTTAGTAAATGGAAAAACAAGATATTTTCACCTTAATCGAGGGCCAGTTTTCACCGACGGAATACCGGGAATTAATGCTCAGTATTTTCAAAAGCAAAATTCGTTTTCATCGTATGAAGAATTTTAGCACTAAGGAACGTTTTGGAAAAGATGATGAAAACGCACTATCCAGAATGTTGGAACTTCAAGAAACGTTAGCATCGATTTTTAAAGTAATTGAAACCGCCGAAAAAGAGAATCAGGTTTTGGAAATAAGGGCTGAAATTATTTCTAATTTCACCAATTCAACTCCTTAAATTAACACCTTTCCCAAAAATGACTGAGGTGAAAATATTCTGCTTATCCCTCAATCAATACTCTTCCTGTTTTAGAAAAAGATGCTACTTTTGTAAACTAAATCGTGAAGATGAAGAACTTATTAATTATTATCATTTCATTTTTGACAGTCGTTTCCTGTTCCTCGACAAAAAAATTGTCAGACCCCGAAACGTTGCCAAAAGATATTTCTTTTAAACCTGAAAATAACGTGTCTCAAATTGAAGACCGGGAAAACCTAAAGCAACTGATTGGTGAAATCGATTCATTGATCAGCACCGAAGTCTGTAACGATCCTACAGAATGGACTTTCACGGCGATTGGTGCAAAACCTTGTGGTGGACCGAGTTCTTATCTGGCTTATCCAAAAAAGTTAGCAGAAGAAATCTTACCGAAAGTAACCCAGTTTACGGCTATGCAGGATGCCATCAACAAAAAATATCATCTAATGTCGGATTGTGCTGTCGTTCTTCCGCCTTCTGAAATCATTTGTGAAAATGGTAAGGCAGTATTGACAGGAGGTCGATTAGATAAAAAAGAAGAAGTTGAATAAATTCAACTTCTTTCTCTATTAAGTAATATTTACAAATTCGTACTTTCTTTATACCAGCCGGAATATTTGACGTAATTATTAGCAATACGATTCACTTCCCCCTCTAATAATTCGGTAGAAGTATCTTTTATTTTACGCGCTGGCGTCCCGGCCCAAACTTCGCCTGATTTAATATGCGTTCCCTGAGTCACCACTGAACCGGCTCCCACAATTGAATTACTTTCCACTAAGCAGTCATCCATCACGATTGCGCCCATTCCAACTAAAACATTGTCATGAATCGTACAGCCGTGAACGATTGCGTTGTGTCCAATTGAAACATTGTTTCCGATTACGAGCGGGAATTTTTCGTAAGTACAGTGCAACATGACATTATCCTGTACATTCACTTTATCACCCATTTTTATATAATTCACATCACCACGAATCACGGCGTTATACCAAATACTGCATTCTTTGCCCATGGTAACATCACCAATAATGGTTGCTGTTTCTGCTAAAAAAGTATCGTTTCCGATTTGTGGGGTTTTTCCTAAAAGTTCTTTTATAAGTGCCATTGTAATATAATGTGTTAATATGCTAATTTGATAATGTGATGTTTTAAATCTAAAAATCAATTCTACAAATAGATAAGTTAATCGAATATTTTTATCTTCCCTAAGTAATATCGTTCATTGACAACGTCTAAAACATCACTGATGAAATCTAAATTGTTATCCGTATTTTTGTACTCAAATTTAGTAAAATAAAATGAGACCAATTATTATAGAGCCTACAGAAAATCCGAAAGTAATGAAGTTTGTAGCCGATTACAACTTGATCCCGGGTTCTCTGGAACTCGACCGAAATTCTGATATTAAAGAAATTCCTTTAGCTCAGGAACTTTTTAAATATCCTTTCGTAGAAAGAGTTTTTGTTACGGCAAACTTTATTGCAGTAGCTAAGCAAGAGGGTGTTGAATGGGAAAACGTGATCGGACCTTTAAAAGAAATTATTCAAAACGAACTGGCGGCAAATCCTCGAATTTATCTTCAGAAAAAAAATGAGGAGTATCTTATTTATGCAGAAATGACTCCAAATCCGATGGTGATGAAATTCGTTTCTAATACGCAACTTATCGATGGATTTATAGAAGTAAAATCTCCCGAAGAAGCTGCAGAAGTTCCTTTGGCGAAAGCTATTTTTGATGAATACGATTTTGCAAAAGAAGTTTTTATTTCTGATAACTTCGTGGCAGTTACAAAAAATGTATCCGTTGAATGGCATGAAGTAATGGTGAAGATGCGCACCTTTGTTGCCGAATATCTACAAAGTGGTGGAGTTGTTTCCAATGCTGTCGCGCAGAAACATGCAAGTCCTGCAGCTACGATTATGAATAGAGAATATACGGAAGACGAACAGAAAATTTCTGATATTTTAAACGAATATGTCGCTCCGGCGGTAGAAGGCGACGGTGGAAAAATTTCTTTAATGGAATACGATGCTGAAACTAAAACTGCAAAAATGTTAATGCAGGGTGCGTGTTCTGGTTGTCCAAGTTCTACAGCAACTTTAAAAGGTGGAATTGAAAATATCCTGAAACAGTTTTTACCTGAACTGGTAGAGAAAGTTGAAGCGGTGAACGGTTGATAGTTGATAGTTGATAGTTGATAGTTGAAGATGGGAAAAAATCTTTAATTGTTGCTGTCATATTAAAAATATAACAGGGTTGCGCCCCGACTTGAACGGAGCTCTTTTTATAAATACCGCGACAGCGGGAATTATAAAAAAGCGGGAGTGGAAGGCGGAAATAGGCGCCCAAATAAAAAATACATGTCGAAAAAAGGAATTTTATTAGTTAATCTTGGGTCGCCACGATCGACGAAAGTTGAGGATGTTAGGGAGTATCTGGATGAGTTTTTAATGGATGAAAAGGTGATTGATTATCGCTGGTTTTTCCGAACATTATTGGTGCGTGGGATTATTTTGAATACGCGACCGAAAAAATCTGCAGAAGCCTATAAAACGGTTTGGACGGATGAAGGTTCGCCTTTAATTTTCATTACGGAAAGGATTAAAAATAAACTCGAAAAAATCGTAGATGTTCCCGTAGAAATCGGAATGCGCTACGCTGAACCGAGCATCGAAACCGGAATTCGGAAATTGACCGATCAAGGTGTTACAGAAATCGTTCTCTTCCCACTCTATCCGCAATACGCGATGAGTACGACGGAAACGGTGATTGACAAAGCAGAAGAGGTGCGCAAGAAACATTTCCCTAATATTAAAATTAATTACGTTCAGCCTTTTTATAACCGTGAAATTTATATCGATTGTTTAGCAGAAAGTATCCGCGAGAAATTACCGGAAACTTTTGATGCTTTACAATTCTCTTATCACGGTGTTCCGGAAAGACATATTTTTAAAACCGATCCTACCAAAACCTGTAATTTAAACGACTGTTGTTCTCGAGATAGTAATCCGAGTCATCAGTTTTGCTACAGACATCAGTGCTTTAAGGTGACGGAAGAGGTGATCAAGAAATTAAATTTACCGAAAGAAAAAGTGATGGTTACTTTCCAGTCCCGTTTGGGAAATGATAAATGGATGGAACCTTATACAGATGAAACTTTGGAGAATTTAGGTAAAAAAGGAATTAAAAATCTGGCAATTGTGTGTCCTGCTTTTGTGTCTGACTGTTTGGAGACTTTGGAAGAAATTTCAGTTGAAGGGAAAGAACAGTTTATGCATGGTGGTGGGGAAACCTACAATTATATTCCGTGTTTGAACGATGAAGACCGTTGGATTGAGGTCGTAAAAACTTTGTGCGAGGAAAAGCTGCACGAGTTTTATTTGGTGTAAAAATATATTGGCCTTCAGGAAATCTTGAAGGTCTTTTTTTATGAATAGTTTTTCATAACTTTGATTCTATGAATGTTACTGTTGAACAACTTACCGAAAAACTAAAAACACTTCCTGAAAATTTTTTGGAAAGAGTTTGGGGTTATATCGATGGGTTATCAGAAGAAATTGACCTTGAAATTCCGGAGTGGCAGAAAAATGAAGTGAGAGATATAATTGCAGAATACAAAAAGCACCCTGCTTCTGCGCACGATCTTGAAGACGTCATCAGGGAAATTGAAGAGGAATTATAATGAAAGTTTTACTTTCTGACAGAGCGAAATTTCAATTGAAAGAATCAGTCCATTTTTATGAGAAAAGGAAGACAGGTTTGGGGGAAAAATTAACGAATTCAGTTACCAGTAAATTAAAGTTTGTTGCTTCAAATCCTTTGTCATCTGAAATAAAATACGACGAAGTTCACGTAACGTATTTAAAGCATTTCCCTTTCGCTATTCACTATTTATATATAAACGAGCAATCAGTAATTTTTGTTTCCGCAATTTTTCATACTTCTCAAAATCCTAACAAACTGAGATAAGCCTAAAAATCTATCTCAGCGGCGTTCTAAATTCCCCATAACCCAACAATCCGTCGTAATTTCTGCCGAAAGGCTGGTAATATAAAAATGCTTATAGAGGTTTTCGGTTTGCCAGAAATTACCGTTGATTTCGCCTAGATTTAAAGTGCCATCCGGATTTTTTGTGGCTAAAATATAATTGTAGAATCCTTGTTTTAAATAAATTTTGGCGATATATTTTTTCAAAGTTTCATCGTAAGTCATTTGGTTTTCTTTGCTTGCTTTAAAGTCATTGAAACCACCCACAACATAAATTTCTTTATTGGTTTTTTCTGAATCTAAAGCGAAATAAACCCACGAATAATCTGCTTCGCGTTCCGCATTTCTTTCAATTCCCAAATCATTTCTACGGAAATAAAAAGCACCGTTCACATCCGGTTGATATTGATAATTCATTGGAAAAGCCCAAACGGGATGAAGATAAGTATAATTAACTCCATCCACATTTTCTGACTGAGCAACCATGTCAAATGGCTGATTCATATTCTTATTATCGAAATAATAAAACTCATTATTACCAGGAAAAACCAAATTCATTTGTTGGAAAAGAATTTTATTGCCCAATGAAGAACTTTGCTTTTGATTATAAACTCCCAAGTTCCAATTGTTATTTTGGATGACATTTAAAGAAAGAGAATTGAGATTGGAATTCATTGCCGAACTATTACCAACAGCCTGCACTTCTACCCTTTGGTTAATCTGTGGATTTCTCGCATCAGACGTTCGGGAAACATTTAAAGCCATATTCGCTCCATCTTCTACGATACAAAATCTTTTGGTGAAAAGTGGTTTACTCGCTGAATCCTGATAAACTACCAATTCAAAATTACCTGAGATTTTGGGCTGAATTTTATCGTTCGGAAAAGTCAAAGTGTAATTGGTATAAGCCTGCAAAGTATTGAAAGAATATTGAAACTGATCGATCATTCCATTTAAACTTCCATTAGCATATTCGGTAAAAAACAAACCGTCATCTTGCCAATTCCGGTCAAAGTGTTTAATGGTATACCGATAAATGGTGCTGGAATTTGAAAGATCATCAAAACGCAAAATCAACTGTTCATTAAACCCGATAACCGGCGTTTCATCATTGGTTTGCGGATTGAATAACTGCACGCTGCGAATATCCTGCGCGGAATAAAGAGCACTGCAAAAGAAAAGGAAAATTTGTAAATATTTCATTGATACGAAGATAACGAAAATAGCATTAATTTGTTGTAGGCAAGAAGCGTTTACTCCTTAAAATTGTATTTTTGTAAAAAACCTATCAATTCTAATAGATTATATGATCACAATAAAATCCTTTACATTCAATCCTTTCTCCGAAAACACCTATATCATTTCCAATCAGCAGAAAGCTGCTTACCTCATCGATCCGGGAAATTTTACCGATGCTGAAACTGATGTTTTAGAAAAATTTATTGAAGATCATGAATTGAATATTCAAAACATTTTGTTAACCCACGCACATATCGATCATGTTTTGGGTTTGCAAAAAGCCTTTGATCGTTACAAAGTTCCTGTTTTAATGCATGAACTCGATCAGGAAATCCTGGACCGTAATCCTATGGATGCGAACAGATTCGGCTTTTTCTTTAAACGTTTTGAAGGCGACATCTCCTATTTAAAAGAAAACGAAATCATCAGTTTGGGCGATGACTCATTTAAAATCCTTCATGTACCCGGGCATTCTCCGGGAAGTATGGCTTTCTACAACGAAGCGCAGAAATTCATTATTTCCGGCGATGTCTTATTTCAAGGAAGTATAGGCAGAACCGATTTGTATAAAGGAAATCACGAAACCCTGATCACGCAAATTAAAACGAAACTTTTTGTGCTTCCGGAAGAAACCCAAGTTTACAACGGACACGGAAATCCCACCACAATTGGATTCGAAAAAAATTACAATCCTTATTTTTAGCAGGTAAAATTGAAAAGAGCCAAGTAATGTAAATCATACTTGGCTCTTTTAAATTGGTTATTTATACTTGGCTATTGTTATTCTTTCCACTTGATTCCGCAACCCATGCTTGGTTTCTGCAATTCTTCCTGTGGTCCACCCGCGAGTAAGTTTTCGAAAGCAATAATTAAATCTTCTCCTGTAATTTCCTTTTGATTTCCGGGTCTGGAATCATCCATTTGTCCGCGGTAAATTAAATCAAGTTTTTCATCAAAGAAGAAAAAATCTGGCGTACATGCAGCGTCATAGGCTTTTGCGATCGCCTGACTTTCATCGTACAAATACGGGAAGTCAAATTTTCTTTCCACTTGAAATTCAATCATTTTTTCGGGAGCATCCGCGGGATATTTATCTACATTATTTGAATTAATGGCGATAAATTCAATTCCCTGTTCCTGATAATCCTCATACAATTCGGTAAGTTTATCAATAATATGAAGCAGAAACGGACAATGATTACACATAAAGATGACAAGGGTTCCTTTTTCCCCTTTCAAGTCCTCCAGAGATTGCATTTCGTTGCTTTGGGAAGGATTCGGAAGTTCGAAAAAAGGTGCTTTGGTTCCCAATGCGAGCATTTTTGAAAAAGTATCTGCCATTGTATTATTTTTTGATGTTTAAAGTGTTGAGCAAAGATAAGGATTCTTCTACCAAATTTTCAAAATTTACCCAGTTGATATTATCCTCTTTCCGATACCAGGTTAATTGCCGTTTTGCGAATCTGCGGGAATTTTTTTTGATTTCTTCGATGGCAAAATCCAAAGTCCAGTTTTCATTGAAATAGTTGAAGAGTTCAGAATAACCCACGGTTCGCAAAGCTAAATTGTTTTTGAAGGGAATTAATGATTCCACTTCCTCCACCAATCCATTTTTCACCATAAGATCTACGCGTTGATTGATTCGTTCATAAATAATTTCCCGTGGTGACTGTATCCCAATTCGAATGACTTCGAAATCGCGTTTATTCACTTGATCAGCGATATTTTCAGTGTACGTTTTCCCGGTTTGCCAAATGATATCAATCGCGCGGAAAAGGCGACGTGGATTATCTTTGTCTACTTTGTTATAATAATCAATATCTAAATCTTTCAGTAACGTTTGAAGTTTTCCGATTCCTTCGTCATTCAGCATTCTCTGAAGTTTGGTCTGGTTTTCTTCATTGGCTTCGGGTAAATCGTGAAGACCTTCGAGGACTGCTTTTTCATACATCATACTTCCGCCGACCATGACCACAATATCACGTGTCCGGAAAAGTTCTTCTAATTTCTGAATGGCGTCTTTTTCAAATTGCCCAATGGAATAATAATCCTTTATTGATAAATTTCCGATAAAGTGATGAGGAACCTGAGCCAATTCTTCTGCAGAAGGTGTCGCAGTACCAATTTTCATTTCCTTAAAAAACTGTCGGGAATCGCAGGAGATTATTTCTGTACTAAAATGCTGGGCGATTTGGATGGCGAGTTTTGTTTTGCCGATTCCGGTGGTCCCAATAATGGAGATGAGTTTTTTCACGCTGTAAATTTCCTTATTTTTTTCGAATAAAAGAAGTCCGAAAATCATTTGTAGTCAACAATTAAAATATGGACTGACTTATAAGAAATTGGAAAGAAATCCTGCATTTCAATTATAGCCCCGATCAAAGCGGTATCCTTTATCTTTTTCTTTCGGAAAAGATAAAGATAGAGCGGAGAGCGGGAGAAATATTAAAAAAAAAATCGCTTTTAATGCTCCAAAAAAAACCGGTTCTTTTCAGAAACGGCTTTATATTAAGAGTTATTTTTTAACGAACCACTTCGGCTTCCTCGATCATCAGATCGTCCGATTTTCTTGAAGCTTCCCAGGCGATGAATTTCTCAGCCTCGGTCACCAAAAGCGGTATAGCAAAAGCAAGCAACGCCAAGTCGTCTAACACGCCAATCACGGGAATCCAGTCCGGAATGATGTCGATGGGCGAAATGAGGTACACAAAAACCAATCCCGGAACAATCACATTTTTAAAATGTGGCTTGTATCCTCCCTTTTTCATAGCAGATTTAATCATGCGAATTATAACGGGGATTTTTTGGATAAATCCTTTGTGTTTAAATGCTTCTTTGGCAAGTTGAATTTTTGATACTTTCATTTTTGTTTTTTGGTATTTTTACCCTATATATTTCGCAAATTCTATACCATAATTTCGTAAAGTTAGTTAAAGTTATTTGGTGAAATTATCGATAAATTCATGAACCGATTTGGAGTTCCAATCTTTCGTGCCATCTTCTTTTAAGAGAATTCTTCCATTTTTATCCAATAAAAAAGTTGTGGGAAAAACCTTCGGCAAAACATGATTTGTAATCGGACTTTGCGCGATATAAACAGGAACGGTATAGTTGTTTTTTTTCATAAACTCCACTACATCTTCCTCCTTATCCTGCATGGCGATGAGTACAAAATCAACTTTATCTTTTCGTGACTCATATAATTTTTGAATCGTCGGCCATTCTTCGCGACAAGGTGGACACCAAGTTCCCCAAAAGTTGAGTAAAACGAGTTTATCGCCTTTAAATGCTTTCAGGTTGGTGTCGGGAACATTAATTCCTTTCAACTGAATATCATAATCGGTATCGCTTAAAGTGATGGCATTTTCTATGGCTGCTACAGGAAAGAAGAGGTCTTTCAATTTCAGTTTCACCGCAGGAAACAGATAGAGAATCGCCACGAAAATAAGGGCTATGATAAAAAAGGCATTTTTTTTAAGGAAATTCATGTGTTTTACGTTTTAATTAAAGAAGTTCAATAATTTCTTCGATTGCATCATGGCCACGGTTTTTAGCATAATAAACCTGCAAGTCATTATAAAATTCTTCTCTTGGATAGGTTTCAGGATTTTCTTTAAATTTTTTCAAAAGGTCATTTCCATATTTTGGACGTGGACCCCAAACTGCTTTTACCTGATCCTCTTCCGTCAGAATAATCACTTTTGGAATGGACTGCGTTCCATTGGTCAGAAACTGATCAATCAAAGTAGGATCACTGTCGCGTAAGAAAATTCGAACTTCGTTTCCGGCAGCTTCGAAAAATTTGGCTGCAGCAGGAACGGTTGCACTTGCATCACCACACCACGGTTCGGAAATGATCAATAATTTACCCTTAAAATTCTTAGATTTTGCGCGCTGCATTTGTTCTTCATCAATCTTAAACGTTTTTACGGTACGATTGGTTCTTTGAAGTCCAAGTTCGTAATATTCCTGATATTCATCCTCTTTGTTAGGGTTGTTATGAAAGCGATCTTCCGCTACTTTTAAATATTCGTCAAAAGTGATCGCATTTTGCCAGTAATTCTTCATTTTTATTATTTTGTTCAAAGTTCAGTATAAAACTTATATTTCTAGGTGATCAAAGTCACATTGAATGTTTCCGGAGTTTATTAATTAAAAATAAATCTGCCAAAACAAAAGCGGCGAGATTTTCCACGATAGGAACCGCTCGTGGCAGAACACAAGGATCATGTCGCCCTTTTCCTTCTACAATAATGGGATTTCCCTCCGAATCAAAACTTTCCTGAGGGCGTAAAATGGTTGCCACAGGTTTAAAAGCTACCCGAAAGTAAACATCCATTCCGTTTGAAATTCCGCCTTGGATTCCACCAGAAAGATTCGTTTTGGTGGAAAAATCTTCATTAAATAAATCGTTGTGGTCTTTCCCCGTCATTTTTGCGCCACAAAAACCGCTTCCGTATTCAAAACCTTTGCAAGCGTTGATATTCAGCATGGCTTTTCCCAATTCTGCCTGAAGTTTTCCGAAAACAGGTTCTCCTATTCCGATTGGAAGATTTTTAATCACACAGGTAATCGTTCCGCCGATGGTGTTTCCTTCTTTTTTAATTTCTTTGATCCTGGAAATCATTTTTTCTGCAGTTTCAGGATCCGGACAGCGAACATCATTACTGTCAATTTTAGAAAAATCTAAATCCTGATACGGTTTCTCACAAAATATTTCGCCGACTGACGAAACATACGCCTTAATCTCTACCTCTTTCGGTAAAAGTTGTTTGGCCAGACTTCCAGCGACGACCCAGTTTACGGTTTCGCGCGCGGAAGATTTTCCACCACCGCGATAATCCCGGATTCCAAATTTCTGCTCGTAAGTAAAATCGGCGTGACTTGGGCGATATGATTTTGCGATATGATCGTAATCTTTTGATTTTTGATTTTCATTTTCGATCATAAAACCAATGGGGGTTCCGGTCGTTTGGCGCTCAAAAATGCCCGAGAGGATTTTCACGGTATCGCTTTCTTTTCTTTGGGTAACGATGGAACTTTGACCCGGTTTTCGCCGGTCAAGTTGATGCTGAACCTCCTCCAAATTAATTTCTAAACCTGCAGGAAAGTTGGTGATAATTCCGCCATAAGCAGGTCCGTGACTTTCACCAAAGGTAGCGAGCGTGAGAAAATTTCCTAAATTGAACATGTTACAAAGTTAAGGAGATAATTTTGATTTGATGATGCCGCGAGTTACGATACTATTGAAAATCTTTCAGAATATTACGAAGTTCTTTTTTCTCATTTTCTGATATTTTTCGCCAGATAAATCCTTCTTTCAAAGTGCTCCCTTTTAGTTGCGGAAAAATCCCTGCATCTAAGTCTTCCTGAATAAATTGCGGCGATATTGCAGGAAGTGGTATATCAAAACTGAAGATATAACCGTGGACTACATTGAATTCGACATTTCCAAGCTGATGGGTTTTGTATTTTTTTAATTCAAAGTAGGAAGGATTTAAAAATTGAGTGGTTTTGAATCCCGTCATATAATTTCCGAGCCTGAAACTTGGAACATATTCTTTAACCAAATTAGGAAATGATAAAAATACAGCAACACAAAATGATAACATGGTAAAAATAATTATCGAATTCTTTCGGGAAATTATTTTGTAAAATAAAACAAAAACGACTACGAAAAAGACATCGAAGAAAAATCGGTATTGCGCTGAAAACAACAGCACGATGATGCTTTTAATTAAAATTGAGATTAAAAGAATCCAGAGTATTTTCGATTTTTTATAAAATGCAAAAATGGTAAAGCCGATTAAACTCAGGAGGAAACAAATATGAATCATGCTCTTAATTCCATCGAGAAAAAGCCAGTTTCTGACATAATCAAAACCTGAAAATTTTTGAATCTCAGAAAAAGTATACTGCATGTCATAGGTTTTCATCATTGCCATTTCCGATGAATTCTGTAACAATTCCGCATTAGGCTTCCAGGAAAATTCAAAGTCAAATATCTGAACCGGAAAAAATGGAAAACCAAAAGTCCAGATGTTTTTAAAAATGAAAAGAATTAACATAGAAGCACCCATCCTCACAAATTTAATGTTGCTTTTCAAGATGATTATAACATATAAAAAAACAAAAATTGGCAACCAGATCATGGTGGGTTTTATGCCAAAAATAAAGATGGACAATGCGAATATAAATGCGGCGTTTTTATTTGAATTAAAAACTTCATTTAAAATTATTAAAGAGAAAGCAATCACCGGTAAATCGGGACTTGGTGATTGTAAAAAGAGAAAAAGCACGGGCAAAAAGAGAAAATGAATCCAGGCTTTTTTCTCCAGAATATAAATAAGATAGACCAAAAGCACCACTACATTTAATCTCAGAAAAGGATCGCTAAAGTTTGAAAATCCAGCCTGAAAAACATGCCAGAAAGACATCTGCCCCAAAAGCAGATCTAAATTTGAAATTCCCTGAACCAAACCAACTTCTGAAATCCATTTTATGGTGGGAACATAGTAGCCGAAATGGTCTAAAATAAAGGGAAAGTAAGAACCAAAATAAACGATAAGAAAGGAACTGCTGAGAAAAACTACTTTATTTTTCAAAATTAAATTCCAGAACTCCAGATAGACTTTAAAATAGAAAAAAGAAGAAATACCCAAAGCTAATGTAATCCCTTCCACGATGAGATTTAAGGGAAAAAAGAATGCGGTAAGTGTCCAAATTGTGGTACAAAAAAAAATACCGCTCAGCATATTGAGGGCAAGTCCGTACTCTTTAATTTTAAAAATTATGGTTGATAATTTGCCTAACCCTGCTAAGGTAGGAAGCAACATAATCAACATCAAAAGAATATAAAGCATAAAAAAAGATTGCTTAAAAATAAGCAATCTTTTATATATTTAGAATATATTAATTTCTCGGTTTAACTCTACCGTCTTTTCTATCTTGTGATCTACCGATGGTATAACCTGTTGCACCACCTGCAACACCGCCAATTACAGCGCCAAGTCCTCTATTTTTCTTACTGATAATGGCTCCGGCAGCGGCTCCACCAACAGTTCCAATAATGGTTCCTTTAGCAGCTTTACTCATTCCTTGTTTCTGAGCAGTGCTTTGGTTACTTCCTTGAGAAGCTCCTGAATTAGAATTTCCTGAAGAGGATGCAGCTCTTGGTGTATTGTTAACGTAAACTGTTTTTGTTTCTCTGATCACCTGCGGTTTTGCAACTGCTTTGGCTTGTTTTACCTGTTCGATGCTGTCTGCTTTCTTCTGAATTTCATAAGCCATTTTTTCTTTTTCAATGGCTAATTTTTGTTTCTCAATTTCCAGCTGACGTGCCTGAAATTCAATTTTTTGCTGATCCAACGATTTTTCAGCTACTGACGGCTCTTTTGTACAAGCGGCCAACATTAAAACTGATAATGTTCCTGTCAGGAAAATATTTTTGAAAACCTTGCGGTTTGTTTTTATCTGTGTAAGGTCATTTGGTGATTTCATAATGTACTTTTGTAAAATTCGTCAGAAATAAAAATCTCTAAGCACAATCTTTCCAAAAACGAAACCAATCGAGTGTTAAGGAATAGTTAAAGTTTTGTGAAAAGAGATCTTAAAGCGCCGAAAGCCCCTCCAATCATAGCAAATACAGCACAAGCCGTTGTTCAGTTTCTTAAAGATTTTTGCTGTACTTCATTTATACCGAAGCATTTTATTTAAAAATAAATCATGGTCGGCGATATATTTCTATCGTATCTACTTTTAACTTGGCTTTTAACCAAGTGCGCAATGTTTCTTCCGAAGGTTTTGAAATTGGTTTCTCCGTCTCGTAAAGTGCCACCGGAATTAATTTGGTAGAATCTGTTTTAGAAAATACTTCCTGTTTTGCAATTGATATTGAAATTAGTTCGGGAAATATTGATGAAGCTTCTTTGTATAAATTTTCTGTTTGAAATGTATATTTCTTTACGGAAGCATTTAATTCCGAAATTAATTTGGAGCGATCATTATCAATTTCATTATTTGCAATCTTCTTTGCAGAAGCGTCTGCAAGGAAGGCGCTGTCTTGCCGAATAATCAACTGCGTATTTGGAAGGCCAAATTCCTTCAGTTTAGCATTTTCTTCTTCAATTTGTTTGGAAGTAAATTTGCGGTTCAAAAATGCCAACTCAATTGTTCGGGGCACACCGGGAGAAGAATAGTTTGTTTTTTGATAAACAATAGTGTTCCCTTTGCTTTCAAACTCTTTTTTAACGTAATCGCTCACCATTTCCTTAAACCGCTGCTGCTGTATAAACTGGTAGGCAAAGAAAATACTTGGAGCAATCATGGCTATGGTAATAATGGTGATCCAGTTTCTTACATTTTTTTCCTTTTTTTCATCGACAAAACCTACGGCAGGATATTTTAAAAGTTTTGCGATAAAATACGTTGCAATACAGATAAAGACGCAGTTGATGGCGTAAAGAAAAAGAGCGCCTCCGAAGAAGGATAAATTCCCGGTAGCTAATCCGTAACCCGCTGTACAAAGAGGCGGCATTAAAGCTGTTGCAATCGCTACCCCCGGAATTGGATTTCCTTTCTCGACCCTTGTTACGGCAATCACGCCAACCAGTCCACCAAAAAAAGCAATTAAAACATCGTAAATATTGGGAGAAGTTCGGGAAAGAATCTCTGACTGTGCTTCTTTAAATGGCGTTAATAAAAAATAAAGAAATGAAACAAGTAGCCCGATTAAAGTAGAGATCAATAAATTTTTTAGGGATTTCCGCAGGAGTTGGAAATCAAACATGGCTAAGGAAAACCCGGCTCCCACGATTGGACCCATCAAAGGGGAAATAAGCATGGCACCAATAACCACCGCGGTAGAATTCACATTTAGTCCCACCGATGCAATCATAATGGCACAAGCTAAAATCCAAACATTCGCACCGGAAAAAACAATACTGCTTTTAACATTGGTCAAAACTTTCTCTTTTTGCTCTTCTCCTTCCTGGAGATTAAAAAAATTATTAAACATATCAAATTTAGTAAGTTCACAAATGTAGAAAATAAAAGCAATTATTTAGAGTTTCAGTTTGCATCTATTTTTGGTCATAACTCTCACCGAAAATGCAGTTCTAAAACTTTTTTACAGAAAAAAAACCCTAAGAATCATTTTCAGATTAATAGGGTTTTGGAGGTTCCTAGCGAACCCGAACAACGCAATGAGATATTTTTCCTAACGACATTAAACACTACTCTAAACCTCCCTATTAATAGTATTTAGCAAAGGTATTGATAATAATTCCGATTGTATGAAATTGTTCTAAATTGCATTTAATTGCAATTTGGTTGACACAAATGTTGACACACGGTAAATGTTTTGTATCTTTGATTTGTTCAAAAACTTATAAAATGGCAACCTCTAAATTCTACCTACGATCAAAGGGTAAAGATTGTGCAATTCAGATGCAATTTTCAATTTCCCGAACTTTAAAGATGAGAACCTCCACAGGATTGATTTCAAATTCAAATGTTTGGAGTGATAAAACTGATTTGCCCACTCTAGGGAAAAACGCCTCCGATAAAAATTTAGTCACCAAACTTCAAAACCTTTCAACTTTTGTACTGGAGGCGTATAATGTTGACTTTGCAAACGGAGTTAATTTTTCAAATGATTGGTTAAAAAGCAAAATCAATAAATATTTTGAACGTGAGAATCCAACCACCGAAATTGAGGATGATAATTACTTTTCGATTTACCTCAAAAATAATATTGAGTTAAGAAAACTAGACTCACGAACAAAAAAAACAACCGATCAAAAGTTTATTCAACTGCAAACGAAATTCACGGACTTCGAGAAAACTAAAAAAAAGAAATATTTGATTTCGGAAATTGATAAAAAATTTATGTTGGTATTTAGGAAACATTTAATTGATAAATTCAAAATAATGGAGTCCACAGCCAACCGATCTTTAAAGAACCTTAAAACAGTCTTATTGGATGCTAGAGACAACGGAAAAACAATCAATCATCAAATTAATAATTTTAGTATTGAAACAGTCCCAGCAACCAAAGTATTTTTAAATTTTGAGGAGATTAAAAAAATCAAAGAATCTACCATCATAGGAAATGACTTAATACACGCCAAAGATTGGTTAATTATAGGGTGCTATACTGGTCAAAGAGTCTCCGATTTGTTGAGGATGACTAAAGAGATGATTTTCACCAAAACAGACTCAAACGGAGAGAGTTTTCAGTTTATCGAACTCACACAACAAAAGACAGGCAAAGAGGTTACAATCCCGTTACACGATGAGGTATTAAAAATTATCAACAAATATGATGGAAATTTCCCGCCAACATTTGGAAAAACTAGAGACTCAAAATTTGCCTTATTTAACCGATACATTAAAAAGGTTTGTGAGATTTCAAAGATAAACGACATTGTGAAAGGTAAAGTTTATGACAGCAAAGAAAAGCGAAATGAGATAAAAGAAACCGATAAATGGAGGTTAACCTCATCGCATATTTGCCGACGGTCTTTTGCAACTAATTTCTACGGAGACAAACGGTTTACTACTCCCCAAATTATGGCAATCACTGGTCACGGTTCGGAGAGTGTATTTTTAGGATATATTGGAAAATCATCATCCGATCACGCAATGACCACCGCGAAAACATTTAAAGAGATTGAGAGCCAAAAAATTGCAAATTAACAACCGATTAACAACCGATATTTTTAATTAAATTTGATTTGTTCAAAAATGCAAGATTATGGAAATACCAGTATATAATTTCTTTGAAGATTTTAAAGATAAAGTAGATATAGATTATTCTAAATTTCATAATAAATTTACTTACAGCGAATATCTGCATGAATTAAGATTAAAATATGACAAAATAATATATGATTTATTGATTGAGATAATGCAGAATTTAAAATCTATTAATGATGAAGTTCCCACTGCAGAAGTGCAATCTAATATGAATGATTTTTATGAAAAATATAAAAATTTACCTGAAAGTTTAAATAATATTTCTGCAGTTGAAAAATATACAGATTTACTGAATGAGTATTTTCGCACACCCTTGCACGATCAAAAAGATGAAATAAAAAAAATATTAAAGTTCATAGATGAAAAATTATTGGTAGAAAAAAATAATCTAGTAAGATTTCAAAAACCAGTATCCCAAACCATTGAAGTTTCGGAACCGCTAACAGCAAAACAACAGCAAAAGGTAGGTTTATTAATTCGGTCGGGTATTATTGATTTTTTGAGAGATAAGAATCCTGGAATATCAAACAATAAAATTTCGGGTTTTATCGAATTACTTACAACCGAACCAATGAAAAAATCTTCAATTACTTCGCATTTAGTTGATAGTACGGATAACGTGAAACATCCTTTTTATTCAAACCAAAGTTTAGATGAGATTGATTTAAAACTCAAACAATTCGGAATCTCTCCACAATCAGAAAAATAATACAGCGCACCAATTAGGTGCGTTTTTCAATTCTATACAATCCCATTTTTCAGAGTTTGGAAAACTTTATATTGTTCCAAATTTTTTCCAAACTTTCCTTTGTCTCATAATTAATTCAACAAAAAATTATGAGTACAATCCAATTTATCGGAACAACTCCGAACGCATTGATTAGCGAAATTACAAACGCAATCATCCCACAACTCAAATTAGAGTTATCACGGGAATTTCAACCCAAAGAACCTACAAAGTATTTAACACGACTCGAAGTTTGTGAACTACTTCAAATTGATCTCTCCACACTCCACAGATGGAGAAAAGACAAAGTTTTGACCGCGTACGGTATTCAAAACAGAGTTTATTTTAAACGAAATGAGATTGAGGAACTCATCACTAAAAATCAATTAATCTAATATTTAAAACTTTCAAAAATGGAAACAATGGCAACAACCCACCAACCCGACTTTGTGAGACATTTTTACACGGTCAACCACACAACACAGAGTTATGAAATTTACCAATTGAATAACACCTCAAAGAGTTACTCACTATTAACGGCACTTTGTAGAATTGAAAAGTTTTTCGGAAAATCCAACGCCTCCAATATTGATAAGTATTTCAGATTGAGAACTACAAATAATTGGAACACCTCCGAAAAGGTTACAGGATTAAGAGAACACACGCGCGGAATTTATCACGGAGACCGCATAATTAACGGTAAAAAAAGTTTATTGATATTCTTTATCAGTGAGGATAAAACCGCGCTAATTGTGGACTATTATCGCTCATATAAACCACATACTCCAACCATACTTAAAACCATATTAACAGCCAAAGAAAAGGAATACAAACAACTATTTCCATAAAACAAAAAAGAGAGGATTAAAACCCTCTCTAATTGTTCAAAAATGCAATGATTTGGCAACCATCACACCACAAAGATAATTAAAATGTATGATAATAGTAAGTTAAATTGTACCGATCAACAACTCATCCAAAGGTTGAGAAATTTCCCGAATATGAAACAGGTTGAAACCAACAACACAACCGATAGTTTTCAAATATTTGGCAATCATTTGAGAATGGATTTTAGGAAAAGTTTTGAGAACGGTCGATTTGTCGGATACCATAACGTGTACCTCTCAATTTCGCCTCATTATCACTTCAATAGGTATAAACACAACGGCAACGATTTAACGCCCGAAAACGCCCGAAAATCGATTTTAGACATTTGCAGATATTTAGAAATTAAAGAATCGGAATTTGATTTGTTTAAAGTGGTCAATTTAGAGTTTGGTTTGAATATCATCCCCAAAACCGACATTAAAAAACTGGTCAACGGCATTGAATTTTATAAAAAAACGCCTTTCATTGTTAAGAATCCAAAAGAACCATTTAGTAAAATTACGGATGCAACGAAGCAAAAAAATGTCAAAGCGTATGCAAAAGGAATCCAATGTCACGAAAAATTAAACGCTCCCGAAATTGATATTAATACATTTCGTTTTGAAGTTAAAAACAAAAAGTCATTTGCAATTAGAAAACACGGAATCGACACTCTAAACGATTTATTTAAAGATGAGGTTTTTACACGATTAGCGCACGCACTGGTTAAAGAGTGGCAATTGATACACATTATCAATTTGGAGCCGAATTTCGCAACCTATACGCGCGAGGATTTGAAATTTATCAAACAACACTCAACCGTTAACGACTGGTTAAAAATTATTAATGATGAAAACAGAAATAAATTTCAAAGAGAAAAGCAAAAGTACTTCAAAACACTGCAAGGAGATGATAAGATAAGAGAGGAGGTTTTCAACCTAATGAATGAGAAAATTATGTCTTTTGGGATTGGTGCATATTTACCACAGAAAAGTGAAAACGTAAAAACCTCATCAACTACCATCACAAAAAGGAAAACCAAAGATTTGCAAATAAGTAAAGAGGTGCAAATTTACCCTCACGCGCACGTGGTAAAGTGTACAAATGCACCAACACCCGAACAACCGCGCAAATGTTTAATGACAAATATCAATATCACGATGCAAAAGGATGAGAGTAAATTTATTTATACCACTGGTTTGAATTATTACCGAGAACACGATCCAAATTTATATGAAAAACTTTTGCGCGACTTTTGGAGTGATGATTGTCGAGGCAAAAAAGATGATGACCTCCACAAAATTATTTCTCACAATGTACGGAACCGATATAATAACAACCGATATAGAATTGATAAAAATATTTTGGTCGGTCAATTACCATTATTTTAATATGAGTAGTTAAACAAACGGTCAACAAACGGTCATAAAAAAAGAATCTCCCAAATTGAGGAGGTTTTTTGTTTTAATTTATGTTCAATTATGTTGCAATATGTTTCGGAGATTTTGACCAAAAAACAACTCTAAAACAACTCAAATAAACACTCAACAATCACTCAAATTAGATGAGGATAAAACTTAACAAAACTTAACATTGTGAATCGTTTTTAACACTATAAAAAAAAGGTGACAACCTTATAAAACCTGACATTTGAAAAATGACCGAGTTCACGCGCGCGCGCGTATTGTTTTGTTTTCTTAATAAACTAACGAACTTAACACCTAAAAAGAAAAATCAGATTAATCGAACACCTAATAAGACAGGCAACCAAATAACGAACATTGTACGCGCAAGGTTTAAATATCTCTCAACCTAAATGTAATTAAAGAGAGACTGAATTTACTTTATTTCCGATTGGTTGACACAAATGTTGACACACTTATAAAATAAAAACCCCTAACGACTTATTTAATAGTCAATTAGGGGTTTTCTGTGAGGTTCCTAGCGGATTCGAACCGCTGTAGATGGTGTTGCAGACCACTGCCTAACCACTCGGCCAAAGAACCATTTGGGTTTGCAAATATAGGACTTTTTATTTTTTAAGGAAAATTTTATTAAAGATTTTCTTTTGAACCGATATTTTGAATGTCCTTTTCTAAATTTCTGGCGTTCTCAAAGTCTTTTATTCTGATCACCCGCGTATTCGACCATCTGTCGTGCCACCCATTATCACCTAAAAAAGAAAAAGCATCAAAAGGAATAGCGCGGGAAAAATTTCGTTTCAATAGATCATCGGTTGTTAATTCGCTGCCGTCTGTCTTTACTACTCTGGTTCCTGTAATTAATTTTCCTAAACTTCTGCCACCACTCAATTTTTCAATGAAGAAAAGAACTAACGCATACATTAAAAGCGTTCCTACCCTGTCGACAGTTGGATCTACGCCATCAATATCTGCGGCGGACTGGTCGAAATCTACACCAAAAATATAATATCTGCCGATGGCAAAAAGGATAATCAATACCCAGATCACCACCAAAGAAAAACCAAAATCGATCAAATAATTTAAGATCCTGAAACCCTTCGAAGCTTTATTACGCTCCACAACCTGTAAAATTCTTGCCATATTAAATCTATTTTTATGATCCTTGTTTAGTTATTATATTCCTTTTACTAAAAGCTCCAGTTGTGCTTCTGTATCAATCACCGCCGTAATTCCCCAAGGATTTAAAATTATATTGGAAGGCTTCAACTTAAATACTTTACCGCTCATTTTTAAACCTTTATAATATTCTTTATTAAAGGTTTCTTCGATGCTTTTACGGGAGGAATCTTCTAACTCAGCAGTGGGAATTCCGTATTCATTTTCAATCATATTGACGATTTTACGTTGAAATAAAAGAGTTGCTGCTTTGTATAAAATATTACTGGTCTTTAACTTAAATTTGGTATCTGAAAGTACTATTTTTCTTTTTGTTTCATCGTAAACTGGAATTCCTGTGATGTAAGAAGTTCCCTCAATTGCTCCTTCAGTTTGTGCCTCGATCATTATTCGCTGGTCTTCACTATATACTTTAACAGCAGTAATTTTCACTTTAGATTTGCCTTCCCGAAAATCGAATTCCTTGCCTAAAAAAGTTTGTTCAGCTATTGCGGTCGCTTCAGAAAAAGGAATATTGGCAGTGGTCTGCAACAGGAATTTTTGTGGCAGTTGCTGCACTGAATTAAAATTAGCAACACTTCTGATCAAGGGCGTCGCATCTGGTTTTCTGCCCGTAAAAGTTTCCGAGTATGTTTCGATTCCGATATTTGCATCAATTCTGTTTCCGTAGAATGTAAGCGGCGTAATGTTGATTTTTATAGGCGTAATTTTTAACCAGGTTTTATATTCTTCGCTGATTTCAAAAGGCTGTGCAAACTGATTCAATGCCATCACAGCATACTGCTGAAAATTGAGTTGCTCCACCATCATGTCATCAATTGTCTTGCAGAATTTAGCCTGTTGTTCTTTCAGACTTGATTCTACCAAAGAGCTAATCGGCACTTTAATTCTACCATAATCAAGCACGGGTTTTGTGACCCATTTATAACCAAGGGGTGAAGTTTTAGTCACCATGGTCCAGTTATTATTAAAGGTGAGTTGCGTATTAAAATACATCACCGTTTCAAAGGTCGTGTTTTGGTAACTGTAAACACCCAGCGTTCCGATTCCTTTTTCTGCCCATATTTTTAACGGAACTTCGATAAGAAGGTTCTGTTTTGTGCCACCGACCAAACGAATGGGCCGTGTTTTCCAGACTTTTACTTTAAACTGATCCCCATTATTGTCAGTATAAGAATTATCTTCAAATATTAAAGCCGGAACCGAATTATTAATTATGTTTCCAATTTCAGCTAATGGAATTTTAACGGGCATTGTAATGGACGACTTGATCTTCGGAAACTCATAAACGGGAATAACACTGGCATCACCAGTTTGTTGAGAAAATATTTTCGCGCTTAAAAGAATCAGTAGGAAGAATAAGAAATTTCGCATTTTAACTTTTTTTGAAGTTTTACAAATTTGCATAAAATTTGTTTAGCATTATACCAATTATTAAAAATCATTTTTTTAGTATTTAAAAAATAATATCAATCGCCGCAATAGACATTATTAGTAGGAAATTGAAACCTATTTCCTTATCTTTTCAACATGAAAAAATTTGAAATTTCGGTGCTAGATCTCGCACCGGTAAAACAAAATAAAACCATTCACGATACTTTTAACGACAGTTTAGATTTAGCAAGAGCTGTAGAAAAATTAGATTATAAAAGATTCTGGCTGGCTGAACATCACAATATGGCAAGCATTGCCAGTTCTGCCACTTCGGTCTTGATAGGATACATCGCAAACGGAACGCAGAAAATCAGGGTAGGTTCCGGTGGCATTATGTTGCCCAATCACAGTTCGCTGGTTATCGCAGAGCAGTTTGGAACTTTAGAAAGTCTCTTTCCAAATCGAATTGATCTTGGCGTAGGTCGGGCACCCGGAACAGATGGGTTAACTGCAAAAGCACTCGGCAGAAATCCAAATAATATCAACCAACATTTCCCACAGCAAATTCAGGAGTTGCAAAGATATTTTTCCGTCGAGAATTCTGAAAGTCTCGTTCGGGCGATTCCGGGAGAAGGTTGTGATATTCCAATCTATATTTTGGGTTCAAGTACAGACAGTGCATGGCTGGCAGCAGAGATGGGATTGCCTTATGCCTTTGCCGGACATTTCGCGCCCGATATGATGGAAACGGCTTTTGAAATTTACAGGCAAAATTATGAACCAAGTGCAGAATTTCCCGAACCTTATATTATTGCCTGTGTTAATGGAATTGCAGCGGAAACCGACACAGAAGCTCAAAAGCTTGCAACCACCCTTTACCAAGCCTTTGTCAATCTAATTAGAAATGACAGAAAACCGTATGCAAAACCTGTTGATGATATGGATGAGATCTGGAATCCAATGGAGAAGAGCCATGTTCAACGAATGTTGCGCATGAGTTTTATTGGCGGCGAAGAAACTTTAGTGAAAGACTTCAAAGAATTTCAAAACTTATTTGGTGTTGATGAAATAATGATTACATCACATATCTACGAGCATGACGCAAGAGTGAAGTCGTACGAAATCATCAGAAATGCGGTAGACCGGTTGAATAGTTCTATGTAATCTATCAAACCTATTTTAATCGATTTAAAACTTACGTCTAAAATCTTTTTTTCTTCATTCCCACTATTCCAACAATCAATCAGTCTGGAGCAGATTAATTATTTCGTAGAATTTTCCGGTGGTAATGAAAAAATAAATAATCCTATGAAAAAGTGGGATTTAAAGAGGGGAAGCGAGAGCCAAATTAGAATTGTCGGTTGCGTTTAAACTCAGTATCTTTGCAAAAATCTAAAAGTAAAATGTCAGATATTCAACTTAATACGATTCCTGAAGCGATTGAGGATCTTAAAAACGGAAAAATAATCATCGTTGTAGATGATGAAAACCGGGAAAATGAGGGAGATTTTCTTTCTGCGGCGGAATTAACTACGCCGGAAATTATTAATTTTATGACCATCCACGGGCGTGGTTTGATTTGTACACCACTTCCAGAAAAACGTTGTGACGAACTGGGCCTCGATATTATGGTGACGCGCAGCAGCGATCCGAAAGAAACAGCTTTTACGGTTTCTGTGGATTTGTTGGGCGAGGGAGTTTCTACGGGAATTTCGGCGAGCGACAGAAGCAAAACGATTTTAGCCTTGATGGATAAAAATACGAAACCTACCGATTTCATGCGTCCGGGACATATTTTCCCGTTGAGAGCAAAGAAAGGTGGTGTATTGAAAAGAGCCGGACATACCGAAGCAGCTATTGATTTAACCAAATTAGCAGGTCTTCAAGAAGGTGGCGTAATTTGTGAAATTATGAATGATGACGGTTCTATGGCGCGACTTCCGGAGTTGTATGAACTGGCGAAAAAGCATGATCTGAAATTGGTTTCTATTGAAGATCTAATTCAATATCAATTAAGAAAAGGCGATTTAATCGAGCGTTTGGAGGAAAGAAAAGTGAAAACCCATTACGGCGAATTCGACTTTTTTGCTTTTAAAGAAACGAGTACGGATCAAATTCACTTTGCTTTAACGAAAGGACATTGGTTAGAAAATGAACCGATTTTAGTGAGAGTTCAAGCCTCTAATTCTTATTTCGATGTTTTGAGCAGACTGACGACGGGAGAAAAACCGTTGCTTGAAAAGGTGACGAAGATGATCAATGACGAAGGAAAAGGAGCGATTATTTTCATTAATAATGTTTCGAATTCTGAAAATACAATGCGTAAATTGCAGCAGTTTTTGGATTTCCAGGATGGTCAGGAAAAACGTCCAACTTTGGCTTCGAACTTCCATGATTATGGAATTGGAACGCAGATCTTGAAGAATTTAGGAATTAACAAATTCCGGGTTATTACGCAAAATACGCAGCAGAAACCGTTGGTAGGCGGTTATGATGTGGAAGTGACGGAAATGGTGGAATTGTAATTGATTGTTGACAGTTGACAGTTGACAGTTAACAGTTAACGAAAATAAGTTGATTTGTAGAGATCGTTTTATAGTCATCCCAAATTCATTTATTTTCTAAAATTCCAGGGAGCGATGGGATTTTTATCTGCCCAAAGTCCTACTCTATTTTTGTGTGCCGTGTTTTCTAACTGTGCATATTCGGCACTTGTAGAATATTTTTTATAATGCCAGGCTAAACCTGTTTTCAGCATTTCTTTGTTGAGGCAGGTTTTTTCATTGGTGTAAATTTCTGCAATCATACGTCCATTTCGGTCGAAGTTGCCTTTTTTTCCCTTGCTGATTAGGGTGACCGTTTTACCAAACGCGAGATCTGAAAGTTTCTTTTTAGAAACGGTACCAAAGGCTTGTTTTTTTTCAGGTGCATCAATATGTTCCAGACGAATAACGATGGGTAACTGATAATACAATCCTTCTACCGTATCGCCATCTTTAACGCCGATAATTTTCACTTTCAAAATTAATTGATCCGTTGGTGAGGTCGATTGGAATGAAGCTGGAATAATAGTGTTTCCTAAAAAGAGGAGGATAAAGAGAATGATTGATTTCTGCATGAAAGAGGAAGCCATTTTTTTTGGTAATACGCAGTCGAAATATACAGTTTCTTTACATTCAAAACAAATCTGTTAAACTTCTGCAACATACTAAATTAAGCAAAAATCGACTCCTATGATCGAACAGGAGCTTTATTTTTAAATTCTAATGATATGCAAGTTTAATCTCTAATTTCAACACCTTTCCAGAAAGCGACGTAATTTTTTATATTGGAGGCTGCTTCTGTCGGACTTGGATAAAACCAAGCGGCGTTTTCATTCTTCTCCCCATCGACTTCGATGCTGTAATAGGATGCCTGACCTTTCCAGGGACAGCTGGTATGGTGATTTGTCAGTATAAAATAATCCTTATCAATACTGTTTTCGGGGAAATAGTGATTGTTTTCTACGACAATTGTTTTACTGCTGTGGGCGATTGTCATTCCATTCCAAATTGCTTTCATGTTGATCGTATTTGAGTGAGTTACCAATTAGGGAATATTAAAGATACAGTTATTTGGAATAATTGATTAAAAAAATTTATACGGATCGAAGGTGAACTTTCAATTTTGAATTGTGAATTGTGAATTGTGAATGTTGAATGCTGAATGCTGAATTGTGAAAAAGCTTTTTAAGGACTGTTTTAGAATTTGGATTCCGCTTTTTTTTGAGATAGAAAAGGGTGGTGAACCTAGCCGCGATGGAAGCGGCATCCCCGCATTGGCGGGATAGAGCGAACAGCGCGACGGGTGGTAGACGATCGAAAAAATGGTGACGCTCCTCATTATTACAATGAACAAAAAAAATCCCGACTCAAATAAATGAATCGGGATTTATATTAAAAAACGTGGTGCTGATTAAGCCTGTACGTTGTTTTGTCCTAATACGAATGGTTCAATTTCTTTGATTTCTCCGAATTGTTGTTCGTAGTTCGCGATGTTTTGTTGCAATGCAGCTAACACTCTTTTTGCGTGTAAAGGTGCAAGAATTACTCTTGATCTTACGTTCGCCTGCTGAACTCCCGGCATCATTTGGATAAAATCTAAAACGAATTCTGAAGGTGAATTATTTACCAACGCAAGGTTGCAATATACTCCCTGAGCAACCATTTCGTTCAATTGAATGTTGATGTTGTTTGGATCTTGATTTTGGTTTTGATTGTTGTCCATTTTTTTTAAATATTTTAAATTATAAATTTTAGATTTTAAATGATTTCAGACTACAGATTTTAGCAATTTAAAATCTGTAATCTAAAATACAATTATTTAGTTGATGTCTTCGAATTCTTTTTTCGAACCTACGATTATATTTTGATAATCTTTCAGACCTGTACCTGCAGGAATTCTGTGTCCTACAATTACATTTTCTTTCAGACCGCTCAAGTAATCTACTTTTCCGGAAACCGCTGCTTCGTTCAATACTTTGGTCGTTTCCTGGAAGGATGCTGCCGACATGAACGATTTTGTTTGAAGTGCCGCTCTTGTAATCCCCTGCAATACCGGTGTGGCAGTTGCAGATAAAGCTTCACGCACCTGAACCAAGGCTAAGTCTTCACGTTTCAGCTTAGAGTTCTCATCTCTTAATTCTCGGGCAGTAATCATTTGACCTGGTTTGAATTCTTTAGAATCTCCTGCATCTACGACTACTTTTAAGCCGAACACTCTGTTGTTTTCCTGTAAGAAATCATATTTGTGTTCCAACGCACCTTCTAAGAACTGGGTATCTCCACCATCAACAATTGAAACTTTGGTCATCATTTGACGCACAATAATTTCAAAGTGTTTATCATCAATTTTTACCCCTTGCAAACGGTAAACCTCTTGAATTTCATTAACCAAATATTCCTGTACGGCAGTTGGTCCTTTAATTTTCAAGATGTCATCCGGTGTGGTAGAACCATCAGAAAGTGGGGAACCTGCTCTTACGAAGTCATTCTCCTGAACCAAGATCTGGTTCGAAAGTTTTACTAAGTATTTAGAGATTTCTCCAGTTTTAGCTTCCACGATCAGCTCGCGGTTACCTCTTTTGATTTTTCCATAAGATACAACACCATCGATTTCTGTAACTACGGCAGGGTTTGAAGGATTTCTCGCTTCGAACAATTCGGTAACTCTTGGTAGACCCCCTGTAATATCTCCAGATTTTGCAGATTTTCTTGGGATCTTAATCATTACCTTACCGGCCTTAATTTTCTCACCATCGTTTACCATGATGTGGGCACCTACCGGAAGGTTGTAGGCTTTTTGCTCTACTCCTTTGGTATCCACAACTTTCAAGGTTGGTACGGCTTTCTTGTTTCTTGATTCAGAAATTACTTTCTCTTCGAAGCCAGTCTGCTCATCAATCTCTAATGAGAATGAAACCCCCTGAACGATATCTTCATACTCGATCTTACCTGCAGATTCTGCGATGATTACCGCATTATACGGATCCCACTTACAGATTAGATCTCCTTTTTTCACTTTATCACCTGGTTTAACCGCCAATTCTGATCCATAAGGAATGTTAGCAACCATTAATGGTGTTCTTGCAGCATTGTCTGCTACCAAACGGAATTCCGTTGAACGGGAAACTACGATCTCGGCTTTTTTACCAGCTTCGTTTTCTGAAGTTACTGTTCTAATTTCATCCATTTCTACGATACCATCTCTTCTGGCAACGATGGAAGGATTCTCGATAATATTTCCTGCAGTTCCCCCTTGGTGGAAGGTTCTCAATGTTAACTGAGTTCCTGGTTCCCCAATGGATTGTGCTGCGATAACTCCTACTGCTTCACCCATGTGAATTGGTTTACCAGTCGCTAAGTTACGACCGTAACAAGCGGCACAGATTCCTTTTTTCGCTTCACAAGTTAATGGTGAACGTACTTCTACGGCATCAATACCTGCAGCTTCGATTCTTTTTGCAATGGCTTCATCAATTAATTGATCAGCTTCCAAAATAACCTCGTCGGTTTCCGGGTCGTATACATTATGTAAAGAAACTCTACCTAAGATTCTTTCGGAAAGTCTTTCAACGATTTCGTCATTTTTCTTAAGTGGGGTAATTTCTGTTCCTCTTAAAGTTCCACAGTCGTTTTCAGTAATGATCACATCCTGCGCAACGTCAACCAATCTACGAGTTAAATAACCCGCATCGGCAGTTTTTAGTGCAGTATCCGCAAGACCTTTACGAGCACCGTGAGTAGAGATAAAGTATTCCAAAATTGAAAGACCTTCTTTAAAGTTCGCTACAATCGGGTTTTCAATAATCTCAGCCCCAGTTGAACCGGCTTTTTGCGGTTTCGCCATCAAACCTCTCATTCCTGAAAGCTGACGAATCTGCTCTTTGGAACCCCTTGCTCCAGAATCAAGCATCATATAAACAGAGTTGAATCCACCTTGATCGGTTTTCATTCTGCTCATAATCATCTCGGTTAATCCTGCGTTGGTATTCGTCCAAACATCAATAACCTGGTTATAACGCTCTGTATCGGTGATAAGACCCATGTTATAGTTCGCCTTGATCTCATCTACTGTTTCTACGGCAGTTGCGATCATGGTTTTCTTTTCTTCAGGAATTACGATATCACCTAAACTAAAGGACAATCCTCCTCGGAATGCATTTGAATAACCTAAGTCTTTCATGTCATCCAAGAAACGAACAGTCGTTGGGAAATCGGTATCGGCAAGAATTCTACCAATTACATTTCTCAATGATTTTTTGGTCAAAAGTTCATTTACAAAACCAACTTCTTTAGGAACGATCTGGTTGAACAATACTCTACCTACCGTAGTTTCGATAAGTCTTGTTACCAATTCACCTTCTTCCTTAACAGGAACTCTACATCTTATTTTCGCATTCAAAGAAACTTGTCCTTCTGCATAAGCGATCTCTACTTCTTCCGGAGAATAGAATGCTAATCCTTCTCCTTTTACTTTCATTGTATCTGTAGAATCCAGTTGTTTGGTCATAAAATATAGACCCAAAACCATATCCTGAGAAGGTACTGTAATTGGAGAACCGTTTGCAGGGTTCAAAATATTCTGCGATCCTAACATAAGAAGCTGTGCTTCCAGAATTGCTTCCGGACCTAAAGGTAAATGCACCGCCATCTGGTCACCATCGAAATCCGCATTAAATGCAGTGGTACACAATGGGTGAAGCTGAATTGCTTTTCCTTCGATCATTTTCGGTTGGAAAGCCTGAATACCCAGTCTGTGAAGCGTAGGCGCTCTGTTCAGAAGAACAGGGTGACCCTTCATTACTCCTTCCAGAATATCATATACAACCGGTTCTTTTCTATCAATGATTCTTTTAGCAGACTTTACGGTTTTTACAATTCCTCTTTCAATCAGTTTTCTGATGATAAACGGTTTGTATAGTTCCGCTGCCATATCTTTCGGAATACCACACTCGTGCAACTGTAAGTTTGGACCTACGACGATTACGGAACGGGCAGAATAATCTACACGTTTCCCGAGTAAGTTTTGACGGAAACGACCTTGCTTTCCTTTCAATGAATCTGAAAGTGATTTCAATGGTCTGTTTGATTCCGATTTTACTGCAGAAGATTTTCTGGTGTTATCGAATAATGAATCTACCGATTCCTGCAACATTCTTTTTTCGTTACGAAGGATTACTTCCGGAGCTTTGATCTCCAACAGTCTCTTCAAACGGTTATTTCTAATGATTACACGACGGTAAAGGTCATTTAAATCTGAAGTCGCAAAACGACCACCATCCAATGGAACCAAAGGTCTCAATTCTGGTGGAATTACAGGAAGCACTCTCATAATCATCCATTCCGGACGGTTGACCATACGCGTATTTGCACCTCTCAATGCTTCTACTACGTTTAATCTTTTTAGGGCTTCTGTTCTTCTTTGTTTTGAAGATTCGTTGTGTGCTTTATGACGCAGGTCGAAAGACAATGCATCAAGATCGATTCTCTTTAATAATTCTTCAACTGCTTCAGCACCCATTTTGGCGATGAATTTGTTGGGATCAGCATCATCAAGATATTGGTTATCAGCAGGAAGTGTTTCCAGAACATCCAGATATTCTTCCTCTGTTAAAAATTCCATATTGTCGAAATCTGCACCATCGGCTCTTTTAGCGATACCTTGCTGAATTACGACATATCTTTCATAATAAATGATCATGTCTAATTTCTTAGACGGCAATCCTAAAAGGTAACCAATTTTGTTCGGCAAAGAACGGAAATACCAGATATGAGCCACAGGAACGACCAAGCCAATGTGCCCGATTCTTTCTCTACGTACTTTTTTCTCGGTAACTTCTACACCACAACGGTCACAAACGATTCCTTTGTATCGGATTCTTTTATATTTCCCACATGCACATTCGTAATCCTTTACCGGACCGAAAATTTTCTCGCAGAAAAGACCATCTCTTTCCGGCTTGTGCGTACGGTAGTTAATTGTTTCGGGCTTTAAAACTTCACCTCTTGAATTCTGTAAAATGATTTCGGGAGAAGAAAGACCAATCGTAATTTTTGTAAAATTACTTGTTTTATTTTTGTTTGACATTTGTTAGATTTTAGATTATAGATTTTAGATTTTAAGTTTTTTGAATGCGAACACTCAAAATTTGCAATTTAAAATTTAAAATTATTCTTCCAGTCTTACATCAAGACCAAGACCCTGTAACTCATGCAACAATACATTAAAAGATTCCGGAATACCTGGTTCCGGCATTGCTTCTCCTTTTGCAATTGCTTCGTAAGTTTTAGCTCTACCAATTACGTCATCAGATTTCACGGTCAAGATTTCTCTTAGGATATTAGATGCACCAAATGCTTCCAGTGCCCAAACCTCCATCTCACCAAATCTTTGTCCACCGAATTGCGCTTTACCACCTAATGGCTGTTGCGTAATCAATGAGTAAGGTCCGATTGAACGTGCGTGCATTTTATCATCTACCATGTGACCCAGTTTCAACATGTAAATGATTCCAACCGTTGCGGGTTGTGCGAATCTTTCACCTGTTCCACCGTCATATAAATACGTACTACCGTATTTTGGTAAACCTGCCTGCTCTGTATATTCTGTAATCTGCTCTAAACTTGCACCGTCGAAAATTGGAGTTGCAAATTTCAACCCTAATTTTTTTCCAGCCCAACCTAAAACGGTCTCATAAATCTGACCGATGTTCATACGTGAAGGTACACCCAGTGGATTCAATACGATATCTACCGGAGTTCCGTCTTCTAAGAACGGCATGTCTTCTTCACGAACGATTCTTGATACGATACCTTTGTTACCGTGACGACCTGCCATTTTATCACCAACGTTCAGCTTACGTTTTTTAGCAACATAAACTTTCGCTAATTTGATGATTCCTGCAGGAAGTTCATCTCCAATAGAGATTGCGAATTTCTCACGGTTTTTAACTCCTTGAATATCGTTATATTTGATTTTGTAGTTGTGAATCAACTGTTTGATCAACTCATTACGTTCTGCATCAACCGTCCAGTCAGCTCCGCTTACATTTACATAATCTTCAACAGATTGAAGAAGTTTGGTTGTAAACTTCACGCCTTTTCCGATGATTTCTTCTGCCAAGTCGTTATTAACTCCCTGAGAAGTTTTACCATTGACTAAAGTTCCAAGTTTTTCAAGAAGTGTTGCTCTTAATTCGTCGAATTTCGCTTTATACGTGTTTTCGATTTCCTCAAGTTTCAACTTCTCTTCAGATCTTTTCTTTTTGTCTTTGATATTTCTTGAGAATAACTTCTTGTTAATAACAACTCCTCTTAATGAAGAATCCGCTTTTAACGAAGCATCTTTTACATCTCCGGCTTTGTCACCGAAGATCGCTCTCAATAATTTTTCTTCCGGCGTTGGATCTGATTCTCCTTTTGGAGTAATCTTACCAATCATGATATCACCAGGCTTCACATCAGCACCGATTCTAATCATTCCGTTTTCATCAAGATCTTTGGTTGCCTCTTCAGAAACGTTCGGAATATCTGCTGTTAATTCTTCCATACCTAATTTGGTATCACGAACTTCTAGTGAATATTCATCTACGTGAATTGATGTAAACCAGTCCTCACGAACTACTTTTTCATTAATTACGATCGCATCCTCAAAGTTGTACCCTTTCCATGGCATAAATGCTACAGTAAGGTTTCTTCCGATTGCCAATTCTCCGTTTTCAGTAGCGTAACCGTCGCAAAGAACCTGACCTTTTTCTACTTTTTCACCTACTCTTACGTTTGGCCTCAAAGTAATGGTCGTACTCTGGTTGGTTTTACGGAATTTGGTCAATTTGTATGTTTTAGTACCTGATTCGAAAGACACTAAGTCCTCGTCTTCAGTTCTATCATATTTGATGGTGATTTTATCAGCATCAACATACTCTACTATTCCATTTCCTTCTGCGTTAATCAAAACTCGGGAATCTGTAGCAACTTGTTTTTCTAAACCTGTTCCTACGATTGGTGCTTCCGGTTTCAACAATGGAACTGCCTGACGCATCATATTCGATCCCATCAAAGCTCTATTCGCATCATCATGCTCCAAGAAAGGAATCAATGACGCAGAAATACCAGAAATCTGGTTCGGTGCAACATCTATTAATTCTACTTGCTGAGGCTCAACAACAGGATAATCACCGTCCAAACGAGCAATAACTCTGTCTGTAAGGATGGTTCCGTCATCTTTCATATCAATATTTGCCTGCGCAATTACTTTATCTTCTTCATCTTCTGCATTCAAGAAAATTGGCGCTGTTTTTAAATCAACTTTACCATTCTCTACTTTTCTATATGGTGTTTCGATGAAACCAAGACTGTTAATTTTCGCATAGATTCCCAAAGATGAAATCAAACCAATGTTTGGTCCCTCAGGAGTCTCAATAGGACAAATTCTTCCGTAGTGCGTATGGTGAACGTCACGTACCTCAAAACCTGCTCTTTCTCTTGAAAGTCCACCAGGTCCCAGGGCAGAAAGTCTACGCTTGTGCGTGATTTCTGATAATGGATTGGTTTGGTCCATGAACTGTGACAACTGGTTGGTTCCGAAGAACGAGTTGATCACAGAGGTTAGCGTTTTTGCATTTACCAAGTCGATTGGAGTAAAGATCTCGTTATCTCTAACGTTCATTCTCTCTCTAATTGTTCTTGCAATTCTGGAAAGACCTACACCAAACTGTCCGGATAATTGCTCACCAACAGTTTTAATACGTCTGTTTGATAAGTGATCAATATCATCAACCTCTGCTTTAGAATTTACCAACTGGATCAAATGTCTTACGATCGCGATGATATCTTCTTTTGTTAAAACTTCAGTTTTCTCTGGAATATTTAAATTCAATTTCTTGTTCAATCGGTAACGACCAACTTCTCCTAATGAATAACGTTGCTCAGAGAAGAATAATTTTTCAATAATTCCACGTGCTGTTTCTTCATCGGGCGGATCTGCGTTACGCAACTGACGGTAGATATATTCAACCGCTTCTTTTTCGGAGTTGGTTGGATCTTTTTGTAAGGTATTCTGGATGATAGAGAATTCGTTAGAATTTTCTTTGTGAATCAAAACAGATTTCACACCAGATTCCAAAATCATATCAATATGTTCTTTTTCAAGAACGGTTTCACGGTCTAAGATAATCTCATTTCTTTCGATAGAAACTACTTCACCTGTATCTTCATCAACGAAATCTTCAAACCAAGTGTTCAAAACTCTCGCTGCAAGAACTCTACCTTCTACTTTTTTCAAAGCTGCTTTAGAAACTTTCACTTCTTCAGCAAGGTCAAAAATTTGTAAGATGTCTTTATCAGATTCGTATCCGATTGCTCTTAATAAAGTTGTTAAAGGTAATTTTTTCTTACGGTCAATGTAAGCAAACATTACATTGTTGATATCCGTTGTAAATTCCATCCAAGATCCTTTAAAAGGAATAATACGGGAATAATACAATTTGGTTCCGTTGGCATGATAAGTCTGACCAAAGAAAACACCTGGAGATCTGTGTAACTGCGTTACAATAACACGCTCTGCACCATTGATAATAAATGAACCAGACGGCGTCATGTAAGGAACGGGTCCTAAATAAACGTCCTGTACTACTGTTTGGAAATCTTCATGTTCCGGATCAGTACAATACAATTTAAGTCTAGCTTTTAGAGGGACCGAATAGGTTAAACCTCTTTCTACACACTCGTCTCTCGAGTAGCGTGGCGAATCTACCAAATAATCCAAAAATTCTAAAACGAAATTGTTTCTAGAATCGGTAATTGGGAAATTCTCTTCAAAGGTTTTGTACAAAGACTCGTTTAGTCTCTGCTCCGGAAGGGTATCCAACTGGAAAAAATCTTTGAAAGATTGGATCTGAATGTCCAAAAAGTCAGGGGTAACAATTTTTCCTTTTGCTTCGGAGAAATTGATTCTTTGATTGGCCTGAGTTTTAGCGACTGCTTTAGATTTACTCATAAAAAAATTAAAGAATGAGGGTTAAAAAATATTTTGTTTTCAAAATATCAGAAAGAAAAAAAGAAAAGATGGAGAGAAAAGACATTTGATTTTTGGCGCAATCAGGAGAGGTCTTGGCTCTGAGTTCTTTAAACTTAGCTCTTTCTAACTGCAACATCGGTATATCTTTTCACGACGTAGTGCAAAATATTTTCACTTTTATTTTGGCGGTAATAAGTAGGAACAGAACTTAAAACAGAAAATCCTCTTTCAGAACATGAAAGAGTTGATAGTCAATAATTTAAATCCGGATGTATATTTATTTGCGCCAAAATAGAGTGCAAAGATACATTTTATTTGCATGATTCACAAATATTGTATATCTGTGCTTATTTATAAAAGGCAAAAAAAAACGCTTAAGATTTGAAATAATCTCTCAATAAACATCTTATAAGTCCCATTAATTCTACTATTTCTTCTACTTTTACCTGGCATTTTAAAGGATAAAACTAATATTAAAACATTGATTATCAGCACTAAAATTATTATGTTAAATAAATGATAAAGTTTTTGTCATCGCTGCTGAAGTTTGTAAATTTGTTTTTCTAAATCCTCTCTTTTATGAATTTTCCCCGCCTTCAAGAAAAGCTTGAAATCTTAGCCGATGCCGCGAAATATGATGTTTCGTGCTCCTCCAGCGGTGGAAACCGTAAAAATAAAAAAGGCGGTTTGGGCGACAGTCACGCCACAGGAATCTGTCATTCTTATACGGAAGATGGGCGCTGTGTTTCGTTATTAAAGATCTTGCTCACGAATCACTGCATTTATGATTGTGCCTATTGTGTTTCCCGGAAATCAAACGATATCAAAAGAGCCGCGTTCACGGTTGAAGAGGTTGTTGATTTGACCATAAATTTTTATCGCAGAAATTATATTGAAGGTTTATTTCTGAGTTCAGGAATTTTCAAAGATGCAGAAACAACGATGGAACGCTTGGTTCGGGTTGCTAAAAAACTTCGGAAAGAACACAATTTCAATGGATATATTCATCTGAAATCAATTCCTGGTGCGAGTGATGAAATTATGAAAGAAGCGGGATTATATGCAGACCGTCTTTCCATCAATTTAGAAATACCGACGACGAGAGGGCTGAAATTACTAGCTCCGGAAAAGTCGCACGATCAAATGATCAAGCCGATGGGTTTCATTAAAAATGAATTAAACCTTTATAAAGAGGAAAAAAAGATTTTTAAAAACGTTCCAAAATTTGCGCCGGCCGGACAATCTACGCAAATGATCGTAGGTGCGACGGACGAAACCGATCTAAAGATCATCAAAGTGGCCGATCATTTTTACCAAAACTTTAAATTAAAAAGAGTCTATTACTCCGGCTATGTACCGATGCTGGAAGATAAGCGATTGCCCTCCATTGATTCGCAGGTTCCTATGCTGCGGGAGAACAGATTGTATCAGGCAGACTGGCTGATGCGTTTTTATGGCTTTAAAGCAGATGAGATTTTAGAAAAAAGCAATCCTTTCCTGGATCTTGAAGTTGATCCAAAACTGGCTTGGGCATTGAGAAATCGGGAACAATTTCCGGTCAACATTAATACGGCGACCAAAGAAATGATTCTTCGCGTTCCCGGAATTGGAAGAAAATCCATGTACAAAATTCTAACTGCCAGAAATTTTCAAAAACTAAATCTGGAACATCTAAGAAAAATGGGCGTTGCAACGAACAGAGCGAAATATTTCGTGGAGTTCGAGTCCCAAAACATCTTCAATAAATATATTGATGATTTTAATTTCAGAAAAATAATTCTACAGGGAATGAAATCTAAATTTCAAAATCCGTTCTCCGAACAGCTGACTCTTTTTTAATGACCATTCTTCTTTACGACGGAACTTTTGAAGGTTTACTGACGGCAATTTTTGAGGTGTATGAATATAAATTTGACCCCGCAGAAATTATCGCAGAAGAACGCTATAACACGGAATCTATCTTTTCAGCAACACACAAAGTTTCGACTGATCAGGAAAAATCAGATCGCGTTTTAAAACGCTTAGAAAAGAATATAGGAAAGAAAGGTATTTCGCAACTTCTTAAAGTCTATCTGTCTGAAAACGAAAATGCGGAACGATTGATTCTTTCTGCTGTCTCACAATCTATTCTATTTCCAAACGAGTATATTTTAGAAAACTTCGCGAATTCTGATATTATGGAAATTGCGAAGATTACAAAATCAGTGAGTCGTGAAGTGCACCGAATGCATGCTTTTGTACGTTTTGAAAAATTGCAGGACGAGGTTTATTTTGCAAAGATTGAACCTGATTTTAATGTTCTGCCTTTAATTATAAGGCATTTTAAAAATAGATATCAAGATCAGAAATGGATGATCTATGACCTACGCAGACATTATGGAATTTTCTACGATTTAAATGAGGCGCAATTTTTTGAACCGGCTTTGGAGCAAACTTCTCAATTGAAGAGAACCGAAAATATTCTGCATGAGGAAGAAATTCAGTATCAGAAATTGTGGCAACGGTATTTCTTTAAAACGAATATTCCTGAACGAAAAAACATGAATCTTCATGTACAATCATTACCTAAACGGTATTGGAAATATTTAACAGAAAAACTTTAATTTTAAAACTTACTTCGAAGATTTAAAATTTTATTAAAACAAAAAAGTCACTCCTTTCGAAGTGACTTCCTTATTAATCAGTATTTCTTATGGTTTCCAGAAAGACCATTTACTGCCATTAAAAACGGCTAATCTTTTTGCACCAGTTTTATTAACATAAACCATCATTCCCGGTGAAGGACTTGGAATATTTTGAACGTCCAAAACTGTTGGTAAAACCATCGCTTTAGTATTGGATTCTAAAACCAATACTCCATCTGCAGGCGAACTTGACGCTCCAATAATTGTTTTGGAAGCTGCTGTTTCCGGTGCTACTGTTGCGTCTGGCTGTATTGTTAAGTAATCAACAGGCGAAACCAAATTTCCATCTTGACCACTTAAATCAATCCAGGTTGTTCCATTATAATACTTCATTCTTGCCAATGTTGGCGTCGTTGCATCGAGGATAATTGCTCCTCCGACCAAGGCATTTAGAGTGGGAAGTGTTCGAACATAAGGAACAATAATTCCTTTGTTTCCTGCTGCGAATTCCAATAAAACTGAAGTTTTATCCGCGGCAGTTCCCGTGGCATCTCCAATGATGACTTGTGCCTGAGCACCTGACATCATCACTAATAATATGATTACGAATATATTTTTCATTATTTTGTTATTTAAAATTTAATTATCCAGAGGCAAAAATAAAAGCTTACCTGTGGGATTCATTATTTTATGGACAAGCTGCTGTATTAAAACATTTCCATGCGGTGCCATCATAAATTTTCAAGCATTTGGCGAAAACATCATACACCATCATCCCTTCCTGTGGATTTGTAATTTTAGTGATATAGTTTGCCGCTGCTGTTTGCGCAGGATCACTTGTCATTCTCGTAATTACAAAACCTTTGGAATTAGATTCTAAAACGGTGTGCGCTGATTTTCTAATCATCGGCCAGTTTGAATTCCCAGGCGCTGCTCTCTGTAGTAAAGTGATACCATGTTTGGTGTCTGTACCAGTTCCACCAGCTGGTAAATCGTAACATAATCCTCTAGAAACTGAGATAATGAAGTAACAGTTATTAGGCATATGTGGCGCCACGGCATAGTATCGAATAGCTGGATCCGAACCACTTGCTGGCGCACTGAAATCTCCTGTAAACACATCAGTTATTGCATTAAAAGTAGGGTCAGTTGGTGATTTTGTGTAGAAAATCGTTCCAGCAGGAAAGTCATTAGTTATCGTTGCACGTGGTATTGTACTTGCTACGGAAGTGTACGTCACGATCGTATGGGAAGGATTACTAGGATCAGTTAAAATATTTGACGGACAATTTAGGGTAGAAGGATCAACATTCAAAGCAAAACCGAACGGATTTGTACTAGGAACGGTACAACCGCCTGAGGTAGTAGTGCTTCCAGTAATTGTATTAAGCTGTACAGTTTGACCAGATTCTTGACCTGTTCCCGTCATGTATGAATTTTGCTCAGTTATCCCAGCACAAGTAACTGCGGTTAGCAATAAGCAATCCGTTGTAATTCGGAATTCTGCATGTAAACTGGCCAAGATTTTGTTCCTATCTGCGATACTCAGTAGAGGTAAGGTTCCTAAATTCCAAGTAAGAGTTCCGCCCGTTGTTTGGCCCGGCGCGGCTGGTGTAAATACCGGACTTACTTGTGGACCAAGTAATGAAACATCCCAATTGTTTACTGAACTGGAAACATACTCTTGATTAAAAGGAACTGGGATTGTAAGTGTAGCATTGTTCACTGCTTCATTTCCGGGATTGGTAATATTATAATCTATAGTATAGTTATCACCTGGATTAACAGTACTTCCATTTGGGGAAGAACTCGCCGAAACAGACGACGTTGGTTGAGGTACATAATTATCTACAGAAAACGCGATACTGTAGATAATATAAGTATCCTGCGTAGAACCATATTGAAAACTTGTAGAAGTTTGACCGTTGCCAATAATCGAGTTACTGGTATTAACCAAATTTAACATATGAATGTCTGATCCATAGTTATTTAAATGACTAGGGTTTCTCGGTGGATTTCCTGCAATTGTGATACTGGAATCAAAAAAGTTGTCGAAAGCCCCAGACGCTGTGGTCGAGGTGTTTCCGTTATGATCTAAATACCGATAGGTAGCTGTGTTTTTTTGTTGAATAGAAAACGGGTCACCTGAGATACTACGATCACCTTCTCCACCCATCACACCAATGGTAGCATTAATTGCGCCAGACGGTGGAGTTGAAAAACCACTTACATTTAAAGTTTGTGTACCTCCGCCGCTCGCCATATAACCATAACCATCGAATACGGTGATACTTTTATCTACCATAAAAGGGTTTTTATATACCACAACGAGTCCCCAACTGCCATAATATCCAGTATTTCCACCGTCACCTTCTCTCAGTGCGATATTGGCTACGGTATAGTTTCCTGCCCCATGAGCTTTTACATAAGCCGTTACATCCGCGTAGCCCGCATACATTTGACCGTAGTTAGTTGATGGATAATTAATTGCCGTTCCACCTAATGCTGTAACATCTTGGTAGGTATCACCTGCAAATTTGAATTTAACTTTTGCTTTATCCAAATTAGCTGTAGTACCTGCCGTGGCAGGGGTATTAACGGTCGCATAGAAACTATTACTTACAGCTTGATTTTCACCTCTTACTTTTCGTAAGACAGTAACCAAGCCATTCCCTGTTGGTAATGCGTAAGGTGTGCTCAGCGTTACGGAATAATTAGAATTAAAAAGTGATCCAGATGCAGTTCCTGGTAAAGTTTGTACAGTACCAGTTCCAACCTGAACGGTTACTTTATTTGTGTAAGAATTATTACTTGTAGTTGTACGCCAAGTATAAAAACGAAATACCACGGCATCACCACTACCTTGTGGCGCGAAAGTGTAAGTAGTCAAGGTTCCATTATTTCCACCATTGCTAGTATCATTGGCAGTTGCAATCGTTAAATTATAACCATTGCTTGAATTTCCATTCGTAACATTTGTATTGGAAGCGGCGACTGCTCCGCTTGTCACTGAAAAAGTATTGGTGGCAGTTCCACCATTATCTGCTCTTCCGGACCAGTATAAACCGGCGTAAACAATCTCGCTACAAGCGGGATCAACCCCAGATATGCTTGGAAATTGTAACGTAGCCGACGAAGAATTTACGATCCCCGTTGCTGGTTCTACATTAAGATATACCATGTTTGTAGCATTGGACTGTGATGTACTACTTCCAGTAAGGTCATTAGCAGCAACCAAATTAGAATTTCCAAGCATCTGGAAATCTCCTTTGATGTTGTATGTTCCAGTTGAGCTGGCAGGCGTGGATGCTCTTGGATTAAACGGAACGACGGATTGTGCAGACACGCTATACCATCCGGCACTTACCAGCAATAAAGCCATTGCAAGAACACCGGTTATGTTAACAAAATATCGATTATTTTTTTTCATGATTTCAGTTTTATTGTGGTTGAGCTTCTTGATAATAATATACATTCACCGGATTGATCTGGCTTCGTTGCAATTTGGAAAGAAAATTTGCAAGTTGTTCATCGATATCCTCAGGCATTTCTTTATAAGAAGTTATCAGAATATTTTGCAAATTGGGCATATCAGCGGCTAATTCTGCTACGCTATCCATATTATTGCTATAAGTAATTCTAATTGTACGGATCAAATAGATCTGATCAGGATAGGCCGCTTTTAGAGTTGGTATTTCCGATACAGATTTTAAATCCATATCTTGAACGGGTTTGTCTACTCTCTCCCATTTTACTGCGTCTTTCCCATTCACAACAGCGATCATACCATGAGCATCAAAAAAGATTTCTTTGAGTAGTTCATCGTTGTTAGATTTTTCTTGGTTGTTTTTCAGAGTGGATTTAGAGACAGTTGTTTTCCCCCCCGACTGATCCAGTAATGCATTAAGGTCTTGTATTTTCTCTTGTGCATGCAATGATGCGCCAAAGAAAAGACTAAGGCCAAAAAATAAGTATACTTTTAACTTTTTCATCTTAGTGTTTTTTTATTATGTAATTTTTTTTTTTATTAAAATGATAATTTTAATCATTAATTATAACAACTTAATTGACTGTAGACCCTGTACTTGATGCCAGATAAGCGGGTAAGACGAATGCTCTACTATGATAAAGATCTTTCGATCCATCAGCAAATAATGCATTTCTATATAGAATTGTAGCGAATAGAAAAAATTTTAAAAATATTTTTTTTCATTTGTGTTGCGCGTGCTTGAATTTCTAGGGATAGAGAACGCATAGATGCACTTTTAGTAGGCCTTTTTCTGAAAAGCTTATCGTTGCCTAAAAGTCCCATTCTTTACTAAGGTCTTTTAAAAAACGACTTTGTATTTTTCAACGGGGTCTTAAATCGTTATTTTAAAGAGTTAAAATCAATTTCCCTTTAAAAAGAATAATAACTCTTAATGGAAATTAATTCTGCAAACAACAGATTTACAATTGAAGTGAATTTTAAATAAGAAAAATTGGTGGTGCACGCAACGAAGAACTTCGGAAGTTTCTAAATTGTATAAAAGAAAGTGAAGTATAGAACTTTTGTTTATCACAACGTAAAGCAAAAAAATGAAGGACGTAAGGTGAAAATTCAGATTTACCTGATATTTTAAAAGAGGTCACTGCCGTGGCTAATTCTCCAGAATGAAAATTGGAGGAACTCCCTGAGATGGAATCCGGGTTTCCCTCTGAAAAATAGTAAAAGGTTGTTCTTGCGGAGACTTCCGCTTGGATTTTACGGGCTTTTTGGTCCGCTGAAATTGTATGTTCCGCAACCTGTTCTGAAATACTTATTGATTTCTTTCTAGGCTGTATTGCTTGTTTTGCATCGGTTGGACTGGGAATATTAACAACAACCACATTAGACATGCCATAAACTCTGGCACCTTCGCCCACATAAATTATTCCTGGCTCATTTTGCGGAGGAATATCATTTTCTAATGACTTGGCATTAAAAAACGTGGGAATGCTCAGAAGAGCCAACACCATCAATACAGAAAAGATAGAATTAGATTCACCTTTTTTGAATTTTAATCGTGTTGCTCTAAAGAATAAATTTTCTTTCAAGTTGTATATTTGTGTTTGTGTTTTTAGAATGATTCTCACGAACGATTCTTTAACAAAGATACAATAAAACATACAACCTGTTATAATAAAACCAAGAATTTGCTACTTTAACATGAATTATGGGTTAAAACACCTCTTACTTTTAATTATTAGTGTTATCTCCAATTCTTAAATCTCTCGATAAACTGAATTTTTAGTAGTTATAAATAGATGATAATTATAGAAAATTAAATACTTCATTTGGATAAAAATTAATCGATAATTTTCCGTTAATAGATAGATAAACAACAAACGCTCACTATAAGTGCCTTTATAAATTTTTACTAAAACAGATTAAAGATCGCAGTTTAAAAATTTCTGTCAATTTGGTAATAAGCCAAAAAAAGCCGCTTCCAAAAGGAAACGGCTTAATTATAAGGTTGAGGAAGAATTATTTCAATTCTACTTCAGCACCAGCTTCTTCTAATTGTTTTTTCAAAGCTTCAGCTTCGTCTTTAGAGATACCTTCTTTGACTGCAGTCGGAGCTGAATCTACCATATCTTTAGCTTCTTTAAGACCTGCACCAGTTAAATCTTTAACTAATTTTACAACTGCTAATTTAGAAGCACCTGCAGATTTCAATACTACATCGAATTCTGATTTTTCTTCAACAGCTTCAGCACCAGCACCACCGCCAGCAGCAACTGCTACAGCAGCAGGCTCGATTCCGTACTCATCCTTAAGGATAGTAGCTAATTCATTTACGTCTTTTACAGTAAGGTTTACAAGCGTTTCCGCTAAGTTTTTTAAATCTGACATTTTAATAATGTTTTAATTGTTGAACGATTTATTTGATTTTTTTTTGAGTCTATTTACTCTGCACTAGGTGCATCTGTAGCTTCAGCGCCTGCTTCGGGAGCAGCTTCTGCAGCTTCTGCAGCTGGAGTTTCTTCTGCTTTTGCTTCTTCAGTAGTCGCTTCTTCAGCGTTACCACCAGCATCTTCTTTATTTTGAAGAGCAGAAAGTACGTTTCTAAGTGGAGATTGAAGTAATGTGATGATTTCACCGATCATTTCTTCTCTAGACTTGATGCTTACTAAAGTATCTAAGTGTTCGTCACCAACGTAGAAAGTTTCTTGTAAATAAGCAGATTTCAAAGCTGGAACTTCGGCTTTTTTTCTGAATCCTTGAATCAACTTTGCCGGAGCGTTTGCTGTTTCAGAAATCATAATAGCGGAGTTACCTTTGAAAGTTGGGAACATTTCAGAGTAATCTACTCCTTCTATCTGTTCCAATGCCTTTTGTAACAAAGTGTTTTTTACAACCTTTACACTAATATTTTGCTTGAACGCCTGTCTTCTAAAATCTGAAGTTGCAGCAGCATTCATTCCTTCAAGACTTGCTACATAAACCACTTTCGCGTCTTGTAACACTTCTTTTAATTCTTGTATTACTAATACTTTATCTTCTTTTGTCATGTCTTACAGATTATTAGTTTACAGATTTAGTATCAATTGCAATACCGGGACTCATGGTAGAAGACAAGTAAATGCTTTTCACATAAACACCTTTCGACGCAGTTGGCTTCAATTTAATCAAAGTCTGAATTAATTCAGAAGCATTTTCTCTAATTTGAGCAGCATCAAAAGATACTTTTCCAATTCCTGCGTGAATGATACCATATTTATCAACTTTAAAATCAATTTTACCTGATTTCACTTCAGATACTGCTTTACCGATATCCATCGTTACAGTTCCTGATTTTGGGTTTGGCATTAGACCTCTTGGACCTAAAATTCTACCCAATGGACCTAATTTACCCATAACAGCTGGCATAGTTACGATAACGTCAACGTCAGTCCAACCATCTTTTATTTTTTGTAAGTATTCGTCAAGACCCACATAATCAGCACCCGCTTCTTTCGCTTCAGCTTCTTTATCTGGAGTTACTAAAGCCAATACTTTTACATCTTTACCGGTTCCGTGTGGAAGAGAAACTACGCCTCTTACCATTTGATTTGCTTTTCTAGGATCAACTCCTAATCTTACTGCAAGATCCACAGATGCGTCAAATTTTGCAAAGTTTACTTCTTTAACCAAAGCTGAAGCTTCATCAAGAGTGTATACTTTGTTTTTTTCTATTTTGCTTAAAGCTTCTTTTTGCTTTTTCGTTAATTTTGCCATATCTATTAGTTTTAAGCGTTAGTTGGTTTAGTTCCTGTTACTCTCAATCCCATAGATCGTGCAGTTCCTGCAATCATTGTCATTGCTGGTTCTAACGTAAAGCAGTTAAGATCTGTCATCTTATCTTCTGCGATTTTTTTAACTTGATCCCAAGATACACTTCCTACCTTCGCGCGGTTAGGTTCACCTGAACCTTTCTTTTGCTTAGAAGCTTCTAAAAGCTGGATAGCAGCTGGTGGAGTTTTAATTACGAATTCAAAAGATTTGTCTTCGTATACTGTAATTACTACAGGTAAAACTTGTCCCGGCTTATCTTGCGTTCTTCCGTTAAATTGCTTACAAAACTCCATAATGTTCACCCCTGCAGAACCCAATGCTGGACCTACTGGTGGAGATGGGTTTGCTGCTCCTCCTTTTACTTGGAGCTTAACCATTTTAAAGACTTTTTTAGCCATTTTGATTTTTTAAAAAATTAAGAAATTTATGAATGTGGAAGCATTTATAAATCTGCAAAGAAGTGCTCTCATCCCACAACTCTACATTTCGGATTGCAAAATTAAGAATAATTTTTAAATACACAAGGGGTAAGATGTTGATTTTTAGAAAGAATTTCAAAAAATTCGTTAAAATAAAATGATAAGTCATTTACCAAACAGTAAATTATTTCCGCGGGTTTCTTTAAAAAATTTAATATTTATATGAACGATACGAAATAATCGAAATATTACACGTCATAAAATAAAAAAACCGTTCTTTAAAACGGTTTTAAAAAAATTTAATTATCCAATTCAAGGCATATATTTAAAATTAGGATGATCCGTCTGCGACAGCGCAAATGCATACATATCTGCCTAACTTCGGAACGTTACATTCTTGTCTTGTGTAAAATGTCCGTTATCATAGTCAACATAAAACAAGACGGGTTTACCGGAGGTTGAACTGTTCTGCATCACCGCTGCAAACTTAGCGGGCATCCAGGGTATCACTCGTGGATCATTTATTCCTGTCCGCACTAAAACGGCTGGATATTTTACATTTTCTTTAATTTTATGTTGCGCATCCATTGCTATTAATCCTTTCAACTCCTCAGGATTTCCCAATGCTCCAAATTCGGGAATTTGGTTCGGACCGTTTGGCGTAAGTTCCATTCTCAACATATTGGTACAGCCTACCTCCGCAATAATGGCCGCAAATAAGTCTGGGCGCTCCGCTACTGCGTTTCCAATCAAAATTCCGCCCGCACTCATTCCTGACCCGATGAGTTTTTCTTTAGAAGTATATTTGTTATCACCAGATAATCTGCACAAGCAATGAAGTCTTTCCAGGTATTAGGTTTGGTTTCTTTGAATCCGCCTTTATGCCACGATTCTCCCTTTTCGCCGCCACCTCTTACGTGAGCAAACGCTACGACGACATTTTGTCGAAGAAGCGCGTAGGTAGTTTCAGAAAAATAGGGAAAGATTGAAACACCATATGATCCATAACCATCGAGATAGAGCGAATGACTTCCATCCATCTTCATATTTTTTGGATATATGATGGATAATGGCACCATGGTTCCGTCGTAACTTTTAATTTCTATTTCTTTTACAACAAACTCTCCCTGATTCGGATACTCTGTTTTAGAATTGAACATTCTGCTCACGCTCACCTTTTTATCCTGGAGATTAAGGTCATAAAAAACATACGGATTCAACCAGCCATAATTAACAGCGACCGCTTCATCACTTTCTCTACTGTTTAGCGGCAGTACTGCGTTACTTCCTTGCGGCAGTTCTATTTTTACGTTTTGTAAGGTATTCCCATCTACCTGATAAATGTCTGTATTCATTCCATTTGCCACGCCATACACTAAGAAATTTTTGGTCGATGTTACTCTTGTAATTAGATTTTTTCCTTCAGGAACTACGATTTTAGCATTTTTAAAATCAGGTTTTGCAACCTCCGTAACTCCGATTTTAAATTGAGGTGCGTTTTTGTGCGTCAGAAAAAACACTTTATCTCCAACGATTTCATAGTTAGTAATTTCATCATCGAATTCTATGAAGGGCTTCAAGGTGATTTTTGCCTTACCGAATTCTGAAGTTGGCGCATAGTAAACCAATTGCTCGTTTTTTACAGAACCGACCGACAAAAACATATTTTTGTAGTTTTCTGAAAAATAAACTGACACCCAATTTTCCGGTTTAATATTAAGCGTAGGGTTCTTCATACGGGAAGCTACTTCTACATCTTTTGACACTGCCGAACCTATAACATGTTGCATAGACCGCATATCTTTTAACATATCAGTACTGGTATTATCAGCATTCTGAAATTTAATGTAGATCACAGATTTTTGATCGGGCGTCCAAGCGGTAATGCCACCCAAACCGGAGTTAAAACATCCGGCAATAATTTATTTGTTTTCAAATCGAGAAAACGGTTCTCTCCTATTTCAGCACCACTTTCTGCAAGTCCTAAGGACATCATAGTTCCATCTTGGTTGGGAGAGAAATCTGAAATTTCATACGTTTTCCCAGTCAAGTATTTTTCCGGATCAAAAAGAAGGCTTTCTTTTCCCGCTTCATCACGCTTATAAAATTTTGCGACTTTTTCCCCTCGTAGAATTTTGGTGTAGAAATAATGGTCACCTCTTTCCTTCACATTATAGTAATCTGCATCTTTAAGTTCGTCCAGATATTTCATATCATTAAACATCTGATCACGACCAGAAATTTTTTCGATATATTTTTTGCTAAAGTCCGCCTGGCTTTTGAACCAGTTGGTGACATCTGGATTTTTCATGTCTTCCAGCCATCTGTAATTATCCGTCATTTTTACGCCATTGTAATTATCAGTGACTGCTTTTACAGGAGTTGCCGGATAATTAAACTGCGCCGTAAAGTACATACTAAAAGTCAACAGGTATAGTGTTATCAATTTTGATTTCATGGTACTGTATTTTTATGACCACAAAGTTAATTTGAGAAAATCAGTTCCTATAAGGTAAAACACCCTTTTAAAATTGATTATACAGATAGCATACTGAAATACGATGTAATAAACAAACGACAAAAGAGACTGTTCTTTCGAACAGTCTCTATAATTTTAATATCTGAAAAGCGTTTTACACTTTTTCTACTTGCATAAAACTCAATTCCATTGGAGTTTTTCTTCCGAAGATCATTACTGATACTTCGATTTTCTTTTTCTCTTCATGAAGTTTTTCTACCGTACCGTTAAATCCATTAAAAGGTCCATCGATTACTTTTACGTTTTCTCCTACTACGAAAGGAATTGCTGTTTCTACGGCAAACTCAGAAAGTTCATCCATTCTACCCAGCATTCTGTTAACCTCTGATTTACGCATTGGCACAGGATCTCCTCCTTTTGTTGAACTTAAAAAAGAAATAACTCCAGGAATATTTTTAATAATGTGCGGAACTTCCCCCACAAGATTAGCTTCTACCATTAAGTAACCCGGGTAATATGGTTTTTCTTTCGGAACCTTTTTACCATTTCTTATCTGGATCACTTTTTCCATAGGAATGACTACCTGAGTAACGAAATCTTCTAAGCCATGATGCTTCATTTCGTTCTCAATATAGGCTTTCACCTTATTTTCCTGTCCGCTGATGGATTTAAGAACATACCACTTCAAGTCACTCATTTGGGAAAATAATTTTAATTGAACAGATTGATAAAGAGCGACAATAGATTCGCAATAGATTTACTGAACAATGAATCTACACCAAAAGTGAATAAAGCTAAAATAACTGTAGCAATCGTTACAACAACCGTAGAAGATTGCAACTCAGGCCACTTTGGCCATTCTACTTTGTCTTTGAATTCGGTATAAGAACCTTTAATAAAATCTACTAAACTCATTATCTTTTATTTGCACGGGCACAAGGACTCGAACCCTGATCAACGGTTTTGGAGACCGGTATCCTACCATTGGACGATGCCCGTAGATTAAAAAAGTCCCGTAAGTTTCCCTACGGAACTTTATTATTTATTAGAAATTAATCTAAGATTTCAGTTACCTGACCTGCACCAACTGTTCTACCACCTTCTCTGATCGCAAATCTAAGACCTACGTTAAGAGCGATTGGTTGTAACAATTCTACAGTGATTGTTAAGTTATCACCAGGCATTACCATTTCTACACCTTCTGGTAAGAAGATTTCACCGGTAACGTCTGTAGTTCTTACATAGAACTGTGGACGGTATTTGTTGTGGAATGGAGTGTGACGACCACCTTCTTCTTTAGAAAGGATATAAACCTCTGCTTTGAAGTGTTTGTGTGGTTTAACTGAATCTTTCTTCGCGATAACCATCCCTCTTTTGATGTCGGTTTTTTCAATACCTCTCAACAATAGACCTACGTTATCTCCAGCTTCACCTCTATCCAAGATTTTTCTAAACATCTCAACACCGGTAATTGTAGAAACTAATTTCTCATCACCCATACCTACGATGTCTACTGGATCACCTGTGTTAATTACACCAGCTTCAATTCTACCAGTTGCAACAGTACCTCTACCTGTAATAGAGAAAACGTCTTCAATCGGCATCAAGAAAGTTTTGTCAACATCTCTTGTAGGAAGTTCGATCCAAGTATCAACAGCATCCATTAATTCTTCGATTTTTTCAACCCATTTAGCATCACCGTTAAGTCCACCTAAAGCAGAACCTTGGATTACTGGGGAATTATCTCCGTCATATTCATAAGTAGAAAGAAGCTCTCTTACTTCAAGCTCAACAAGCTCTAGTAATTCAGCATCATCCACCATATCAACTTTGTTCATGAAAACAACAATTCTTGGTACGTTTACCTGACGACAAAGAAGGATGTGCTCTCTTGTCTGAGGCATTGGTCCGTCAGTCGAAGCAACTACTAAGATCGCTCCGTCCATTTGAGCAGCACCTGTAACCATGTTTTTCACATAATCGGCGTGACCTGGACAGTCTACGTGAGCGTAGTGTCTGTTTGCAGTTTCATATTCAATGTGTGAAGTATTAATAGTAATACCTCTTTCTTTTTCTTCTGGCGCAGAGTCAATAGAAGAGAAATCTCTTGCTGTTCCGAATCCTTTGTCAGATAATACTTTACTGATTGCTGCAGTAAGTGTAGTTTTACCATGGTCTACGTGACCGATGGTACCAATGTTCAAGTGTGGTTTGTTACGATTAAACGTTTCCTTTGCCATGATATAAATATTTATTTAATTAATTATTCAATTTTTCGGTGCGCAAATATAGTGATTTTTTGAATATTGAAAACCTTTTTTTACAAAAATTTTAAATACTCAAAAAATATTGATTTCCACTACCTTATATATTGGTGAAATATCGGACTGCAAATTTACAGAAAAAAGTTTATTTAAGAAAATCTGAGTCGTAAATTTACAACATCTCTGTCATAATCGTATTTGAGATGATGTTAATTTCACGAAATGTTCATCATTCGTTAACTTCAACATTATAATTACCTTTATTTTGACCCTGTTTTAGGAAATTTACACGCCAGTTCATTTTTAGAAATAGATCAAAAAGAAGCCGTCTCAATACTGAGGCGGTTTTTTCTGTGTTTAACATTTGTCAGTTTTAAAGGGTTTTACTATCTTTAAGTATTGATAATCAATTATATGAGTATTAAATTTAAAGATTATAACCAACAACAAAATTGGTTATTCCCACCATCAATCGAGGAATTGATTCCAGAAAATCATGCCGTTCGGGTCGTTAATGGAATTATTGAACAACTGGATTTACGATTGCTCATTGAAGAGTATAGTAAAGATGGCAAACCGAGCTTTCATCCCAAGATGATGCTTAAGGTGATGGTTTACGCTTATATGGATAATACGTATTCCAGCAGGAAGATCGAAAAAGCGATGCGTGAGAATATTAATTTTATGTGGTTGTCCGCTCAACAGGTCGCAGACCATAACACCATCGCACGTTTTCGGAGCAAGAAACTCAAGACTATTTTCAAAGACATTTTCAAACAGGTCGTCCTGTTATTAGCAGAGGAAGGACTCGTTAGCTTGAAAGAAGTTTTTACCGATGGAACTAAGATAGAGTCTATTGCCGGGAGATATACCTTCGTTTGGGGCAATGCCATTAAAACCAGAAAAGAGAAGATGGCAGAACAACTTGAACAAATGTGGAACTATGCCCAAAGCATTGCTGAGGAAGAAGACAGCGATCCTACACCTCCGGAGTTTAAAACCATCGATAAAGATAAAATAGAGAAGACCGCCAAGAAAATAGAAGAGATCATCAGCAAAAACCCGAAGGCATCCACCAAAGCAAAGGCAAAATTAAGATACATTCAAAAGAATTTTTCTCAGAACCTGGATAAGTACCAGGAGCAGGAAAAGGTTTTGGACGGACGTGGCAGTTATAGTAAGACCGATCCCGATGCCACATTTATGCGCATGAAAGATGATCATATGCAGAATGGTCAACTTAAACCCGCCTACAACGTGCAGGTAAGTTCTGAATCCCAGTTTGTTATTCATTATACTTTACACCAAACCACCAATGATTTAAATACGCTTAAACCACATCTCAATACTTTTGAAGAACTTTATCAGTTTTTGCCGGAAGAACTTACTGCTGATGCTGGTTACGGCAGTGAAGAAAATTATGATTTTCTGGAAGAGAAAAATATAGAAACCTTCGTAAAATACAACACCTTCGATAAGGAACAGGGTATTTTAAAATCGAAAAGAAAGAAAATCAACGAAGACTTTCACCGCGATAAACTTTATTATAACGAAGAGAAAGATCAGTATATCTGTCCGATGGGGCAACCGATGAATAAAATCACCAACCGAAATCGAAAAACCAAAAGCGGTTATGCTCAGACAAGTTCACTGTACCAGGCTCAAAACTGCACCGGTTGTCCGCTGCGAGGGGCTTGCCATAAAGCCCAGGGAAACAGAATAATAGAACGCAACCAAAATTTAGAACGGCATAAGGAGAGAGTTCGGGAAAACATCTTGAGTGAAATCGGAGAAATAAAACGCAAACAACGCACGGCGGATGTAGAACCCGTCTTTGCACATATCAAATCCAATCGGAACTTCAAGCGTTTTACACACAAAGGAATAGAAAAAGTGGAATTAGAGTTCGGATTACACGCTTTAGCACACAATCTAAGAAAAAAGAGTGCTTAAGTAAGAGCACATTTTTATCCTAATGTGCAAAAATCACAAATAATCAAAATTTAACGCTTTACAAAAGAAAATAAAAAAACCGCCTCAAATTTTATTTTGAGACGGCTTCAATATAGAGCCAACTATGAGATTTGAACTCACGACCTCTTCCTTACCAAGGAAACGCTCTACCCCTGAGCTAAGTCGGCGAAAAAATTAAAAAAAAATCACAAGCCGCTGTGTTGGTTGTGATTTTATAGAGCGGAAGACGAGGGTCGAACTCGCGACATTCAGCTTGGAAGGCTGACGCTCTACCAACTGAGCTACTTCCGCATTTTTGTTTCCAAAAACTGTTGGTAAACGGTTTGCAAATTTACAATAAATTTACAATCTCGCAAAAAAATTTGAAAAAAATGTGGGGAGAGCAGGATTCGAACCTGCGAAGTTTTCACAACTGAGTTACAGTCAGTCCTCGTTGGCCGCTTGAGTATCTCCCCAACTTTTATTTTTTTCCGATGAGCCTCCAGAGGGACTCGAACCCACGACCTGCTGATTACAAATCAGCTGCTCTAGCCAGCTGAGCTACGGAGGCAAAGATTTTAAAGAACTTCTTATCTGTTTTTGCGAGTGCAAATATAAGGGAGTTTTTTTTAATCTTACAAATATTTAGTAACTTTTTTTTATATTTTTTTTTACGCCAGTTCTTTTTTCTTGATTAACAGCTTTTTAGCAGTATCCGCACAAAGGTCAATACTCTCCTCAAAAGTTGCAGAAGTCTTCTTAACCACGATATCATCACCTGGAACCTCTAATTTTATCTCTGCGGTCTTATTTTCTTTCCCACCTGCATTTTCTACTTTCAAAAATACCTGGCAACCGTGAATTTTATCATAAAAGGTTTCTAACTTACTAAGTTTCTTTTCTAAATACTCTTCAAGTGGTGCGTGTGGAGTCAATCCAATTGACTGAAGTTTAATTTTCATAATCTAGATTTTTTTTGCTCTAGGATGAGCATTGTTAAACACTTTTTTTAATTGTTCGATATTCGCATTGGTATAAACCTGAGTAGATGCCAAAGACGAATGCCCCATTATCTTCTTTACCTTAGAAATTTCAGCCCCATTATCTAAGACATGTGTAGCAAAGCTGTGTCTTAAAATATGAGGGCTTCTTTTCGTCTTCGTAGAGACAAGACCAAGGTAGGAATTTACCGCAGAGTAAACAAATTTGTCGTTGAGTTTTTTACCTTTTGCATTGATGAAAAAATACATCTTACTCTCTGCCAGAGGTTTTCTTTCTAAGAGATACTCCTTGAAGGCAGCGATCAAATCATCCGAGATTGGGATCATTCTTGATTTATTCCCTTTCCCGACTACCTTCATTTCTTTTTTACTGAAATCCACATCATCAATAAGCAGATTACAGAGCTCAGCACGACGCATTCCCGTTTGGTATAAAGTTTCGATGATTAATTCTTTTAAAAAACTGCCACTGTTAGGTACAGACGCTTTCGTCTTCAATTCTTCCATTTCTGCTTCTGAAAAAGGAATTTGTTTTTCGGCGTAAAATTTAAGAGACTGAATATTTTCTAAAGGGGAGGCCGTAATTTCCCCCAATTTTAAAAGGAACAGGAAAAAACTACGCAATGAGGAGAGCTTCCGGTTGATACTGCGTTTAGAAATAGCTGCAGTGCTTAACTCTGTCATAAAATTACGGATGATCTTTTTGTCAACTGCAGTAAAATCCTGATGCGCTTCTGTCTTTAATAAAAAAGCAGAAAAATCAGCAAGATCCTTTCGGTAACTCGTTACCGTATGAGGCGAATATCGCTTTTCTATTTCAATATATTCCAAAAACCGATCTACCATAATACTGTATACAACAAAAAATCACTCTTCAAATATAACTATTTGAAAAGTGATTTAAGTATTTTCGAAAAGAAAATTTTTATTTAAGCCTGTTCTTCCTTGCTTACAAGTCTTTGCTTGTGAGCAGCTTTTACATTCTTCTGTCTTTTAACAACAGAAGGCTTGTTGAATTGTTGACGACTTCTAAGAGCTCTGATAGTTCCTGTCTTGTCAAACTTTCTTTTATATTTTTTTAATGCTCTGTCGATGGATTCACCATCTTTTACTGGGATTATTAACATAATTTACATCTCATTTTGGATTGCAAAAGTATAATTTTTTTCTGAATTGACAAATTTTTTTACTATTTTTAAACATCTTAAATAAAAAACATGCAACCCGATTATAAAGTAATCTCAGCCTCTGCCGGTTCCGGTAAGACTTACGCACTGGTTCAGAACCTGTTATCTATATGTTTAAAGTATCCTGCACAAGCCGATAAGATTAGAAATATCTTAGCACTCACCTTCACAAATAAAGCGGCGAGCGAAATGAAACACCGCATCATCGACTGGTTGAAAGAGTTTTCCCTTCCTACGTATAAAAACAATCAAGACCTCATCAATATTCAGGAAAAACTTAAAAATGAAGGTGCTTCCATTTCTTTAGATGAACTTCATAACCGATCCAAGAAAATGTTGGATTATGTACTGCATCACTACTCTACTTTGAATATTGGGACCATCGACAAATTTAATTCGAAACTTGTTCGGAGTTTTTCTCAGGAATTAGGATTAGCACAAAATTTTAATTTAGAAATTAATGCAGAACCTTTCCTTATAGAAGCTGTTGATAAAATGCTGGAAAGTATTGGCGAAGAAAATAAAATTTCGGAAGCCTTCATGGATTTTGTAAATTACACTTTGGATAATAATGAGCGTATTGATCTTAATAAAACACTGTATAATTCTGCTAAAGAATATGTTCAGGATAAGCATTATTTTCGACTGAATGAAAACAAAGATTTTGATTGGGAGATTTATGAAAATCTGAAAAAGAAACTTCGGGAAGAAATTAAAAACTTAAAAGAAGATTCCATAAAAATAGCCAAAGAGGTTCTGAATTTGCTCAAAGAGAAAAACCTTGAAATCGCAGATTTTGCTAATGGCGCAAGCGGAATAGGCGGTTTTTTTGAGAAATTTTTAAAGAATCAGTCGCCAAAACTCTCAGATAGCAAAGCCGAAGAAGATGGCAAAATTGAGAAAATCCTAAAAGGATCCTCGGTAAAAGGAAAAAGTCGCCACTCCGATATTTTAGAAATCCTGGAGTTTTTAATAGATCAAAGGAAAAAAATTATTTTAAATTACGTAGAATCAGAGAAAAAACAAAAAATCCTCCACGCCATTCTTCCCTTAAAAGTAAATAAAGACATACAGGATCAATTAGCGGAGATCGAGAAAGAAAACGATTTGGTTCTGCTCTCAAAATTCAATATCATGATTCATGAAAACCTGCGGGAAGAGCCGACAGCTTTCATTTATGAGAAAATTGGGACCAAATTCAGCCATTATTTCTTTGATGAATTTCAGGATACCTCTTCCCTGCAATGGCAAAACTTCCTTCCCTTGCGTGATCATGCGGTTTCACAAGAGAACATGAGTTTCACTTTGGTGGGAGATCCAAAACAGAGCATCTATCGTTTTCGGGGCGGAGATTCACAGTTAATGCTGGATATCATTAATAAAAAAGAAAAGTCACCCGTTTTTGCAACCTCGGAAAATCTGGAAAATAATTTTCGAAGTGCAAAAAACATCGTTGATTTCAATAATCAGCTCTATCAATATATGTCGCAGTTCACGGAACTGGAGCATCAGGAAATCTTCGGAAAAGGCTCACAGCAGATTGCTAAATCAGAGTTGCAAGGCCGCGTGCGTATTAATCTTTTAGAAAACACGAAAACTAAAAGCCAATATTATGAAAGCGTAGCTGAAAAAATGCGTGATGATATTGAAACTTGTCTGGCACAGGGATTTCGATTTTCCGATATAACGATTCTGTGTCGTGGGAATTTCGATATTTTCAGTTTTTCACAGTTGCTCGGTAATTTAAAGGTAAAATATAATGGTGAAGAAGTTTTCATTAAAACCATCTCAGAATCAGGCTTAACATTGAATCTATCCGTGACATTATTGGCGCTTACTGAATTTTTGAAGTGGGAAGAAAATCCGAATAACTTTCAGTTCGCCGTTAAAATGCTTTACTATTTGAAGGTTTTAGGTAGGATTACGATGGATGATTTCAGCCGTGAAATTATGGAGATCTTAGCTTTAAAAGAAAAATCAAAAATGCAGGATTTTATTGGCGAAAAGTATGGTTTGCAGCTTCAGTCAGAAAATTTGTTACAACTGAATCTTTACAATTTCATCGAACATTTCTTACATGAATTTTCAGTTAAAGGCAAAGAAACCGACTTTCTCTTTAATTATCTTGAAATGATGTATGCCTATTCTCAAAATGCGGGTTCCACTTTAAAAGAGTTTTTGAAATACTGGGAAGAAGAAGCGAATACCACAACAATTAAAGCCTCAGAAAACATTGATGCAGTGCAGGTTATGACCATTCATAAATCCAAAGGCCTGGAATTCCCCGTAGTTCTTTTGCCTATGAAAAATTCTGCTAAGCCGAAAAAAAGCAGTTATTGGTTCGAGACCCATACGGAAAATCAACTTAACTCGGTCAACGTAGAATACTTTAAAAGCAATTTGGAAACGTACGATGAAGACATCTCAAAATTTAATCAGGAAAATACGTATCAGGAAAAAATTGATGATTTCTGTTTACAATATGTTGCAACAACACGCGCCGCAGAACAGCTTTTCTTTTATATTGAAAGACCAAATAAAACCAGCAATCACTTAGATATTATTCATTTTCTGGAAGATAAAATTCCGCCCGATGAAAATACTGAGGAATCAATTTCCTTCGATCTGTACGAAGTAGATGAAGAACATTTAAAAAAGCAAAACAAGAAAAAGAAGACTGAATTTACTACAAAACCGATCGAATTCAGTTCTGAAAAGACTAAAAATCCGGATGCGATTAAAATTGCAACTCCTTCAAAAAATTATCAGAACCGAGTTGAAAAAGTGCGGATCGGAATTTTCACCCATGAGATTTTAGCGCAGATCAACAGCGCCAAAGATGTGAACAAAGTCCTGGAAAGATATTTATTGGAAGGAACGATTACCGTAGAGGAAAAACTGGAAATCGGGGAGAGAATATTTAATATCATTAATAATGAATCTTACTCAAAATATTTTCAGGAGAATCAAGTCGTCATCAATGAAAAAGACATTATGATTTCAGAAAATGAAACCTCATCAATTTATCGCCCAGATCGATTGATAGAAACTTCGGAAGGAATGATTATAATTGATTTTAAAACGGGTGACGTAAAAGAAAAACATCAATTACAACTCGATGAATATCAATCGATCTTAGAAAAACTGGGCAAAAAAGTGATTGAAACGCAAATTCTGTATGTCTAAAAAAAACCTGTCTCGAGAATGAGACAGGTTTTTAATTTTTGATTTAAAGGTTTCACACAGTAGCATTGAATACACGCTGACTTAACTCCTGATCGAAAAGATATAAGGCGGAAGGATTTTCGGAAACCATTTTTATCTTGGTCACCAGTTGGGAGGCGCTTGCTTCTTCTTCTACCTGCTCCGTCACAAACCACTGAAGGAATGAGACCGTTGCGAAATCACCTTCATCATTCGCATTTTTAAGAATATTAAAAATACTTTTCGTTACAATTTTTTCGTGAGCCAAGGCCTTTTCAAATATTGAAATAGCGTCGGTAAATTCATAAGGAGGCTGTGGAATAGCACCGATTCTAATTTGTGCTCCTACATCATTTAAATAGTCAAACATTTTATCGGCATGCATTAATTCCTCTTTACTCTGAACCCGGAAATAATTGGCAATTCCATCTAAATCACGCGCAGAAAACCAGGCGGACATAGAAAGATAATATTGTGCGGCAAACTGTTCGTTGGTAATTTGTTCATTAAGCAATTCTGCTATTTTCGTACTGATCATTTTTTTATTCTGTTTAAAACAAATATAGCAAAAATCTAACATATAAAAAGCGGAACTAAATTCCGCTTCACATTAAAAAATAAAATTATGAACTATCATTTTGCCGCTTGCACTTTCATCATTTGTTTACCTTTCATCGTCGTTCCTTTTCTGTGCATTTTTTGCTGTTTACTCGCTTCCCATTTTTGATATTGTGCCGGCGTCAGAATTTTCTTCATTTCAGCTTCATTCTGCATTCTTCTAGCTTTCATTTCCTCCATTTTGGCTTTTCTTTCCGCCTGAATTTGTGGAGCATTTTGTTTTCTTTCAGTCATTCTTGCTTCCTGCAAGGTCATAATTTGCTTTACCTGTGCATCTGAGAGATCCAAATCGGCTTTCATTTTTTTCAAATGATCTGCTCTTTTCTGTTCCATCTTTGCCGGATCCATTTTTTGTATGTTAGTAGTTTGCTGAGCCATTGCGAAAGTTCCTACGGCAACAAATGCTGCACTTAAAATTAATTTTTTCATTTTATATTATTTATATATTCGTTGTTATTTGTCTTTTGATACTTAATCGTTTTAATGGTTAAAGTCTAAAATCATAAATGTTTGTTAATTAATTATTTTCCTATTAATTAAAACATTCTATTTATAAAAATAATGCCTTATTAAAAATAAAAGATTCTTAAAAGACCTTTATTTAAAATTCAAGAAATTTTTACTTTATTAAAAAGAGCAGTTTCTTTTCAAAACTGCTCTCCATCATTATAAACATTAAAATCTAAAATTATCGGGAGGTAAACCTTAATCCCGAGTTTCTTGAGTTAGAACTTGGGGTTCTTGAGCCGGAATTGGTATCATTTCTTTTTCCGGAATTGCTTTCCACTTTTTTAGGAGCCGTGTTACGGGAACCACTTTGCAAGGTGGAATTGTTTCTTATATTTCCGTTATTTGACGGAGCTTGTGCTTCTCTTCTGATGCTGCTATTCCTAAATCCAGACTGTTCTGGTCGTGTATTGTTAGTTCGTGGCGCAACTGTTTCCGCTTTTATGGAATTATTTCGAATTCCGCTTCCTTGAGTTACATTATCATTTCTGAATCTATTGTTTCTTGTATTCCCGATGGTTGCAGTTTGTCCCGTTCTTGGAGTTTGTTGAAAACCAATATTATTTCTGGGATTACTTTGCTGAAACTGTGTTTTATTCACCTTATACACATTGACGTTGATGTTTCGGTATCTTGGCACCACATACACATTTCTGGCATAATGTCTTCTGTTATAATTCTGATAGTAAATTACCGGATTGTATCCATTATAGTAGTTATTCTGGAACACTACGAAAACAGTTGGTCCCAATATTCTTTGCAAAGCATAGAATCTGTCGTAATACCAGCGGTCGGGATTATATCTGTAAACAGAATTCCATGCAGCATAGGAAGGATAGCTGTTGTTCAGCATTCTGATCTGATGAACCTGCCACGGTGAAAGTCTTTGCATCGAAAAAAATCGATTCCAGTTTACATCGACAATACTTTGGCGATAATCATTGTAATAATTAGTGTACAAATCATTGGCGTAATAGTCTTCTGGATATTCATAGTAATAATCATCCGGAAAATAATATTCGTCATCATAGTCACCATAATTACCGTTGTTTTCATATCCGTTTGTAGGATAGTAATCCGGATAATTCTGGGCGGAAACCAATGTCATTAAAAACACTGATAAACCAAGTAGTATTTTTTTCATTTCAAATTGACTTTTTAATTAATTAATAAATTAATAATAAAATAACGTGCCAAAATTTTAATCTAAATTAGGAGTTTACTTTAAATTACCTTACTGTTTTCATCATCACTGTTCTTTGGATTATAAAAACAAACAGAAGTTAAAACGAAACGCTTTAACTTCTGCTAATACATTGATAATCAAATTTTTAAATTAAAAGCTATCAATCATATCCTATCTCGAAAAATTTTAGTTTAATTTCTATTCGCATCGGAAACCCAACCCGCAATTTTGTTATTAAATTCTTCTTTATTCTTTAATTCTTCTAAATTAAGATGCATTTTATATCGCCAATAATGTGGAAATACAGCGGGATTATTAATTCGTTCTTCATCCATATTCGGATTGCTCAGCGCCTGATCTGTCGCCAAAAACTCCTGAATAGGGAAAATAGCCAACATCGCTTCATTGTAAAGATGCTGTTTCATGATCATCTCTGCCAACTGCGGTTCTAAATTCCAAGGCGCTGTTCCGTACTGCCCCAACTGTTTATGAAAATATTTCTGCGTGAGGCTTCGGTCTTCATGCCACCACTGTCGCAAAGTGGAGCTGTCATGAGAACTTGCGGTAACCACATTCATATATCCCGCATGTTTTGGATTGTACCATGGAATATCATCAGATGGCATTCGCTGAACTTTCAAGGCCGTAATTCCTAGACGATCCATCACCTGTGGCACCGATTCCGGCACCAAACCTAAATCTTCGCCGCAAATTAACATATCCGTTGCATTTAAAATCACCGGAAGTTTTTCCATGGCTTTTTCATACCATAAGCCATCCTGACGTTTAAAGAAATAGTCTACATAAAGTTCCGAAAGCTTTCTTTTTTCGTCAATGTTCAGGTATTTATAAGAATCGGTTTTCTCAATATTAAATCGGGGATGATACACAAACTCCTCTTCATTCACTTGCTCCTGCAAGAAAAGAACATTTGCGGCAAGAGCAATAAGTCGCTCTTCTGCCCAACCGTAAGAGTTGGTCTTGAAATAATCGGTCAACTTTCTTTGGGTATCAAACTCTTCTTTAAAAGTATAAGTTCCGTCAAAATGATTATTCATAAACTGGTTATGAATGGAATCTCTTTCTTCTCCAAAATAATCCCAAAGAATTTGATCATTTATAAAAGGCTTACAGAACCTGTCATAATCAAAATTAATATTCCTCGCGTGAAACTCCTCCATTCTCACCGGAACCGCAGGATAAAAATATCCTAAAATTCCTTGCGTCGCGCTCATCGGCATTCTCCAAATCCTGAAAAAACCAAGAATATGGTCAATTCTCATCGCATCGAAATATTGTTCCAATGCTTTAAAACGATTTTTCCACCAACGGTAACCGTCTTCTTTCATCGCTTCCCAATTGTAGGTTGGAAATTCCCAGTTTTGTCCAAGATCTGTAAACTGATCCGGTGGTGCTCCAGCCTGAAAATCCATTCCGAATAATTCCGGTTCTGCCCAAGCTTCTACGGAATACCTGTAAATTCCAATCGGCAAATCTCCTTTTACAGAAATTCCTAAATTGTGTGTATAATCAATCGCATCTTTTAACTGTAAGTGAAGTTGATACTGAACCCAAGCATGCAACATTGAGGCTTCGTAATCTTTATTTTTGGCAGTAAAGAAAGGCGAGATTTTTCCGGCAATATATTTTTTGTGGGTTTTCCAATCATTAAAATTGGGCGTTTTGTACTTATCTCTCAACACACAAAAAGCAGAATATGGAATTAACCAATCTTCATTCTCTTTGATAAACTTTTTAAAGTTTCTGTCTTTTAAAATTTCAACTTTATTCTCGTCAAAAATGATTTTAATATACTTCCACTTTCCGGAAATCATCTGTTCATAATCGATCAGACTTAAAGCGTTCAAAGCTTCTTTTTCTGCAGTATATTCTTTAACTAGATTTTTCGGTAGCGGAAATTCCAGATTTTCGAGGGATAAATATTGTGGATGAAGAGCGTACACCGAAATCGCTGCGTAAGGATAAGAATCCGTCCAGGTGTAATTAGCGGTTGTATCATTGATGGGTAAAATCTGCAAAACCGAAAGATTCGTTTTAGCCGCCCAATCTGCGAGATCCTTTAAGTCTGGAAATTCACCAACGCCAAAACCACTTGCTGTTCGTAAAGCAAAAACCGGAACGGCAACTCCGGCAGCGTGATACATTTCAAACGCCTTAAATTTGAAAAAGTGATCCGCCTGAATTTTAAGAATGTTCTTTTCAGTATTCGGCAATGCCCAGCGATTTTCTCCATATTCAATATCGAACACTTCGCCGGAATCCGTATTTAACAATCCGTATTTATATTCGATTATTTGATTCTGTGGAAGTTCTACTGCTGCTTCCCAAATGCCGAAATCAGTTTGGGACATTGGAACTGTTTTTAGATATTGCCAGTTTCCAAGTGCGTCACAATTTCCAAGAATCACGACTTTCCAGTTTGGATGATAGATTGGAGCTTCTAAGCGGAAAAGATGCGTATGTTTTTTTAAGACCGTAACTTTATCGGCTTTAAAATGACGCAGTTTATTTTTTAAAATTTTATTATTGAGATAATTTTCGGGGAAATTTTTGGCATTCCAAAAATCATTAATCACGAATTCATCGTAGTTATGTGGAAAATTTAATTGGTGTAAAGAAAACTCTTCGTCCAGAACACCTCCTGCATTATTCACCAACTGATATTTGTAAGAAATTGATTTTGAAAAGTAATCGATTTCCCCCAGCCAGTTTCCGTTGTCGGAATATTTTAAGGCGTGAACTTTCTCTTCTGTTCCATCTTCAAATATGCGAACTTGCAGATTCTCACCGACTTTCGTTCGGAAATTGATATTAAGATATAGTTTCATAAAAGGTTTTCTTTAAGAATCGCAATTTAGGAAAAATTTGATGAATTATTGAAGTGAAACTCTTTTCTTATATTTTAGTTGATATGGTTTAACACCTCATAATCATTCAGTTACAATGGTCAACTTTAAACGTGCGATAAATCATTAAAAATGAAGATAATGGAGTTTTTCCAACGCAATAAAAAAAACCTTTCTTAAAAAGAATTAAGAAAGGTTGTAAACTTTTAAAGTTTTGTAAAACTATATTTTACCTTAATGTTTTAAGATAATCTTCAGGTGTCATTACTTCCAAAATTAAGAAATCGAATAACTCGTGCCTTCTCTTCCGTCTTTCAACTCAATTCCTTCAGCAAGCAAACGGTCGCGGATTTGGTCGGAAAGATCAAAGTTCTTGGATTTACGGGCTTGATTTCGCAAGTCGATTAAGACCTGTAATGTCTGGTCTAACTTCGCATTATTGTTTTCCTCAATATTCTGTAAGCCTAAAACATCAAAAACGAAATCACTCATCAATTTTTTCAGTTCCTGTAAATCGTTTTCTATGATGGTCTCTTTTCCATCCTTCAATTTAAAGATGAAATTGACTGCTTCAAAAAGATGGGCAATTAAAATTGGAGAATTGAAATCGTCGGTTAAAGCAGCATAACATTTTTCTTTCCACGCTTTTAAATCAAAACCTGACACTTCAGCAGTCGGGAAATTATCATTTGAAAGGACTTTCATAGCTTCCATCAAACGTTGAAATCCTTTTTCACTCGCCACCATCGCTTCATTAGAAATATCTAAAACACTTCGGTAATGCGCCTGCATAAAGTTGAAACGCACAATGGTTGGATGAAAAGGTTTTTCAAAGAAATCATTGTTTCCGGAAACAAGTTCCATAGGCAAAATATAATTCCCGGTTGATTTACTCATGCGCTGTCCATTCATGGTCAACATATTGGCGTGCATCCAGTAATTTACAGGTTCCACTCCATTACAAGCTTTTCCTTGGGCAACTTCACATTCGTGGTGCGGAAATTTCAAATCCATTCCACCGCCGTGAATATCAAATTTTTCACCGAGGTATTTCGTTGACATTGCAGTACACTCTAAATGCCAACCTGGGAAACCTTCTCCCCAAGGAGAATTCCAGCGCATAATATGTGCAGGAGAAGCGGCTTTCCAAAGGGCAAAATCCTGAGGATTTTTTTTCTCACTCTGACCATCTAAATCGCGGGTATTTGCAAAAAGCTCTTCAATATTTCTACGGGAAAGTTCACCGTAGTTTAGGCCTCTACTGTTGTATTCTAAAACATCGAAGTATACAGAACCATTACTTTCATAAGCGAATCCTTTATCTATTAATTTTTGAGTCAGTTCAATCTGCTCTAAGATATGTCCCGTAGCGGTAGGTTCAATTGTAGGTGGAAGTAGATTAAATACCTCCAAGACTTTATGAAAATCGACGGTATATTTCTGTACAATTTCCATCGGCTCCAGTTTTTCTAAACGGGATTGCTTTACGAAACGGTCATTATTTACATCTCCGTCGTCCGTTAAATGTCCTGCATCGGTAATATTTCGTACATAACGAACTTTGTATCCCAAATGAACCAGTGAACGGTAAATAAAATCAAAAGACATAAAAGTTCGGACATTTCCCAAATGAACATTGCTGTAAACAGTTGGACCACAAACATACATCCCCACATTATTATCATGAATTGGAGTGAAGGTTTCTTTTTCGCCCGAAAGGGAGTTATATATTTTTAGTTGCATTTGCTTGAGAGTTGAGAGTTCACAATAGTTAAAAAAATACTTAAAACTAAAAAAATTATTTTCAGTCCAGCACCTAAATTCTATCGTCTAACATCTAATTAATAATTAATCCAGACTCGAACGATTTCCTACATAATGCAGAAACTCCTGACGGGTAATTGCATTTGTTCTGAAAAGCCCGCTGAGCTCGGCGGTTGTTGTAGAACTTGCGGTATCTTTTATACCACGACAATTCACGCACAAATGTTTGGCTTCGATGATACAGGCCACATCATTGGTACCTAGGGCTTTTTTCAAAGCATCTACAATTTGCATGGTTAAGCGTTCCTGAACTTGCGGACGTTTAGCATAATAATCTACGACTCTGTTAATTTTTGAAAGTCCGATCACTTCTCCATTCGAAATATAAGCAACATGCGCTCGCCCAATAATAGGCAAGAAATGATGTTCGCAGAAAGAGTAAACTGTAATATCTTTTTCTACCAACATTTGGCGGTATTTGTACTTATTGGAAAAAGTAGAAATCCGAGGATTATTCTCAGGAAGAAGTCCGCCAAAAATTTCATTGACATACATCTTCGCCACTCTTTTTGGAGAATCTTTTAAAGAATCATCCGTCATATCCATGCCTAAAGTTTCCATGATTGCATGGAAATGTTTTTGAATAATTTCGATTTTTTCTTCCGGAGATTTATCGAAAGCATCCTTACGTAAAGGGGTGTGTTCCTTTCCGGTAAATACATCATCATCGAAGTCGATATCTTGATTCATAGGTTTCTATTATGAAAGCAAAAATAAGGATTTAATTTCTATCCTCATCCTAAAGCAAAAGAGAGTTTTTACCGATCCCTTTTTATGAGGGTGGAACTTAAAATAATGATCACTCTAAAAAGCCAGCGGACCACCTTAAATCATGATAAAATTAAATACTTATCTCTTCAAAAAAAATTCCTCTCGATCTGAGAGGAATTTTATCATAACTATTTAAAATTTATTAAAAGCCGCCGGTTCCGCCGAAAGTAAACGTCGCCGTTAAACCTGCACGAACTGTTGAAAGTGGGAACGCCGTAGAAATTTTATATTTCGTCATCAACTGATCGTAGAAGAATCGAATGTTAAAATTCTGAGACATATTATAGTCTGCAGAGAGTTTAAAACTCATCATTCTTTGACCACCTGTTACCTGTGAATCATCCTGTAAAATATTGGTGATTCTGGTTTGGCTGTCTCTTAAAGAGAAATCTCCACGGAAATTTAGATCACTTTTAATGGTTCTTTCTTTTCCTTTAAAGTTCAGTTTCATTTTAAAATCCTTCAGAATATAACCGAATCCTACAATATATTCTTTCCCGGTATCTTCTGTTAAAGTGTGATTCACCAAACCAAGCATAAACAAACGGTCAATATTATACTGTGCACGGAACTGCATATTGTTACGCATGGTTACATCGGCACCAATAAGCGGTGCAAATGCTTCAACATATCCCACCTGAGAGAAGGTATAAGGATTATAAATATCCCCAAAAGCATCCCGGTCTGAAATTGAATTATTCTGAACATTATAATAATCAATACTCGACTGAATTCCAGACGCGGTATACGTAGAAGTATACCCATGCAGAATATCAAATTTAGAGAACTGACTGTTGATGAGCGGAATATTCTTCAAGCCTGAATACGTCACTCTCCAGTTTGGAAGTGGGAAGCCCGATTTTTTAGCATCACCAATAGGACCTGATGGCGATTTGCCTTCGACTGCAGCCTGGAACGCCGGAACTAAAACATAGGCATTGGCTAATGAATGTCCGTCTGTATATCCATCCGGGCCAACAGCACCACCCATTTGCTGCGAAATTACTTTCGCGTTGGCGATCATATTCTCATAAATATTGCGACCATCTGTAAACGTAGTACCAAAAGTCCACGCCGTTTTGGAATAGGTGATTAAATCACTTCCGAAAGAAAACTGGAATCCATTTGCAGGATTAGAATCCGCATCTACATTATAGCCTCCTTGAATGAAGTTGCTGTTGTAATTTTTCAGGAAGTTAATATCAATTCTAAAATCATTCACCGGCATAATCTGCACGTTTGCGAGGAAGTTTTGATTCTTCATTTGCGAGTACGGATCATTCATATAATTGGAATTCGAGATCCAGCCGTTTTCGATAACCGTTCTTCTGATATCAGCCTGTGATCCTAAAAGGAAGCCATAAGTTGGTCCGCCCAAAGTCTGTCCGTACCCATACCAGTTCGGTGCAGAAAGTAAGCCCGGTAAAACGGTACCGTTATTTTCATTATAAGAAATATCAAGTTGTTTAATTGAGGTTAACGCATATGCAACACTTTGCAATGGATTCAATTTATTCTTAAACTTATAGTTCTTGAAATCTCTTTTCTTATTCTTTTTCTGCCAGGCTAAATTGTAAACATTATTTAAAGAATCAACTTCCTGTTTACGTTTTTGCATTTTGGCACTGATGTTCTGGAAATACTTAAACTTACCAAAGAATTTTGGCATATCAACCGTAGATGTTGCAATGATATTATTGGTGTTTTGACCAATGCTTCCTAAACTTTCTGCAACTCCGGTTTCAGGATTTACGAAACTGGTGAGAACGGTACTTCTTGCATTCCAATTATAAGTAAAACCGTAACCCAATTCAGCATTGATGAAATCCAAATAAGGTAAATATTCGAACGGCAATCGATAGTTTAACTGAACTCTGTGGTTGTATAACACCGGTCGACCTGCGCGGAAAGGATCAGCGAAAATCGATTTATTGTTCATGTCATACACACTCAAATTATCATTCAGTGTACGCATTGCAGAATTTATTTCCAGCTTTAAAGATTTGGTGAAATTAAATCCTAAACCATATTGCCAGCCAAAATAGAAATTTCTGTTTCTGATGACATCAAAATCCTGACCTGCATTACCGCCCAGAATAGCATCGATATTTCTAAACTCTAATTCGTTGTAATTACGGTCGATTTCTGTTCGGAAAGATAATCTTGTCGGAACTGGATTAAAGTTCACTTCTTTTAACCAACGTAAATATTTATAAGACTTCGCCGTGTCGCTTACCATTTTATTGAATGGTCGGATGACATAAGGTTTAAAGGAGTAATTATAATCAATGTATCCACGTAAATACTGTCGGTAATTTTTCTTAGTATACACATCGCGGAAATAGTCGTCGTTATAAATCGTCGTTACCGAAAGGTTTTCTACATCATAGAATTTCGGTTTTTTGTTCGGATTCATTCTTTCCTTACGCATGTTTACTACACCAATACTTCTTTGCTGTGTATAAGTTCTGGCAACCGTTTTCAGTTCTTCTCTGTTTGGCGCATTCTCGAAAGTCACATCATTATCCAGCGGATTATATTTAGGATCTTCAATGGTTTGCGTATAAGAATAATTTACAGGAATTTTTAAACCTATTTTTTCCGGTAAGAACTTATCTACGTTTACGGTAGTATTGATATTAAAAGCAGACTGCGCTGACTGGGATCTTTCGGACGGTTTTTCCGCAATTCCACCAAAACCAATTGTGGAATAGGACCCATTTGCATTTACCAAAGCAAAATCTCCCAAATTGAAGTTTACACTAGCGTTTCCGGCATAACCTCCTTTGTTTTCAATTTCCGAAAGACGGATTTCATTCACCCATAAAACAAGATCTTTACTGACGACCGCATTTTTGTTTCGGACTCCTAACATAATCGTAGTCACGTTTCCTAAACTCGGGCGACCTTTAATGTAGATCTTTTTATTAGGATCCAGTGAACCATATTCTACATCTTCGCGACGAATGTCAATCTGAGTTGGGAAATCCTGGTCTCTTCGCAATTTAGCATCTACAAAATTTTGAATGGCTAAATCCACTGTGTTTTCTGAAGGCCAAATCTCTAATGGAGATCTCGCGTTTTTAGAGGTGTATTTTAAAGAAGCTTCATACTCGTAGTAATTGTCTGTTGCATCACTTCCAAAACGGATAAAGAATTTGGCATCTTCATCATAGTTAGAAGAATTAACATCTTTTAAATCTTCTGCGTGTACGAAAAGCTCTAAATTTTTGTAACGACGCATATCCAAAGCCACATTTTTGAAGACACCACGAGAAGAGTTTTTCTCTAATGGCTGTACTTTCATATATAGTGAAGCTTCGTTCTGTCTTTGAGCGCCCGCGTTTCCGCTTAGAACCTGTCTGTCGATTCCCGGAGGAAGAACATATGGTGGCTGATTTAAACCATTTTCTTCTAAATTAACACTTCCAACATCCAGGTTTTGATCGGTCACGAAATCAATTCCTTCCGTTTCGCCCGTATTTGTTGCAATATTTTTGGTGTATTTTCTCCAGTCACTTCTTACCAAATCAAGGGTTCCGAAACGAAGAGTTGAAGTCTGATCAAAACCGGTCAACAACATTCTGGCAAAACGCACATTATTTAAAATAGAAGGATCAGCTTCCCCCGCACCAGTATCAAACTGAGCAACAGGAACCCGGAAAAGGAACCATTTATTAGTGCTTGTTTGCCCATTTTGAAATTTCGCTTCTACTTCTTTTACATCAACAATGAAATTCTGTCCCAGTACCAAATTACTTTGATCTAAATTAATGGTGTATTGGTTGTAGTTTTCACTTTGATCTAAGTTGTAATCACGGTTAATATCTTCGGCATCCGGAGTTTGAGTAGCAACTTCCAAGGTATTACTTTGAGAGTTCCCTTCCGGTCCACGGAAATATTTATAGCGTTCCATCAAAGAAGATGCTTGAGTCCCCTGAAATTTATCTGATAAATAAAAGACAAAATCATCAGAAGCCGGATCGGAAACATTGGTCACCGAATTCACGAAATTGGTGCCGAATTTTTCAGCCTCACCTAACGCATCCAATCCATCGTAACCTAAATCCTGAGCCACCCGATCTTCTCCTTCCGAAGAAAATGCATACAGTACCGGGAATTGATTCGGCTGAACTCCCCAGTTCGTTGTTGTAGTATTTGCTGGTGTAGTCGCCGTTGGCAAACCGTTTTCGTACATCAACTTACCATCTTTCAGAACATCTTCGGAGACATTTCCTAACTGTAAGAGTAGTTTGGGCTGGGCTCCAAGTGGATTTCCATCAGCATAAGGATCCATCATCCAGAATTCTACATATTCGATATTGGAATTGGTAAAGTTTGACACTGAGATCGGTCGCATTAAACCGGCCCAACGTTCCTGTGTTGATTCGGAATTTGGATTTACGTTATACGGTCCTCTTTCTGTTGGGAAATAACTCACGTCAAAAGTATTCGTATACAATTGTTCACCTGCCACGAAATCTCGGCTGTTGTATAATTCTGAAGTCTGTACTCTTCTTGAAGCGTGATTAGAAACCGCGGCTGCATTAATTCCATTCGGTGCTTTTCCTCCAATTCCGTAAAATCTTGGGTCGATATTGTACCAGGTCAATAAACCTCTTCCATTTCCATGGGCCAGGTTATCGTTCAAATTACCATTTGAAAATATAGGCTCCGGATTTTTTTCAGGCTTCGAAGCTAAGCTCCACATCGCAGGTTCTTTTAGAGAGATCTTAGAAGTGCTCTGTTCAAAATCATCAATATAAGACTGATCGCCAATTCCTTTATTCTGCCCCGGAATTAAATATGCACCTTCTGCCATAAAGCTTAAGTTCGAAGGTGCTTCTGTATTTACTAGCGGAATTTTATCTGTTAATCTTGTAAGGAAAGGAAGTTCATTATTGTATAAAATATTGAATCCTGCCATGGTATTATTCACCGCTTCCTGACCGAAATTCACTTTTTGAGTTAAAGGCGTTTCCGCATAATTCACCACGGTCGCACCGACTGTTAAATGTTCGTTGAATTTTCTTTCTAAGTTTAAACCTAAAAATCTTTTTCTCTGGGTGTTAAAAGTCAGTTGATTTTCAAGGGAAATATTAATTGCCTGTCCGGATTGTTTCACCGTTTCATTAATAATATTTACCGTTCCCAACATATAATCTACGGTGTAATCAACACCTTCCTGTAACTGAACTCCATTCGCAGTCACTTTTACGGATCCTTGTGGAACATTGATTGCGCCTAAAGAAATCCCGGTTCCTTGCGAACCTTTGAAACGGCCTTCCATGGTGTAGCGTAAAGCCAGGTTATTTTGGGAAGCCACTTGTTTTTGCTGGTCGTAAAGCTCGTTGAATACATACTTCGGATCGTTATTTCCTAAAGCAGTCTGCAGGAAAGAACCGAAAGGTTTTGCTTTGGTAAAAATCACTTTACCATTTTCCGGATCTATTGTGATTCCAGGCACAAAGTCGAAAATTCCATCTCCAGTTTCTCCGCCACCTTGCTGTAAATCGTTGTTCATATTGAGTCGGTCCCAATTGAATAATTTCAATAAATTCGGATTTACCTGCTCAGTAGGATTCGTTACGGTCGTAGGCAAATAATTCACTTTTCCGCCACTTTGAGGATCGCGGTAATATACATTTAATAAGAAACCATCTGGATTAATCTGATTGGTGTTTAGTGAATACACATTCTTCATCATCAAATCCCACATCGGAGAAGTTGTTTTCACGGTGCTGTTTGGTTTCAAAACTTTCGTAATTAAAACCGGACTTTCCTCGGAGAACTCTCCTACTTTATATACTTTGTTATCTCCGTTTAAGGTATAACTGTAAGAAACCGCTAAAAGCTGATTGTCATTAAGCCTTTGATTTAAAGACACATAACCCAACTGTGGATGAAAGGTGAATTCGTTTTGGCTTAATTTTCGGGCCTTTCTGTTAAAAATAAACTGTTCCCCATCCACATAAGTTTCAGGTGAACCGTTGGCATTTGGGAAAGATTGTCCGTTGATCGCATTGTATGCCGTATTGACATCACGAATTGCAGGTCCCAAAGCGACTACACTTTGATATAAATTATTCTGTGCGTTATCGGGAAAACCAGCAACACCTTCACCCAAATCACGAATTCCGACGATTCCTTTTTGATCCTGAAGATTACCGGAACCTTGATCTAAAACCCAGGCTTCAATTCGGGTAATACTGATTCTGGAATTTATTTGAGGGTAATTTAATAAGGCCTGATCATAATTATTTAAAAAGTAACGGCCTAAATAATAGTGTTGATTATCTTCATAATCGATCGCGTTTAATTTAAAGGTATTCATTACGCCGCCGCCTTGAGCAACAATTGTTCTGGCTTCACCCTGCTGTTGGGAGAACACCAAAGTACCATAAGTTTTACCCAGCTGAAATTCTGTTTTTAAACCAAACAAGGATTCCGAACCGCGAATTAAACTTGTGGAAAGCGGCATATTCACGTTACCGAATTCTATTCTTTTTATGATTTTATCTTCTCCACCGGTAGTTTTATCGTTCAAACCTTTGGATTGTAGATCTTTCCAGCTTCCTTTTGCCTGCCAAACTAAATTCATTCGATTCTCAAAAGCAAAACCACTTTGGGTATCATAATTTGCTTTAAGCTGAAGGTTTTCACCCACTTTTCCAAGCAAACCCAGCTGAATACGCTGTTGAATATCAATCGCGAAGTTGGTTCTGTTTTGGGGTAGAATTAAAGGATTGTCGATTTTTTGGTAGAGGCCGCCAATATCGAAAGAAGCGAATCCCTGCGGAATAATTTCAATTTTATTGCCACCAAACAAAGTTTCAAACAACTGATTTTTTATATTCACAGAGGGAAGCAATCCTTTTTTAATGGCTTCCGTTTGATCTTTCCGGTAGCCTAAAGCATTCATAGAGGACTTCTCCCGATAATACTCTTTCAGCTGATTGGTCAGCATGTATTGATAATACTCCTCCGACGTCATCGATACCGGATTACCTACAACCATGTTTCCCACTTTCGGATAAAGAATGTACATTCCGCTGCCTACATCATAGAAGGCTTCATAGCGAAGGGGATCGGGCAGAGAAAAATCTGTCCTAATCGAGGTACTGTCCGAAGGTTTTTCCTGTGCAAAACTGATTGCAAAAGAAAAACACGTGAAAACTAAAACTAAAACTTTATGCTGAAAAAAACTATTCTTCTCCAAATGTTAAATATTTTTTAAAATTTGCTTTATCAAATCTTCTACTGAAAGATCGGGGTTTTGCTTAAGAATCCGGTCGGCAATCTTCTCGCTCATCTTCTTCGAAATTCCTAAAACCTCTAATGCAGATAACGATTCTTCTTTGACTTTATTATTTACAAATGTAGAAATATTTTCCTCAGAAACATTGAATTTCTGTACTTTATCCCGCAAATCAACAATGATCCTGTCGGCAGTTTTTGCCCCAATTCCCTTGACCTTCTGCAGCATCCCACTGTTGTTAGAAAGGATGCCCGTGGCTATTTCTGTAAGGGACAAGGAAGACAGCATAATAAGGGCAGAAACCGGCCCAACTCCATTAACACTAATTAACAGATTAAACATTTCCTTTTCTAAAATTGTGTTAAAACCGAAAAGCAAATGTGCATCTTCCCGAATGATCTGTTGGATGTTTAGAAAGGTCTCTTTTCCTAAAGTTAATTTCTCAGAAGTCTGCAAACTGATCCCCACCATATAACCAACTCCCTGTACGTCTACGACGACCGAAGTTGGGTGAAGCTGCTGCACAATTCCCTTTAGCGAATAAATCATGATTTGTGTTTTTTTAGCTTTATTTTTATATAATTATTACTATTTCTTTTCTCTCCTTTGAGCATCTAATACCGCGATGGTCGCTAAATTCACGATCTCATCAACGCTCGCACGCATCTGTAAAACATGAACCGGTTTTTTCAGTCCCATTAAAATAGGTCCGACAACCTGCGCCACTTTTAAACCTCTAATAATTTTATAAGATATATTTGCACTTTCCAGATTAGGAAATACAAAAACGTTCGCCGGCGTGGTTCCCAGTTTTGAGAATGGATAATCTGAAAGATGATCGCTGTTTAAAGCAAAATCGGGCTGAATTTCCCCGTCCACAATCATTTTAGGATATTTTTCGTGCAAAATAGAAACTGCTTTGGCGACTTTTTTAGAAGTCTCAGAAATACCGGAGAAATTCTCAAACGAAAGCATTGCAATACGCGGTTCTACGGCAAAAGTTTTTACGGTAAGCTCAGACATTCTCGCAATATTTACCAAATCCTCGGCGGTCGGATTTTGACTAACAGACGTATCTGCAAAGAACAAAGGTTTCTTTTCGGTGATAATCATCATCATTGATGATATTTTATCTACGCCTTTTTCTTTTTCAATAATTTTTAAAATAGGTTTAAGCGTAGAAGAATAATTTTTTGAAAATCCTACGATTAAAGCATCGGTGTCGCCATGATGCAACATGAGTGGTCCAAAATAATCTCTTTGCCGAACATATCTTTTAGCTTTATACTCATTCATTCCTTTTCTTTGGCGCAGTTTCCAAAGAGTTTCCCGGTATTTAATACGGTTTTCTTCCTGATCTTCATCCATTGGGTCCACAATCGGAACATTCAGTTCAATACCGAATTTCTTCATCTGCTCCTGAACATATTTTTTCTCACCCAATAAAATCGGCTGGGCAATTCCTTCTTCATAAAGTATCTGTGCAGCTTTCAGAACATTGTATTCTTCCGCATTACCAAGAGTAACTCTTTTCGGGTTAGAACGTGCTCTGTTCTGCATCATACGGATGAGTTTTTCATCCCGTCCCATTCTGTCTAGCAGACCATTTTCGTAGTCTTCGAAATTTTCGATAGGCTTGCCAGCAATTCCACTTTCCATCGCTGCCTTTGCTACCGCGATGGATACTTTGGTGATCAAACGGTTATCAAATGGTTTTGGAATAAAATACTCTCTTCCAAAATTTAAATTCTTAAGATTATAAGCAAGAATTACGGCTTCCGGAACGGGTTCTTTTGCGAGATCGGCCAGCGCTCTTACTGCCGCAAGTTTCATCGCCTCATTAATTCCACGTGCCTGAACATCCAAGGCACCGCGGAAAATATAAGGGAATCCCAAAACATTGTTTACCTGATTAGGATAATCACTTCTGCCCGTCGCCATAATGGTATCTTTTCGGGTTTCCATTGCGAGCTCATAATTTATTTCCGGATTTGGATTTGCCAGGCCGAAAACGACTGGGTTTTCTGCCATGCTCAAAAGCATTTCCGGAGTCATCACATCGGCTTTGGAAAGTCCGATAAAAACGTCGGCTCCTTTTAAAGCTTCAGCCAGAGTTTCCATTTCTGTATTCGCGACAAAATCTAGTTTTTCAGGCGTCAGATTTGTTCTTTTATGATTAATGACTCCTTTGGAATCACACATCAATATATTTTCTTTTTTAAGGCCGAGTTCCAGATAAAGTTTGGTACACGCAACTGCTGCAGCACCTGCACCATTTACAACCATTTTCACCTCATCGATTTTTTTTCCTGCAATCTCAAGCGCATTCAACAAGGCTGCTGCCGAGATAATTGCCGTACCGTGCTGATCATCGTGCATTAATGGAATATCCAACTCCTCTTTTAATCGATGTTCTATATAAAAAGCTTCGGGAGCTTTGATGTCTTCCAGGTTAATTCCACCAAAAGTTGGCGCAATCCCTTTTACAATTTCTATAAATTTATCAGGATCTTTTTCGTTGATTTCAATATCAAATACATTAATATCTGCAAATATTTTAAACAGCAATCCTTTTCCTTCCATGACTGGTTTTGATGCTTCTGCACCGATATCACCCAATCCTAAAACTGCCGTTCCGTTTGAAATTACGGCGACCAGGTTTCCCTTTCCGGTATATTCGTAGGCTAATTTTGGGTCTCTTTCAATTTCCAAACAAGGAATCGCAACTCCCGGCGAGTAAGCAAGGGATAAATCTCTTTGGGAAGAATGTGGTTTGGACGGGATTACTTCAATCTTTCCTTTGGGTTCTACACTATGATAATCCAAGGCTGCCTGGTTAAAATTCTTTTGGTCTCTGTTATTTTTAGTGGACATATAATAATATTTTTTAACGGTTTAAGGTACAAAACCTCTTCCGCGGTTAGGATATACTTTTTTTTACCGATTTAAAATCAGTCGAGATTCAGGATGTATTTTTTGTGATAATCTACCAAACTTTCTATGGGCTTCTGCACCACTTTTCCGATGGTTAGATTTAGTTCAGCTGCGGCAGAACGTAAAATATCTTCGTAAATATAAGCAATGTACCCGATGAAATTAATTTCAACCTCACCCGCTTCTTTGTAAGGCAAGACTTGGTAATCCAAAAAATTCTTCATTTCATCAAAAACCATATTTTGAAAATAGGAATGACTTTTATGCTCGGCGATAAATTTATTGAATTCCCCCAAATACGCGTTGGCTCTGGGATTATGATACATGTTTTTTATCGCCTCATCAATGGTGAGATTGTAAGTGTTGATAAAAGCGCGTTCCAAATCCTGTGGCAGCTTTTTCATGAAAAAACGGCGCAGCAGATTTTTACCTAGAGCGCTTCCGCTTCCTTCATCACCGATTAAAAAGCCGAGCGAAGGTAAATCAACTCTAATTTTTTCTCCATCGAAGAAGCAGGAATTTGATCCTGTTCCCAAAATACAAACCATTGCCGGTTTCCCATTATAGGCCGCATAAGCTGCGGCCGTCATATCTTCTTTAATTCTCACTTCTGCCTGGGGAAAAATCTTCACAAATTCATCTTCCACCTTTTTGGCATTGGCTTCAGTCCCACATCCGGAACCATAAAAGAATATTTTTTCGATATGATTTTTAAGAAAGAATAATTCGGGATTCCGATCAATCTCTTTCATTATAAAATCGGGATTGATGATATTGGGATTAAAACCCAAAGTTGTCGTTTTCAAATGAGGTTTGCCAGAGTTTTCCAGAATAACCCAGTCACATTTGGTAGAACCGCCGTCTATTATGGCAATCATATAATTTTCGTTTAATCCGCTAAAATATTAATTTAATTTCAATCCTATTTAGATTTAAAGAAATAATTGAATTTATAGATACTCTGCGTAGGATTTCACAAAAAAACGGACCAAAGGCCCGTTCTAATTTTCTTTCGTTTAATCATAAAGATTATTCGACTGCCAAAACTTCGAGAATTTCGGGAGCAAATTGCTTTACTGTATTTTCAACGCCCAGTTTCATGGTTGAGAAACTCATAGGACAGCCATTACAGTTGCCGTGCAATTTTACCAATACGATATGATCTTTCACATCGATCAGTTCGATATCGCCACCATCTTTATTCAAAAACGGACGAATGCTTTCTAAAGCATGCATCACTTTGGTTACAGTTTCTTCGTGTGTTATTTGTTTGTTCATCATTGTAAAATCAGTTCCCCAATAGGGTAAAAATGAATTATTATCCTCAAAAGTAAGAATTTACTTTTTCGGGGAACAACCTGCCATAGTTGTAATTTTCACCGCTTCCGTTGGCGGAAGGTTTTTATTTCTCTCTACCAAACTTTCAATCATATTCTGAGTGGTCTTGGTATAAATTTCAGAGATTAAAGAGTTTTCCTGTAAAACTGCAGGTCTGCCGACATCTCCGGCTTCACGCACACTTTGTATTAAAGGTATTTCTCCTAAGACAGGAATTCCTAAATCTTCTGCTAAATACTGCGCTCCCTGATTTCCAAAAATATAATATTTATTATTCGGTAGTTCTTCAGGGGTAAAGTACGACATGTTTTCGATTAATCCTAAAACAGGAATGTTAATACTTTCCATCTGGAACATTGCGATCCCTTTTCTTACGTCTGCCAAAGCAACATGTTGCGGTGTACTTACGATGATTGCACCAGTTACAGGAACCTCCTGAATGATCGACAGGTGAATATCGCCTGTTCCCGGTGGAAGGTCAATTAAGAGGAAATCCAGTTCTCCCCAAGCTGCATCACGGATCATTTGGTTCAAAGCTTTTGAAGCCATCGGTCCACGCCATACTACGGCTTGGTTGGCTCCGGAGAAATATCCGATAGACAACATCTTTACACCATAATTTTCGATGGGTTTCATCATACTTTTTCCGTCAACCTCTACAGAAATAGGTTTCGCCCCTTCCGTATCAAACATGGTTGGAACAGACGGCCCATAAATATCAGCATCAAGAATTCCAACTTTGAATCCCATTTTTGCTAAAGTCACCGCAATATTAGCGGCCACCGTAGATTTACCAACGCCTCCTTTACCCGAAGCGATGGCAATGATATTTTGAATTCCTTTGATCTGCTTTCCTTTGATTTGATTTTGCTGTACTTCAGAAGGCTCTGGAGAGGCAATTTTTAATTTTAGAACAATATCTTCCCCAAACTGGGATGCAAACGCCTGTTTCATCGCAGCTTCCAGCTTTTTCTTTTCGTGCATTGCCGGTGAATGAGCCGTCATATCAATATAAACATCATTCCCCATGACCTGGAAATTGTGTACCAAATCATCAACTTCTATTTCTTTCAGAAACGACTGAACTTTTTCTTTCGTCAACATAATTTTCTTCTATAAATTGAATTACAAATTTAGGCAATTTTTTCTTATTTAGAATCAATAAAAGTTATTGATAAAGTTCATGTATTGTGGGTGCTTAATTTTTTAATATCTTCACTCATCAAGTTTTTTATCATGAAAAAAATCTCCGTCTTCCTTTTTATTTTTTCCTTTTTCATCCTTAATGCACAGAATTTTGCGCAATATGTAAATCCTTTTATAGGAACGGGTGGTCACGGACACACTTTTCCGGGGGCAACCGTTCCCTTTGGTATGGTGCAACTTTCCCCAGATACTCGAATTGATGGAAGTTGGGACGGGTGCAGCGGTTATCATTATTCAGACAAAATAATTTATGGCTTTTCGCACACGCACCTGAACGGAACCGGTGTGTCCGATTATGGTGATATTTTATTGATGCCCACGATGGGAAAGGCCAGTTTGGACCCTAAAGAATATTCCACCGAATTTTCTCATCAAAACGAAAAAGCCAGTGCCGGATTTTACCAGGTTACATTAGATAAATTTAATATTGATGCGAAACTTACTTCCACAAAAAGAGTGGGATATCATGAATATACTTTTAATAAAAAAGGAAATGCAAACATTATATTAGACTTAAATCACCGCGATAAACTGCTCGAAGGAGAAATTCGGATCATTGACTCTAAAACAATTGAGGTTTTCCGACGAAGTGAAGCTTGGGCCACGAATCAATACATTTTTGCCAGAATAGAGTTTTCAAAACCTATGAAAATTGTTGCCTCTAAAAAAGATAAATCCAGCGCCACCACTTTTTCCGGGCAAAATATAGCTTTGGCTTTTTCGACTTCCGTAAAAAAGGGCGAAAAGATTTTAATTAAGGTCGCCCTATCTCCAACTTCTTATGAAGGAACGCGAAAAAACATGCTGGCGGAAGGAAAATCCAGCGATTTTGAATTTATTAAAAAGAATGCGGAAAATGATTGGAACAAAGAACTTTCGAAAATAGAAGTGACTTCTTCAGATCAAGACAAGCTTTCAGTTTTCTATACGGCATTATATCACACGATGATGCAGCCAAATCTTGCAATGGACGTTGATGGGAAATATCGCGGCCGCGACAATAAAATTCACACGGCGGAAGGTTTTGATTATTACTCGGTCTTTTCTCTGTGGGACACTTTTCGTGCTTATCATCCTTTGATGACTTTAATAGATAAAAAAAGAACTTCTGATTTCATTAATACTTTTATCAAACAATATGACGAAGGCGGAAGGTTGCCGGTTTGGGAACTCGCAAGCAATGAAACGTTTTGTATGATCGGTTATCACTCCGTTTCTGTAATCGCAGATGCGATGGCAAAAAATATTCAAGGTTTCGATTATGAAAAAGCCTATGAGGCTGCGAAAAAATCGGCAATGGAAGATCACTTCGGATTGAATGCTTACAAACAGAACGGCTATATCAGCGTAGAAGATGAACATGAAAGTGTTTCGAAAACCTTGGAATATGCTTACGATGACTGGTGTATTGCGCAGATGGCTCTAATTTTAAATAAAAAAGAAGATTACTACTATTTTATGAAGCGGTCGCAATCCTGGAAAAATCTTTACAATCCGGAGACTGGTTTTATGCAGGCCAGAAAGAATGGCAGCTGGCTTCAACCCTTTGAACCAAATGAAGTCAATAATAATTTCACGGAAGGAAATTCCTGGCAATATTCTTTTTTCGTTCCACAAGATATTGAAGGCTTGATCGCCTTTCATGGTGGTAAGGAAAAATTTGAAAAATTTCTGGATGGACTTTTTTCAGCCTCCGAAAAAACAACCGGTAGGGAACAAGTCGACATCACCGGACTTATGGGCCAATATGCTAATGGAAATGAACCGAGTCATCATATTGCTTATCTCTACAATAAAGTTGGAAGGCCGGAAAAGACAGACGAAAAAATTAAATTTATTCTGGATAACTTCTACAAAAACACACCCGACGGTTTGATTGGAAATGAAGATTGCGGACAAATGAGCTCCTGGTTTGTGTTGAGTTCCATGAGAATATATCCTATAACTCCGGGGAAAGTTGGCTGGGAAACGACGACTCCTTACTTTGAAAAAGTAAAAATAAATTTTGAAGATGGTACTTCAAAGATTATTACACCGACGACTCCAAAAATTGAACTTGAAAATTTAGGCTTTGAAAACATTAAAAAATTAGAGCCGCTAAAAGTTCCCGATCTGGTTGTTGCTCCAATTATCGAATCTTCAAACTCCGTTTTTGACAAACCAATTAAAGTGAAAATTAAAGCTTTGAATCCAAAAGATAAAATCTTTTATATGACTTTGGATGAAGATGATGCTAATGTGAGAAAGCGATTTATTCCTTATAAAAAGCCATTCCGAATTTCTAAAACCACCACGATTTCTGCCTACGCCGAGAATAAAGGTGAAAAAAGTTCGGTGGTTACTGCATTTTTTAATCGGAAGCCAAATAACTGGTCCATTGAGACAAAATCGAAGTACAACCCGCAATATGATGCGGGTGGAACAGGCGGATTGATTGATGGAATTCTGGGTGATGAGAACTGGAGAAAAGGAAATTGGCAAGGTTTTCAGTCGCAGGATTTCGAGGCCGTAGTTGACTTAAAAATGCAGCGAAAGATAAGTGAAATCTCTTCCCGCTATTTGCAGGACAGCCGAAGCTGGATTCTGATGCCAACCGAAGTGGATTACTATTTATCTTCTAACAACAAAGATTTTTTCAAAATTGCCACCGTGGAAAACACATTGGATCCAAAAATTACAGAAAATACTGTGCGAGAATTTAAAGCTGCAATTGTTCCAACAGAAGCAAGATATCTTAAAATTGTTGCGAAAAATTTCGGCAAACTCCCGGAGTGGCATCAAGGTTTTGGAGGTGATGCATTTATTTTTGTGGATGAGATCATGGTCAAATAAATTTGCGGCAATTATTTTTTTAAAGTTATCTAAGTGGAAAAATAAAGATTGGGGGAAAGTAGAAATTGATCTTATCGCTTTTAAAATCTATTGGCAGTAACATTTAATGATAGCAGAAGAGGCTGTGAGAGAAGTTAAATACTTCCTTAAATTTTAAAGAAAAATCCCGTTCTGAAAACGGGATTTATTTATTTATTTGATGTCGATAAAGATCCTATAGATTTACTACTGATTCTAATTGAGACCAAAGTACAATGTTGCAATCAGCGCCAATATCGCTGGGAGAGCCTGAACAAAAAATATTTTTGGGGAGGCGGTAATTGCACCGAATATTCCGGCTACAATAACGCAAGACAAAAAGAAAATTGCCACATTTTCTGCCCAAGAGGTTGAGGTGATGATGAGCGACCAAATTAATCCCGCAGAAAGAAAACCATTGTATAACCCTTGATTTGCTGCCAGTCCTTTTGTCGGTTTAAACAATTCCTCTTTTAATGAGCCTTTGAAGGTTTTCTTACCTAATGTTTCCCAGGCAAACATTTCCATATATAAAATATACAGATGCTCTAAGGCAACCAATCCAATTAAAATTTTTGCAATGATTTCCATAAAGGTAAATTAGTAAGGGATCATTTTAAAGATTTTTTATTCTGCATTCCGTGGAGGAATATCTCATTTTATAAATCTCCGCCGTGATTATCGAGCTGTCCTTCCCATTTAGAAACTGCAGAAGTTGCTAAAGCATTACCTAAAACATTGGTCATACTTCTTCCCATATCGCAGAAATGATCAATTGGTAAAATCAAGGCAATTCCTTCGGGTGGAATTCCAAACATGGTGCAGGTTGCCACAATGATGACCAAACTTGCTCTTGGTACCCCTGCGATTCCTTTGGAGGTTAACATTAAAACTAAAAGCATGATGATCTGCTGCCCCAAAGTCATATCAATCCCATAAATCTGAGCGATAAAAATGGCTGCGAAAGTCATGTACATCATACTTCCATCTAGATTAAAAGAGTATCCCAGAGGTAAAATAAAGGAGACAATTCTGTTGTTGCAACCGAATCTTTCGAGTTCTTCAACCAATTTTGGGAAAACTGCTTCTGAACTTGTAGTCGAAAATGCAATTAACAAAGGTTCTTTGATCCTTCTTAACAATTCGAATAAACGATTTCCTAAGATGAAATAACCTACGATACAAAGAACCATCCACAAAACCCCCAATGCAAAGAAGAAATCCCGCAGATAGATGGCATACACTTTAAAGATCTCAAAACCATTCGTTGCTACTACTGCCGCGATCGCGCCCAGTACACCGAGTGGCGCAAACCACATGATATAACCTACCATTTTTAAGATGGCATGAGCACAAATATCTAATGCTCTAACTATGGGCTTCGTATATTCTTCGCCCATATTCGCCAAAGCAACTCCGAACATGATGGAGAATACTACGATTTGTAAAACCTCATTGGTTGCGAATGCTTCGAATAAACTTTTAGGAATCACATGTTTTACAAATTCTTCTAAAGATAATCCCTGACTGTTTGCAACGACTTCGGTAGCGGCATCCGCTGCGGGTTTGTCCAGCTGCATGACCAAGCCCGGCTCTAACCAGTTTACAAACACCAACCCGATCATTAACGAAACCAAAGAAGCGGTAATAAACCAGAGCATGGCTTTGGTTCCCACCCTTCCAATCATTTTAATATCACTCATTTTAGCAATACCTACTACTAAAGTGGTAAATACCAACGGTGCAATGATCATCTGCACCAAACGGATGAATATTGTGCCTAAAAGTTTTATATTTTTTGAGAATCCTTCGGAACTGTCAGGATATTGAAGATGCACGACTCCACCCATAACAACGCCCACGATTAGAGCGATAATGATGGCGATGAACAGTTTGTTTTGACCTTTCATATATATTTTTTATTGTAAGATTACAAATATATGTTTTTTTGTGAAAGTTTGATTTACAATTCTTTTTCGGATAAACGATTGACTTGCTCCTATCTTGGATTTTTAATATAATAATGGAAATGACTCTTCTTTATTTAAAAAAGTCTTTTATTGACTGAACAAAAAATGTAAATATGAAAATTGTAGAGAAAGAAGGTATTTTGATCTTAAGTTGTCTTTTCTAAAGGCACGCCGCCGGTTTATTAGAATAATTTCCAATAAAAAAACCTCTGAATCATCAGAGGTTTCGTATTTTAAATAAAGATCTTCTTATGCCTGCAAATACCTAGCGTAAGCATAACCTTCTGCGCCACCGGCAGTTTTCACTTTCCACCATTCGTCAGAGGTTTGCTCCACCAAAGTTACATACTCTCCTTTTGCAGCTTTACCAACAATAGCAGCTTCTGTAGAAGGTTCCTGTCTGATGTTAAGGTTAGAAGAATCGGTATTCACCTTTAAAGACGCTCCTGCAGATAATCCTGCTACCTGAACATCGACATTGATATCTGAAGCAGAATAAGTAGAATCAATTGCGCCAAGGGCATTCCAAACTGCATCTTTCGCTGCAGAAGTGCTTGCATTTCCGGCAACATATAGAATCCCGTTTTGCTCAGAAACTTTTAGGTCAGCAATTCCCGCAGATTGTGCTGCAGAAATCACACTTGCATATTTATCTTGTAATGTACTCATTTTCAATTATTTTACAGTATAATTATAGTTTACTTTTCCTACTTGCATTGCGTCTACAGACATTTTAATTTTACGTGCCTGCTCTGGAGATACATTCCCGGTGATGGTTAATTCGCCATTAATTACTTCTGCCTTAGCAGATGGGAAATCTTTTAAAGCATCTGTTACTTTCTGTACGTTTGCCGGATCTACGGCACTGGTAGTTTCTACAACCATTGGTGCCTCAATTGTCGACATATCCATTACATCTTTAACTCCAGGAATTGCTTTTAGTGAAGCAATCATTTGATCTTTTGAAGCTTGATCTGTGAATGTTCCGCTTAAGTGTGCTGTTCCGTCTTTTACTTCTACTGTAGCGTTCGGGTTAGAAGTTACAACTGTTGTTGCCTGAGTTTGAAGTTCTGCATCAGTCACTTTCTTTTTACAAGAAATTGATCCGAAAGATACTGCAAGTGCTAATGTGGCCATTGCCATTGTTTTTTTCATAGTTAAATAGGTTTGTTATTAATATATAGTATCAAAATTACTCATTATAAGTTTCTCTCCTTCTTAAAAAATAATAAATTTTTCTTAATTTTTTTTTATGAAACGTTGTCAAATAATTCAAATTACTTTAACATGAAATCAAATATAATGATTTAAAATTAAATTTCAAGTCGATGTTTTTTCAATCATCCGGAAGGTCAAATTGATTCTTGGAGTCCTTATCTTTTTTGTCGGGGGTAATCGGTGAAGCCAATTGGTTTGCGTTTCATCTTTCATTATTAATAAACTTCCGTGCTCCAAAAATAAATCTATTCTTTCTCCAGAGGTTTTATGTTTAAAAGAAAATTTTCGCTCTGCTCCCAAAGTGAGGGAAGCTATGGTTCCATTTTTTTTCAGATCTTTTTCCGCATCGCTGTGGTATGCCATGCCTTCGCTGCCATCGTGGTATAAATTCAGCAGACATGAATTAAACTTTTCTCCTGTCTTCTCCTCTATTTTATTTTTTAAAAGAAGCAACTCTTCACTCCAGGGAAGTGCTGTTTTTGTAGACTTCGAATAGGTATAATTAAAGTCTTTGTCCCCATGCCAGGCAACTTTTCTTTTGGTTAAAATTTTCTTTCCAAAGATAATGGCCTCATCATTTTTCCAGTCTATCTTTTCTAAAAGATTTAAATAAAAATAATCTGCTTCTTCCTTTGTCAAAATTTTTCCATAATAATTAACCGTTCCATCTTTCGGAAGCCAATTGAAATGTGGATCGTGAATAAAATCAAAAAGTTCCATAAGGTTTTTTCTAAATCCAAATTTCTACAAATTATTTCATAAATTCGTTAAAATTAATTATATGAAAAAAATCCTTCAAGTTTTACTGACATTCTACTTCGTATTTGGAATGGCGCAGCAAAGACCAGACAACACTTTCGTAAAAGAGCATTACACAAAAAAAGAAGTGTACATCCCAATGCGCGACGGCATAAAATTATTCACCTCGATCTATATTCCGAAAGACATTTCAAAAAAGATCAAATATCCTTTTTTAATGCAGCGAACCTGCTATAGTGTTGCGCCCTATGGTGAAAATGAATATAAATCCTCTTTGGGGCCGAATCAATATTTGATGAAGGATCAATATATTTTTGTTTATCAGGATGTTCGTGGCAGATATATGAGTGAAGGAACCTTTACCAACATGACGCCTCAGGTTGAGCATAAAACTAAAAAAGATGTGGATGAAAGTACAGACACGTATGACACCATTGAGTGGTTATTGAAAAACATTGATAATAACAATGGAAAGGTAGGTCAGTACGGAACTTCTTATCCAGGATTTTATACCGCTGCAGGTACAATTTCAGAACATCCTGCATTGGTGGCCTCTTCTCCACAAGCGCCTATCTCAGATTTTTGGAATGATGATTTTCTTCATAATGGAAGATTTATGTTAGGCTATTTCAGAACCTTTCCTGTATTTGGAATTCAGAAAAGCAAGCCGGAAGATAAAGCATGGTATATGGATACTTTTGTAAAACAGACGTCTGAAGATGGCTTAAAGTTTTATCGGGACATGGGAACTTTGAAAGATGGATATGAGAAATATTACAAAGATAATTTCTTCATGACTGAAATTATGAATCATCCCAATTACGATGATTACTGGCAGAAAAGGAGTTTACTTCCACATTTAAAAAACATTAATCATGCAGTCATGACCGTAGGCGGATGGTTTGATGCTGAGGATCTATCCGGTCCTTTAAACATTTATAAAACGATTGAAAAGACCAGTCCGAAAGCGAAAAATACGATTGTAATGGGTCCATTTTCTCATGGTGCCTGGGCACGCGAAACCGGACATCATTTTCATAACGAAATTTACTTCGGTGACAGTATTGCAACGTATTATCAAACAAAATTAGAAACTCCGTTTTTTAAGCACTATTTAAAAGGCAATTCTAAAGTTGATGCAGGCTTACCGGAAGCCACCATGTTCGACACCGGAAAAATGGAGTGGAAAGAATTTACGACCTACCCGCCAAAAGACGCTAAAAAGGTAAATTTCTACCTGGCCGATGGCACTTTAAAAAATAATCCTTCCAGTACTGCTTCTGAATATTACAGTGACCCAAACAATCCTGTCCTTAGCTCAGCAAATTTAAAAGATTTCAATGGCTTTACCCCAAGAAATTATATGAGCGAAGATCAGCGTTTTGCGGAAGGAAGGCCAGATGTACTTACCTTCACCACCGATATTCTAACTGAAGACCTCACTTTAACTGGCGAAATTCTGGCGAAGCTCAATATCGCTTCAACTTCTACCGATGCAGATTTTGCTGTAAAATTAATTGACGTTTATCCGCAAGATTTTGTGCCAAAAGAAAAGAAAGAAGGTGTGATTTATGGAAATTATCATCAAATGGTTCGCAGCGAAATTATGCCTGCAAGATTTAGAAATTCCAGAGAGAAAGGAGAAGCGCTGGTTCCAAACCAAAAAACTGCCGTAGAAGTAAAATTACAGGATGTTCTTCACACCTTTAAAAAAGGGCATAAAATTCAGGTTCAAATTTCGAGCACTTGGTTCCCCTTATTTGCTGTGAATCCCCAGAAATTTATGGAAAATCCAAATTTCGCAACGAAAGAGGATTATACAAAAGCATTCATCAAGGTTTTTGGAGACAGTTCTTTGGAAGTCAGTGTTCTAAAATAGAATGATCTTTTAAGATAGCAGGCGCTTGCTTTAAACGGCAAGACCTCATATTCTATTATTTATTAAATATCATTTGGGTAGTTTACGGTAATTCGATTATCAGTTACTACCATTTTTTTATTTCTCCTACCGCTGAAACTTTAAAATTTGAAATACTCATTTGACTAAAAGCAAATGCAACTCTATTTCAGTAATTGCTTGTCCTAACAACCAAGAGTGCAAAGCGATGAAGATAAAAAAAGTTCAAGCTGTATCTTCCTATTATATAATGAACAGATACAGCTTGAACTTTAAATGTTGATGAATACGATATTACAAAACTATAAACTATCCATCAAGCCGTCTGTGATCTCCATGTTGTGGTACACATTCTGCACATCATCGTCCTCTTCGAAGCGTTCAAGCATTTTCATATTGAGTTTAAATTGCTCTTCATTAACTTCTTTGGTGCTATTTGGAATCCTCTGTACATCGGCGCTCTTAGGTTCTATTCCTAATTCTTCCAATTTATGAGACAGTGCTCCAAAATCTTCGAACGCCGTGGTAATAAAAACCTCATCTTCATCCTGTTCTATTTCTTCAGCACCGCCATCAATCATTTCCATTTCGAAATCGTCCCAATCCAATTTAATTAAAGATTTATCCAAAGAAAAGATTCCTTTTCTATCAAAAATAAAAGCGAGTTCTCCATTTTTACCAAGATTACCATCAAATTTATTGAAGATGGCTCTTACATTTGCAACAGTTCTGGTTGGATTATTGGTCGTACATTCAATGAAGAATGCGACGCCACCGTGACCATAACCTTCATAAGTAATCTCCTCATAGTTCTCTGCATCGGCACCACTTGCTTTTTTGATGGCCCGCTCTACATTATCCTTCGGCATATTTGCACCTTTTGCATTTTGGATACATCGTCTAAGCGAAGGATTTGAATCCGGATCCGGCCCTCCTGCTTTCACTGCAAGAGCGATGTCTTTACCAATTTTAGAAAATGTTTTGGCCATTTTATCCCAACGTGCCATTTTAGAGGCTTTTCTATATTCGAACGCGCGTCCCATAATTTTTGATTTTAGTTGTTGCAAAAATACAAATTAGTTCACAAAAAAACACCCCCGAAATTCGAGGGTGTTTATTATTTAGAAAAATAATTTAATTATTTTTTCTTTTTAGTAGCAGCTTTTTTCTTAGCAGCAGCTTTTTTAACAGCTACGTCAGATTTTGTATAAGTTGCCCACTCAGCAGCATCTTCAATTGCTCTAACAACAACTTTTCTGTCTTGTTGTCTTTCCTCGTTCGAAGCATTTTCTGGAACTACAGCTTTCGCTTCACCAACTCCGATAGATTTAAGTGAAGTTGGATCAACTCCTCTTGCATCTAGAGCAGAAACTACAGCAGCAGCTCTTCTTCTTGATAAGTCTAAGTTATAAGCTTCTGGACCTTTTTTATCAGTTTGACCTTCTAGTAAATAATTACCTCTGTCAGCTTTGATAATGTTAGCAGCAGCATCTAATCTTGGATTTGATTCAGCTTTGATAGTTGCTCTGTCAAAGTCGAAGTAGATATTTTTCAATTCACCTTCAACTTCAGTAGCAGTTACTGATTTAGGTTTAGGACAACCGTTATATTGAGCAAGACCTGGAACGGTAGGACAAGCATCATCTTTGTCTAAGATTCCGTCTCCGTCAGTATCTGGCCAAGGACAACCGTTATTTTCAGCTGGACCAGCAACATCTGGACAAGCGTCATCTTTGTCAACTACACCATCGCCGTCAGTATCTGGCCAAGGACAACCGTTGTTTTCAACTGGACCTGCAACATCTGGACATTGGTCATCGATATCTGGAATTCCGTCTCCGTCAGTATCAGGACAACCTTGGAATTCAGCTAAACCTGGAGTATCTGGACATCTGTCATCTTTATCTAAGATTCCGTCTTTATCTCTATCTGTGTTACCAAATCTAAATAATAAAGATGCAGAAGCTTGCCAAAAGTTAGCGATATCTGATTTATCAACAGGAGTAGAAACATAATCTCCCTGAACACCTAAACCAAAGTTTTTAGTGATCCAGAAGTTAGATCCAATACCTGTAGATACTGTAAAATGATCTGATCTTCTTTGAGTGAATGCCTCATTATCAGAAAAACCAGGATAGGTTTGACCGTTAACATCTGTTAGTGGGAAGGTAACACCTGTGTAATCATGTCTCAAATAGTTCGCACCAACTCTTAAATAAGGATCAAACCAAGAATCTTCATTCCAAAGACCATTGAATTTAAATTGAAGACCTAGACCAGTCATTAGGAAAAACTCTTTTCCCATACCGATTCTTTGGTTGTCAACATTCCCTACAGAAGTTTGCCAATCTAGAACTAATAACCTGTTTAGGTTTCTAGCTACTGTTAATTTAGATAACGGGGGAGTGATTGTGAAGTTGTTGATATTGTACAATTCACCTCCATCGCCGCCACCGAAAGCACGTGAGAAAACATCTCCAGCCTTTCCTCCTGCCGCAACATGGTTTACTCCGTGAGCACCAACTCCGATTAACCACGGGTTGCTGGTAGTCTGAGCGAATACAGTAGAGGCAACAGTAAGTGCCAATGCTGAAATTCCTAATTTTAGATTTTTCATAGAATTAAATGATTAAATAATTGATAATGCAAAATAAATATAAATTTTCTTTATAAACAAAGATTTGTGGTCTTTTTTTAACTTTTCTTTAATATTCTGTCGAGATTTCGTTTATTTTCTCTTTCCTTTATGCTTTCGCGTTTATCAAAGAGTTTTTTACCCCGACCAAGTGCAATAAGGACTTTGGCTTTTCCTTTATCATTTATATATAACTTTAAAGGAATTATAGTATTACCGACGTCTTTCAGTTTTTTTTCAAACTTTTGCAATTCTCTTTTGTGGAGTAGCAACTTCCGTTCCCTTTTTGTTTTGTGATTATAAAATGTTCCTAATTTATACTCATCAATCATCATATTAATAATGTATAACTCCCCATCAATAAACTGACAAAACGATTCCGTAATACTCGCTTTAGAGGATCGGAGAGATTTGATCTCAGTACCTGTAAGTACCATGCCTGCTTCAATTTCTTCGAAAATTTCATATTCGAACCGAGCTCTTTTATTAAAAATCGCGATTGATTTTTCAATTTTCATACCCTCTCAATTTTAGATTATTTAGAACTGTTAAAATTTATACAAAATTAACACCACACTTTAAATTTTTGGCAATCGAGTTTTACTAAATGCCATATTTCTATAAAATAGACCACCATTTATAACTATGCCATAAACCCGATTTCTTTTCGTAATTTTGCACCAAATTTACAAAACTATATGTTAACAGTATCTAATTTATCTTTACAATTCGGAAAAAGAGTACTTTTTGACGAGGTAAATATTATGTTTAGTAAGGGAAATTGTTATGGAATTATCGGAGCCAATGGGGCCGGTAAATCTACTTTCCTTAAAATCCTGACCGGTCAACAGGATCCTACTACGGGATCTGTCTCACTTGAACCTGGGAAAAGAATGTCTGTATTGGAGCAGGATCACTTTGCTTACGATAATTATACAGTCCTGGAAACAGTCCTTAGAGGCAATAAGAAACTTTTCGAGATCAAAACTGAAATGGATGCCCTTTACGCTAAAGAGGATTTTTCTGACGCGGACGGGATTAAAGCTGGTGAACTCGGCGTAATCTATGACGAAATGGGCGGTTGGAATTCTGAATCGGATGCGATGACTATGCTTTCTAATGTTGGAATCAAAGACGAGATGCATTATCAGATGATGAGTGAGCTCGAAAATCAAAATAAAGTAAAAGTACTTCTCGCTCAAGCGTTGTTTGGAAATCCTGATGTTTTGATTTTAGATGAGCCTACCAATGATCTGGACATTGAAACAATCGCATGGCTGGAAGATTTCTTATCAACTTACGAAAATACGGTGATCGTTGTGTCTCATGACCGTCACTTTCTTGATACGGTTTGTACTCACATCGGTGATTTAGACTACGCAAAACTGAATCTTTACACCGGTAATTATAGCTTCTGGTACCAAGCCTCGCAGTTGGCAACACGACAGCGCCAGCAAGCGAACAAGAAAGCGGAGGATAAGAAAAAAGAACTTCAGGACTTTATTGCCCGATTCTCTTCCAACGTTGCAAAGGCAAAACAAGCAACGGCCCGTAAGAAAATGATTGACAAATTAAATATTGAAGACATTAAACCGTCCTCAAGACGTTATCCTGCAATTATATTCGATACGGAGCGTGAAGCGGGTGATCAAATTTTAGAAGTAAAAGGTTTAGAAAAAACGAAAGACGGCGAATTGCTTTTCTCCAACATAGATTTGAATCTGAAGAAAAATGATAAGGTGGCGATCATTTCGAAAAACTCTTTAGCCATTACAGAATTTTTTGAAATATTAACCGGAAACACGCAAGCAGATAAAGGAACATTTAATTGGGGAATTACAACCAACCAGTCATATATGCCTCTTGATAATGCCAGTTTCTTTCAAGAAAACATCAGCCTTGTTGATTGGTTACGACAGTTTACAAAAAATGATGAAGAACGTCATGAAGAATATATGCGTGGCTTTTTAGGCAAAATGCTTTTTTCAGGAGATGAAGCTTTAAAATCCTGTACTGTTCTCTCCGGAGGTGAAAAAATGCGCTGTATGTTCAGCCGAATGATGTTGCAACGTGCAAATGTGCTTTTAATGGACGAACCAACCAATCACCTGGATTTGGAGAGTATCACCACATTAAATAATTCATTGGTTAGTTTTAAAGGAAACATTTTATTGTCATCTCATGACCACGAAATGTTGCAAACCGTATGTAACCGGATTGTTGAACTAACTCCGAAAGGAATTATAGATCGCGAAATGACTTATGATGAATATCTGGAGGATAAAAGAGTGAAAGAATTACAAGAGCAATATTACGCTTAGATTGCATTTCTAATAAATAAGAATAAACCGTTCAAGAAATTGAGCGGTTTTTTATTTAAAAAAAGAAGACTTCGATCGAATCAAAGTCTTCTTTAAAAATAAAACTACAAGGAATAATTTAGAAATCTATTTTTATTAAACGATAAATAACCCTGCAATAGCTGCAGCATCACTACCGGTTAAAATTTCATCAAATGATGCTGAACCTGCAGTTGCACCAAATAAAGTTGATGTATTGTAGCCCGCTTGGTTTAAATTATCTTCACCCGCATATACTGCGTCAGTCGCCGCCGGCATATTTCCACCATTCGCCAATTCTACCCAACCTTTGTTTGCACGCATTCTTCTCACCTGAGATGCATGTCTCGCTTCCACAGAATGTATCTGCAATGCAGCCTGCAAAACAGCTTTGTTAGAAGCTACATTACCAGCCTGACCTTTATAAGCTCTAACTCCAGTATCTTCAAAAGCCTGTGCTAAAACCATAAATTGCGCATAATCATCAAAAGGCTGAAATGCACCATTTACCGTAAAATCAAACTCAGGTTTGGCTCCGGGCTCAGTTCCCAAAGATGTTAATGTAGCTTTTAAAAATGCAACGTGAGCAGTTTCATGCTTGCTGATTTGCTGAAAAACGACTTTATCACCTCCCGGAATTAACCCTGCTTTTGCAAGACCTGTTCTGTAATATTCATCTTCAAGATATTCTAAAGTCAAAGCCAGTTGCAAAGCATCCGTCAATGCTGAAGCCGCTGAAGCTGCAGAATATGTACTTGTTGTGGTTACAGTTTCTGCTTTTGCAGAAGTTGCCATAAAAGAGCCCAATCCTAAAGGAATACCCGTAATTGCCGCTTTTTTTCCAAAATTTGCCATATGTGAAAGTCCCTCTGAGCGCGAACCAATTTTAGAATAGAAGTGATCGTCTGCGAGTCTGTCTAATATATTTAGTAAGTTCATAATATTTTTTTTTAAAATTAAGTAATTGTCGAATTTGTTCTTAACCGATACCTTGTTCTTTCCAAGTGAAAGGCGTTTTAATAAATCCGCCCGCGGCCATAATGATATCTTTCGGTTCTTTGGCAACATCTAAACCATTTGCATCGATTACATCATCACCTGAAAACGCTCCGGAACCGGGATTGATAAGGTCTCTGATCGCTGAAGCATGACGCGCTTCTACCGAAACTATTTTACCCGCGATAACCAGATAATCCAAATTCTTGATATACTTGCCAGCACCATTATAAGCAGCTACTCCAGTATCTTCTAAAGCTTTTGAGGTTGCAAGAATGGAATCCCGGCTGTTAAAATCAACCCCGTCATATTTAAATTCTAATTTTGGCAAAATCATATTAGTTGCACCACTAATTGCGGCTTTAAAGAAATCACGGTGAATCACCTCATGATTATAAATATCAATAAAAAGTTGCTTTTCTACCGAAGAAATACCGCCGTAAAAATTGTTAACTACTTTTGTATAAAAATCTGCCTCTAACTGCTCCAAAGCATAAGCATAGTTTAAAATTCCAACATCACCCGTTCCCAAATCGAAAACACCGTCCATCGGAAAGTCGTAATTATCTTCTCTACAGCCCGCAACAGCCAGTCCTGCGACTACGAGTCCGGCTCCACCTAACTTTAAGAAATTTCTTCTGCTTGTATCCATAGTTGCTCCTTTGTTTGATACATTAATTGTTTTTGCCATAATAATGATTTTTATGATTAATGATTGTACTTAATAACTACGAACACTTTTTTAATCCAGATTTAGAAATCGATTATTATCTGTATCTCAATTTCTAAAACCTTGAAAATCAGCTACAAAAATTCAGTAAAAAATTTATAAAAAGTAAAATTTTCCGTATTTCTTTAACAAAAAGTCAACTAAAAACGAATTTATATACAGAAAACAAAATAGAATTTGATTTTAATTGTATTCTTCCTAAAGATTTGCTGCCAACGATCCATTAAAAAATCTTCATAATTTTTTCCTATTTTTGTAAGATTATGACTCAAAAATGGATTTACAAACCCGAACCCGATGAAGATATTGTCGATGGTATCAGCTCTTCTTTAGGTTTTGGAACTTTCGAATCCAAAATATTAGTTCTTCGTGGTATTGATAATTATCAAAAAGCCCGGGAATTTTTCAAACCCAATTTAAACGACATTCACAATCCTTTCTTAATGAAGGATATGCAACTTGCAGTTGACCGGATCGCGACCGCAATTGAAAATGGCGAAAAAATTATGGTGTATGGCGATTATGATGTGGATGGAACTACAGCAGTGGCTCTCGTTTATTTATACTTAAGTAAAATCGTTGAAAAAAAATATCTAACATACTATATTCCCGATAGAAACATAGAAGGATATGGTATTTCTAAAGAAGGAATCGATTTTGCGAAAGAAAATGACTTCCCTCTCATCATCGCACTTGATTGCGGAATTAAAGCATTAGACAAAATTGACTATGCGAAAGAAAAGGGAATCGATTTTATAATCTGCGATCACCACTTACCGGGAGAAGAAATCCCCGATGCCGTAGCTGTTTTAGATCCAAAAAGAAAAGACTGCAGATATCCTTTTAAAGAATTATCCGGTTGTGGCGTAGGTTTTAAATTGTGTCAGGGATTAAACAGCATCTACAAAATACCGGAAGCCGAACTTTTTGAATTGACCGATTTGCTCGCAATTTCAATCGCGGCAGACATCGTTTCTATGACCGGCGAAAATCGGGTTCTTGCAAAACAAGGTCTGAAGGTTTTACGCAAAACAAGAAATCTGGGATTAAGAATGCTAATTCCGGAAGACAAACTGGCAACTTTTGAGATCTCAAATATTGTCTTTGAAATAGCACCTAAAATAAACGCTGCCGGCAGAATCTCTCAAGGAAAAGCGGCGGTTGAATTAATGGTTTCCGACAACCTAAAACATGCCCATCAAATTGTGGGTGAAATTGTAAACCTCAACGATTCGCGACGGGAAATGGACATGAGCAGCACCGTAGAAGCACTATCTCAAGTAGAAGAAACCGGGCAGTTAAAGAATTTCAGCACCGTGGTTTACGGACCGTCCTGGAATAAAGGAGTGATCGGAATCGTAGCTTCGCGACTTACCGAAAGTTACTATAAACCTACTGTCGTTTTTACCGATGGCAACAACGGCGAATTGGTCGCTTCTGCAAGATCAGTTTCTGATTTTGATGTGCATCAGGCATTGGAAGCCTGTTCAGATTTATTTCTAAAATTTGGTGGACATCCCGCAGCAGCAGGATTATCCATGGAGAAAGATAAACTTGACCTTTTCCGGGAAAAATTCGAAAAAGTAGTAGCCGCACAAATAAAAGAACATCAAATCGAGCCAAGCATCAGTATCGATTCAGTAGTTCATGTTGATGAGCTCGGAAAAGACTTTTTTAATTTCCACCGAAAACTGGCTCCTTTTGGCCCAAATAACATGAAGCCAATCTTGGTTTTAAAAGATCAGAAAGTTGCAGGCTATGTGAAAACGATGGGTAAAGATAATGGTCATGTTAAATTCTACATCAAACAAGATTCTACAGGTAAAAACATAGAATGTGTCGGCTTTAAACTGGGGAAATTCGCGGATGATTTTAGAACGAAAACTTTCGATCTTGCTTTTACTGCAGAAGAAAATCATTGGAAAGGAAATGTCACTTATTTCCTGAACATTCGCGATGTAAAATTTAATTAATTATTTAGAGAATTGGATGTCTCTTGAATTCCTTTTCTTCATCAAAATGAAAACGATATGTTGCCAATTTTCTGGTAACTTTGGTTTCTAAGGTTTCCGCAATTTTGACCATCTTCGGGTTGAAATCACCAATCCACTGCATTTCATAATCTTCAAAATCTGTGGTTTTGCGAAAATGCTTCGTTCCTTCCCAAATCATGTAGCCATCAACGCCTTTTCTTTGCCACTCGGGAATAACTCCGAAAACCAAACCCACCATTTTTTTATTTTTCCGGAATTTCTTCAAGATTAGAAACATCATTTTCTGGAAAAGGCCAAATTTTCCATTCAAAAACTTGAACCATTGATTCAAGTCTGGTATGTTCATCCACATCGCAATGGGTTTTTCATCTTCATATACAAACCACGAAATATGTTCATTAATGATCGGCTTTAACGTATTGAACAACCTTAATGTTTGCGCTTCCGTGAACTGTTTACCTTCGCCATGTGCAGCCCACGCCTGATTATAAACCGAAGTAAAATCATGTGCGAATTTCTTCAGATTTTTCACTTGCAGCGGTTTTGCTGTAATGCGTTTATTCTTCGAGATTCTCTCGTGCATCTGAATAAAATTCTCTGCTACAGGATCATGAATTTTTCTCCCAAAACACAGTTGATCGAAATAAATTTGAAAGCCATAATTCTCAAAAAGAGTTTGATAATAGGGAGCATTATAATTCATTCCATAAAGCGGTTCTTTAAAACCTTCAATTAAAAGCCCCCAGAATTTATCTCGCTCTCCAAAATTAATCGGACCATCCATGGCTTCCATCCCTTTTTCCTGCAACCATTTTTTTGCATGATCAAAAATGAAATTTGCGGTTTCCTGATCGTCAATACAGTCAAAAAAACCGATACCCCCGGTTGGTTGACTTTGTCTATACTTTCTGTTAATAAAGACGGCAATTTTACCTACTGTTTCGTTCTCCTTATTTTTAAAGAGAAATCTTTCGCACGTTCCAAACTTGAAAAATTTATTTTTTTTAGGATTAAAGACATCTTCAATATCCTGATCAAGCGGACGAATAAAATTTTTATCTTTTGAAAAAAGTCTTGTGGGAAAATTGAGAAACTCAGCTTCAGACTCTTTTGAAACCACATTTATTACCTTCATCTCTCAAAAATACCAAAGATTTTTTTTATAAAATAGCATTTTTTTGATTTTTTCTGTATTTTTAGAGAAATTAGAATTCCTTGAAAAAAACACTCGCAATTTTCGCCCATCCCTATTTTGAATATTCTACGACAAACGTAGAACTCATCAAAGCGTATGAGAGTTCTGAGCAATTAATTTTTAAAGATTTATATGAAGAATATCCGGATTTTCACATCGCAACTTTTAGAGAACGCAAGAGAATCTGGGATTACCAAAGGTTGGTTTTTCATTTTCCTTTAATTTGGTTTGGTTTGCCACCTTTGCTCAGACTTTGGATCGATGAAGTTTTTGACATGAGCTGGAAAGCAGAAAGCAACCACCCGCTCATGAACAAAGATGCCATCATTATTGTCACCATTGGAGCCGCGGAAGAAAATTATCAAAAAGAAGGATTATATAAAACAACTATTGAAGAATTAATGAAACCTCTTACTCTATCTCTAGAAGTAAATGGAATTGAAGTCAAGGAAATTATTGCCGTTTACAAAGCAGACGACCTGGAATCGGAAGAATTAAAAAACACAACAGAAAGAATTAAAAAAACACTGGCAAAATATGAATGATAATTCCTTAGCAACAACGGCCTTAATTTTTTTAGGTGCGGCCATCATTATGGTTCCCCTGGTTCGTAAATTGGGTTTGAGTTCTGTGATCGGATTCATTTTAGGTGGGATTATCATTGGTCCATTCGGCTTAAAATTAACCGGAAGCGATTCCAATGATATTATGGAAGCGACGGAATTTGGTGTTATTATGCTGCTTTTTTTAGTAGGTTTAGAAATCGAACCACGGAAGTTCTGGATCATACGAAAGAAAATTATTGGGATGGGACTGGGCCAAATGGCGCTCACGATTGGGATTCTTTTTTCAATATTTTATCTCGCAGATTGGCGCACCGACAAAGCCCTTGTTGCCGCGATTTGCTTCAGCTTATCTTCCACGGCAATTGTGCTGCAAACATTAAAGGAAAAAAATATTTTCCGAACAGATGTGGGTGAAGCCTCTTTTTCCATTCTACTTTTTCAGGATATTGCGGTGATCCCAATTTTGGCGCTTCTGCCTATTATTGCGCAGAAGTCCGATAAAGACGAGAATCAACTGCTTCTGCAATATCTTCCAGATTGGCTGCAACCTTTTTCTATTATTATAGGAGTGCTTATGTTGGTGATTTTGGGACGTTATATTTTTGTTCCTTTTTTACGCTATGTTTCCCGCTCCGGAATGAACGAACTGCTCACAGCATCCTCTCTTTTTCTCGTGATTGGTGTTTCGGAATTAATGCACGCCGTAGGATTAAGTGCGGCTTTAGGTGCTTTTATAGCCGGCGTTATGTTGGCCACCAGTGAATTCCGTCACGAATTGGAAAGTCAGATTGATCCCTTTAAAGGTTTGTTGCTGGCGGTGTTTTTTGTGAGTGTGGGAGCGACGATCAATTTCTTCGTGATCATGGAAGATCCCATGTTTATTTTTACAACAACCGTAGTGGTCTTGGCAGTAAAATTTGCAGTTTTAATGGGCGTCGGAAAATTCTTCAAGCTGAAACTTCATCAAAATTTCCTTGTGGCGTTTGGCCTTTCTCAAATCGGAGAATTTGCTTTTGTATTGATTAACTATTCTACCAAATTATATTTATTAGATCCAAAATTAAATGCACAGCTTATGGCAATTACGGCCATCACCATGTGTGTAACTCCTATTCTTTTAATTATTAATGAAAAGTTGATTGAGCCACGAACTCAAAAAACAAAAAACGAACCCGAAAAACTGGAATTAACGGAGAAAACGCAAAAAATCATTATCGTAGGTTTCGGACATTTCGGAAGTACTGTTGGCCGCCTTTTACGCGTGAATGGCATCGGCGCTACTGTTTTGGATAATGATCCGGACCGGGTAAACCTACTGCGGTCAAAAGGATTTAAAGTTTATTTTGGAGATGCTGCAAAACCCGGAATTTTACGATCTGCGGGTGCCGAAAACGCAGATTTATTAATTTTATGCTTAGACAGTCCGGCGAAAAACAAGTTCATCATGGAATATGCACGGGAGAATTTTCCCCAAATGAAAATTTTTGTACGGGCAAAAAACCGCCTTGATGCGTATGATTTCATTAACAATGGAGTTGATAATATTTATCGGGAAACGCTGGGTACTGCCGTAAATATGGCGGTTGACATTCTGAAAGCCACGGGAATGCGGGCTTATGCTGCAAGACGGTTGGGCCAAAGGTTTATGGTGATTGATAAAGCAATGACGAGAAAACTGGCCAAAGAACAACTTAAAGATAAAGTAACTTTTACGATGACTGAATATTTAGACCGTGAAGCAGAATTACTGGCGGAAGACAGCCATTCTTTCGATGAATCGCAGTGGAATGAATACGAGGAATATCAGAATTAAAGTAAATTATTTCGACTTTTTAACCAAAACCAAATAAGACCAAGGCTCCATTTTTACGGAAGTCTGATCTGAAATCTGATAAATTTTTCCGGTAAATAATTCCTCATAAGTTCCTTTATAGTATTTCGTGTCGAGATTTACCGCAACTTCTTTATCTGAGAAATTTAAAATTGGCAGAACGGCATCTTTGTTCATTTCTCTGTAAAAGGAAATAATCTGATCCTGATGGTCATTGACTACGCGAATCATTTCGCCACCATATTTACCATTCCATAAAGCTTGATTATTGTGTTTTAAATGGAATAATTTGGTAAATAGTTCTTCATTTTCATCGTGCTTCCATACTATTGGATCTTTCTCGAAAAATTTTAAACTTCGGTTCAGGCCGGCTTCCTGACCGCTGTAACAAAGTGGCATTCCATTGACAACACCAGTCATCACGATGGCTGTTTTTAAACCGGGACCAAAATTTAAATACGGATTTCCTTCCCAGGAATTTTTATCATGATTATCTGTAAAAGTCATACGATATGCATTTCGTGGGACGGTATTTACATCGTGCGAAAGATATTCTACCAAACCTCCCAACTTTTGATGATTCACCGCCTGACGCAGTTCATTCCACAACGTCCAGGAATAGGTCATGTCAAAAGATTTTTTGTAAAGATCACGGCTCTCCCACTCGGCCAACATAAATACCGGTTTTGATCAAATCCAATTCCTGTCTCGCATTTTCCCAAAAATCAGTGGGAATAAATCCTGCAACATCAGCACGATATCCATCAATATTAGTTTCTTTAACCCAATATTTTAGGGCCTCGGTCATGTATTTTCTCAAATCAGGATTGTCATAATCGAAATCAATTACATCACCCCAATCATACCAAGGTGTTGGTTGAAAATTTCCTTCGCGGGTTTTGGTGTACCAGTCCGGATGCTGCGTCGCCAAAGAATTATCCCAGGCGGAATGATTTCCCACCCAATCGATGATAACATACATTCCCATCGCGTGGATCTTATCAACAAGATGCTGAAAATCTTTCATCGTCCCAAACTCCGAATTAATACCGTAGAAATCTTTTACTGAATAGTAGCTACCGAGTGTCCCTTTTCTATTTTGTACGCCAATCGGATGAATTGGCATAAGCCAAATAATATCGACTCCCATTTTCTTTAATCGTGGCAAATGATTTTCAAAGGCCTTAAAAGTACCTTCCGGCGTGTATTGCCGCACATTCACCTCGTAAATTGTGGCGTTTTTACTCCATTCCGGATGCGTAATTTCTACATTTTCTTTTGGTTGATATCGTAGATCTTTTGTTTGTGCATCTAAAGAAATGCCTGTAAAAAAAATAATAAAAAGCAACAAAAAACTTTTTTTCATTTTTCTAATTATTATTGAAACTTAAAATCGCAAGTCTATAACCCTGCATTCCAAAACCACTTAAAATGCCATCCGTATTTGCAGCAGTTACCGATTTTTGACGAAACTCTTCTCTCTTGTAAATATTACTGATATGCACTTCAATTTTTGGTTTACTTATGTTTTGCAGGCAATCTGCAATGGCGTAGGAATAATGAGTAAAAGCGCCGGGATTAATGACCAAAGCATCGAAATCATTTTTCTGTAAACGGTTGATGATTTCTCCTTCTACGTTGGACTGGAAATCATTGATTTCATGCTGAGGAAACGCCGTTCTTAGTTCGATCAAGTAATCATCCATTGAAATACTGCCGTAAATCTCCGGTTCACGCGTTCCTAATAAATTAAGGTTCGGACCATTTACAATTAAAATTTTCATGATACAATTTTTACAAATATAGCATGTTTACTTAAAAAAATTATTTTTAAGTTGTAAAATCATTATTATGAATCCTTAATTTTGATTATTATGATTTAAAATGATTGATAATCTGCAACTTTGATGGTCAATATTCAATAATAATGTATTTTTGTACTATCTATCAATTTAATATATCCCTGTGAATATCTATCAAAAGATTTTAAAATATACCGGAATTGTCCTTGCTTCGATCGTTGTGCTGCTCATCCTCCTGATTTTCAGTCTTCGTCTTCCTGCTGTTCAAAATTTCGCTAAAGGAAAACTCGTGAATTATCTTGAGAATAAAATTCATACTCAAGTAAGTCTGGAGCGGGTCTATATCGATTTCCCTAACAGTCTTGTGATGGAGAATCTCTACTTAAGAGGTCAAAAAGTCGACACCCTTTTATTTGCCCGAAAATTAGATGTCGGTTTAAATATTCCTAAACTTCTGAAAAATACGGCCGATATTACCTCTGTTGATCTACAAGGCGTAAAAGCGAATGTTGTGAGAAACGAAAACGGCACCTTTAATTTTGATTATATCATTGATGCTTTTGCAACCAAAGATGAAGAAGCAAGTCCTTCGAAACCTTTTATTATTTCTTTGGATAAAATCAATTTAAAGGATATTGGCATTTCTTTCATCGATCAGCAATCCCGAAACGACCTCAATGTCTATTTTAAATCATTTGATACCCGCGTAAAAACCTTTGACCTTCAAAATAATTCCTACGCAGCGAATGACATTAATATGGATGGACTTCGTCTTAAACTGAAACAGGATTTTCTGGAAGAAGTTACTACGAAAGTTGAAGAAAAAGTAGATTCACTGAATCAGCAGAAACCAATGAAGCTGGGTTTAAATAAAGTAAAACTGACCAACTTCAATATTGATTATGGTGACGATAATACGAAAACTTTTGCCAAAGTTATTTTTAAAGAACTTAGCACGAAAATCAATCAGCTGGATTTAGAGAAAAGTAATTTCGGAATTGAAAATCTTTATTTAAAGGGCGCTGACATCAATGCTAAATTATATTTACCCGCCCAAAATGCCAATCCAAAAAACACGGACAACGAAGCAAACAAGACTTCATCCGACCAATCGTTAGCGCTATTGCTGAAAAAATTTGTGTTAGATGATGTAAAAGTAGTCTATGACAACACCGCCATTTCACCCACGAGAAGCGGCATGGATTTTAATCATCTAAATTTTTCCAAAATGAATTTGGAAGTCCGGAATTTTAAAATGAAAGACGGCACTTTTGCGGGCACGGTAAATTCTGCTGAAATAAAAGAAGGCCGTGGATTAGACATTCAGAAGCTGGAAACCGATTTCGTGTATGAAGATCAACAGGCTTATTTGAAAGATCTGTATTTACAGACTTCAAAAACGGTCTTGCGTGATGAAGTCATTCTAAACTACAATTCGATTGAGCAACTTTCTGCCAATCCGGGTGCAGTGAAAATTCAGGCCAATATTCGAAATTCAAAAGTTGGATTTGCAGATATTTTAATGCTTGTTCCTTCTTTAAGAAACACGGCTCCTTTTAATAAATATCCGAATGCGATATTAAACGTAAACACCAAACTGAAAGGAACAATCAATGATTTAAACATTCAGAATCTGGAACTTTCGGGATTGGATCAATTAAAAGTAAATGCTTCAGGAGTCGTAAAAAATGCGATGGATCCTGATCATTTATATTTTGATTTAAATGTTCGGGAATTGTCTTCATCGGCAAAAACGATTTTCAATTTGGTGCCGAAAAATACGATTCCGAGTAATATTTCACTTCCCTCCTATTTTAAAATTGCAGGAACGGCAAAAGGTACGACGAAGATCGTGAACGCAGATCTTAAAATGACTTCTACTTTAGGAAATGCTGCAGTTCGCGCCTCCGTGGACTTGAAACGCAAAAATCAGGAACGCTATAACATTCTGGCAAATCTGCAGAACTTGCAAATTGGAAAAATTATTCAAAATAAAGATCTGGGTTCCATTACCGGACAAATCTCTGTTAAAGGGCAAAGTTTTGATTTGAAACAAGCCAATGCAGATCTTAAAGGTGATATTTCCTCCGTGTATTACAATGGTTACACTTATCGAAATATGGCGCTGGATGGGAAAATCAACCGTGGAGCATACGTCATAAACCTCGATTCAAAAGATCCAAATGCGAACTTAAAATTATTGGCTTCCGGCGTTTATAACGAAAACAACCCAACCATTAAAGTAAACGGAACGATTCGAAAACTGGATTTAAATAAACTGGGCTTTTACGACGATCAAATGATTTTAGCCGGAGATTTAGATGGAGACTTTACGAGTTTAAATCCGGATGCGCCCAATGGTTATCTTCATTTAGAAAATTTCGCCATCTCCGACACGAAGGATGTTTTCCCAGTACAGGAAGTTTTATTAACAGCCCTTTCCACAGCAGACAGTAACCGGATTACTTTAAAATCTCAAATTGCAGATGTTGATCTAAAGGGAAAATATAAACTGACGCAGATTTTTGGCTCACTTCAAAATACCATTAACCAATATTATCAGTTTCAAAAACCCGGGACAAAAAACGTAAAAGTAGATGCCAATCAGTTTTTTACCTTCAATGCTAAAGTTAAAGACGATGATCTTCTTAGAAAATTTGTACCTGAATTGACGGAGTTTGAACCCATTACTTTGGTTGGAAATTACGATGCCGATTCCCGAAAACTGGAAGTTAACGGACAAATTCCACAAGTTACATACGGCGCTAATAAAATTTCGGATGGTGTTCTAAACATCAATAATACAAATGATGCGCTGGTTTACGATGTAAAACTGGCAGAATTTAAAAACGAAAGCATTGCAGTGCAAAAAGTGAGTCTGAATGGGGACGTTAAAGACAATCTCATTACCTACAATGCCTCCACGAAAGATGGAAAAGATGAAACCCAGTTTTTAATTGCGGGAAATGTAGAGAAGTTAGGTGATCTCACAAAAATAAGTCTGAATCCTGAGGGTTTAAAGCTAAATTATGACAACTGGTTGGTCGCTCCGGATAACTTTATTCAGATTGGCGACCGTGGGATATTAGCCAATAATTTTACCATTTCTAATAATGGCAGTGAAATTCGGGTTCAATCTGAAAGTACTGTTCCAAACAGTCCGCTTAATATTTCGATTAAAGATTTCAAAATTGAAACGATTACCGAATTAATAAAAAAAGATTCCTTGCTCGCAAAAGGAACCATCAATGGGACGGCACAACTTCGGGACTTAAAAAACAATATGACTTTTACCTCCGATTTAGATGTGACTGATTTATTTGTTTACGGCAGTCCTGTCGGAAAGTTAGACGTGAAAGTGAATAATGAAACCTCGGAATTAATTCGTGCAGACATCGCACTTTCGGGGAACAACAATGATTTAAAATTACTTGGCACCTACAACACGAAATCCAGCGCGCTGAATATGAATTTGGATATGAACCAGCTTCAAATGCAGACCGTACAAGGACTTTCTATGAATGCAATTGAAAATGCAGAAGGGTATATTTCCGGAAATCTAAAAATTGCGGGAACAGCAAAAGATCCGAGTATTTTGGGTACTGTTAAATTTAATGAGGTTGGTATGGGTGTAACCCAATTGGGAAGCAAGTTCAAAAACATTAATGATGAAATAAGGTTCACGAGCCGTGGAATGGATTTTAATGATTTTAAAATTAAAGATGAATCAGGAAACGCAATCGTTATCGATGGCTCTGTTCTGACGAAAACTTACAGAGATTTTGCCTTTAATTTAGATGTAAATGCCAAAAACTTTAAAGTTGTAGATTCTGAAAAAGACAATGACAAAATCATGTATGGTATTCTGGCAATAGATGCGGATCTGCAAATTCGTGGAGATTTGGATCTGCCACAAGTTGATGGAAGTTTGGCCGTGACCGATAAAACAAACTTTACTTTCGTCTTGCCACAGTCAACTCCCTCTTTGGAAGAGCGCGAAGGCATCGTAGAGTTCATCGATCAGGATCAAATTGCTTTACAGAAAACCATCAAAGCAGATTCACTAACGGATCAAAGCAACATCAAAGGGATGGATGTGAACGTAAATATTACCGTAAACAAAGAAGCCAAGATCTCTTTAATTATAGATAAAGCGAATGGTGATTTTGTAGAACTTCAGGGAGATGCACAGTTAACGGGCGGAATTGATCCGTCGGGGAAAACAACTTTGGTTGGTGTTTATGAAGTAGAAAAAGGAGGTTATGAAATGTCGGTTAGTTTACTGAAAAGGAAATTCGAGATCGAAAAAGGAAGCACCATCACCTGGACGGGCGAACCGATGACAGCCAACCTGGATATTACGGCCGTTTACAAGACAGAAGCAGCACCATTGGATCTACTGCAACAACAGCTGACCGGAGTCACAGGAAGTCAATTGAACCAATACAAACAGCGAATTCCATTCAATACCTTACTAATAATGAAAGGTGAATTGTTGAAACCGGTCATTACTTTTGATATTACCACCTCCAAAGAAAACAATTCGGTGTCTTCGGAAGTTATTGATAATACAACCGCGAAACTGGAACAACTGCGTCGTGAAGAATCTGAAATGAACAAGCAGGTTTTTGCTTTGCTCTTACTGAACCGATTTATTGGGGAAAATCCTTTCCAGAGTGAAACCGGTTTATCCGCTTCAACGTTAGCGAAACAAAGTGTGAGTCGTATTTTATCGGAACAGCTGAACAATCTGGCGAAAGATTTAATCGGCGGTGTAGAATTGAATTTCGATCTGGAATCTACAGAAGATTATTCCACCGGAAATAAAAATGAAAGAACCGATCTGAATGTTGGCTTGAGTAAAAGACTTTTCGATGACCGTTTAAAAGTGACCGTCGGAAATAACTTTGCTTTGGAAGGTGACGCCAGACAAAATGAGGAGATGACGAATATCGCGGGCGATATTACTTTGGATTACAGTTTATCTAAAGACGGCAGATACATGTTGCGCGCCTATCGTAAAAACGATTATCAGGTGGCATTGCAAGGACAGATTATTGAAACCGGACTGGGCTTTATCATCACATTAGACTATGATAAATTCCGGGAGATCTTCGAAAGATCAAAGAAAAACAGAGAACAGAAAACACAAAATACGTCTTCAAAATAATGCAGAAATTGAATACAGGCCATTATAAAACATTTGCAGCATTTTCCTTCATGTTGATGATCTCCTCGTGCAGCAACACGAAATTTTTACAGGAAGGCCAAATGTTGTACACCGGTGCTAAAATCACAGTTAAAAATGATACGCTTTCTAAAAAAGAAAAATCAAACTTAAAAGATGCGTTGCAGGAGCAGCTGCGTCCGAAACCCAATTCATCTTTCTTGGGATTGCGACCAAGATTGTACGTGTATAATATCACCAAAGAACCAAAAAAGCAAAAAGGAATTGGGTATTGGCTAAAATACAAGATCGGGGAAAAACCAGTTTTACTGGGCGATGTTGATCGGGAATTCAACAAAAAAATCATTGTTAATTACTCAGAAAACAAAGGCTTCTTCAACGCTAAAGTTTCATCTGACACCATTGCGAAAAACAAAAAAGCGCAGGTTCTTTACACTGTAAAACCCGGCGCGAGATACCTCATCAGTCAGGTGAATTTCCCTGTAGATTCTACCGTTATCAATTCTGAAATTCAGTCCATCAAGGACAAATCATTTTTAAAGGCAGGAAATCCTTTTGATCTAGATGTGATCAAAGCCGAGCGGGAGCGCATTGATGATCACTTGAAAAATCGGGGCTTTTATTATTTCAGTCCGGATAATATTATTGTTCAGGCAGACAGCACCGTAATGAAAGAGCCGAAAGTAGAGCTGTTTGTAAAACTGAAGAACAATACTCCTCCTATTTCGAAGGAACCCTATACGATTGATAAGACCATTGTTTTTGCAGACTATAATTTAGCTGATGTAAAACAGGGAAAATATGGCATTCCTTATATTACAGATTCGGTGAAGGTTTATAATGATCTTTATATCATTGATTCCGAAAATAAATTCAAACCGAAAATTTTCGACCGTGCCCTCTACTTTAAACGCGGGGATCTTTATAATCGAAAAGACCATAATCTTTCTCTGAACAGACTCATTAGTTTAGGTGTTTTTAAATTTGTAAAAAATGAATTTGTGGTTTCAGATTCCCTAAACCATAAGTTTGATGCCTACTATATTTTAACACCGAGACCTTTTCAATCATTAAGGTTAGAAACTTTAGGAAAAACAAATTCTGCGAATTACACCGGTGGTGAAGTTAATTTAAACTGGACGCACCGTAATTTCTTCCGCGGTGCCGAACAGTTAAAAGGAGCAATCTATGGAGCTGCAGATGTTCAGGTCGGTGGTCCAAAAGATGCCAACAATATTATCAGAATCGGGGCAAATGCGCAACTTTCGATTCCAAGAATTGTGGCGCCTTTTAGATTTCATTCTTCAAGTGCGTATGTTCCCAGAACAAATATTAATTTAGGTTATGAATATCTGAGCCGAACGCAATTGTATACGCTTCATAATTTCAATACGTCTTTTGGATATGTCTGGAAAGAAAATGAACGAAAAGAACACGATTTAAAAGTGTTGGATGTTACGCTGGTTGCACCTGAAAAAATAACTGAAAAATATCTGGAACAGATCAACGGAAATACCGCAGCAGGAATTTCCGCAAATCCATCTCTGCAGAGAGTCGTAGATAAACAGCTGATCTTCGGACCAACTTACAGTTATACGTATACCAATACCATGCTTCCCAAAAAGAATACCTTCTATTATAAAGGAAGTGTAGATTTAGCCGGAACGATTACCGGTTTGGTTAGTGGTGCTGATGCAAAGGCGGGCGATCAAAAAGAAATTTTCAAGATTCCGTTCAGTCAGTATGCAAAAATGGAACATGATTTCCGCTACTACAGAAAAGTAAATGATAAAAGTACGATTGCCACTCGATTTATTGCCGGCATGGGTTATCCGTATGGAAACTCCACGACTATGCCTTATGTAAAACAGTTTTTTGTGGGTGGAAGCAACAGTATTCGTGCCTTTCGGGCGAGAACTTTAGGACCTGGCAGTTATGATCCACGAACAGAAGAAGCTTCGTTCTTTTTTGATCAGTCCGGAGATATTAAATTAGAAATGAATGCCGAATACCGCGCGAACATTTACAAATTTTTAAATGTTGCCGTTTTTGCAGATGCCGGAAATGTTTGGTTGGTTAATGAAGACGACAATAAACCGGGAGGAAAATTCTCCAAAGACTTTCTAAAAGAAATTGCAGTTGGTGCAGGCGTTGGATTAAGACTGGACTTTTCAATTCTTATTTTGAGACTTGATTTGGCCATGCCTTTGCGTATTCCTTATTACGAAGAAGGTGATCGCTGGACTTTTGACCGGATCGACTTTGGAAGTGGCGCGTGGAGAAAAGACAACATGATCTTAAACATTGCGATAGGCTATCCATTCTAACATCAATATTTAACACCATGAAAAAATTAGTATTTTTTTGGGAAACCTTAAAAGAAGCCTTCGCGGAATGGAATAGTTCATCCGCAACTAGGGATTCTGCAAGTTTAGCATATTATGCTATTTTTTCAATTCCGGGTTTGTTGATCATCATCATTTGGATTGCCGGAAATTTCTTTGGTCAGGAAGCCATTCAGGGCGAAATCAGCAATCAGATTAATGATTTAATGGGTGAAGAAACCGCAAAAAGTATTGAAGAAATGATTGCGAGTGCGCTTATCGATAAGCAAAATATTTTCATGAAAATTGTGGGCGTTTTCTCTCTGGTTTTTGGTGCAACAACAATATTTTTTCAACTTCAAAAATCGTTAAACTCGCTTTGGGATGTAGAAGCAGCACCAAAAAAAGCTTTGGTGAAATTCTTTCTCGACCGTGCGAATTCACTAGGAATGATCTTGGTTATCGGATTTTTATTAATGATTACGATGTTGCTTTCTACGGTAATTAGTTTATTTAATAATTTCATCACCACTCAATTGGGGCTCGAAACCTACATTTTTATGGAAGTCGTGAATTATGTCATCGGATTTTTAATCGTCGTTCTCGTCTTTGCTTTTATGTTTAAAGTACTTCCCGATGTGCAAATTTCCTGGAAATCGGTTTGGACAGGCGCGATTTTAACTGCTGTTCTTTTTACTTTAGGAAAATTTCTATTGAGTTTGTATTTCGCAGAATTTAAACCCACTTCCGCTTTTGGAAAAGCCGGAACCATTATTTTGATTATGATGTGGATTAATTATTCCTGCATGCTCATCTTCTTCGGAGCTGAATTTACCAAAATTTATTCCCTGAAAAGAGGTTACAAAATTATTCCATCAACCCATGCAAAATGGAGCGCCCAAAAATTATACAAAGAATCTTTGGCAGAAAAAGCAAAGCTTGAAGCTCATAATTCTTAATCAAAACAACTTTTCCCAGGCTTTTTGAAATTTATCGGTATGGTGTAAGATTCTTTTTTGTAGGAGAATTACTACAATTTTTAAATTTTTTTTTGTTTCTGGATTTTTTAATCCTCTTTTTGCTAATTTTATAATTCGAGTATATGAGCACGAACTTAACCTACTCTTTTAAAAACACACAGTATGAAAAAATCTCCATTAGCAAGTGACAAAATAAAAGTGCCCGAAGATTTTGCGGGTGAATATTTTTCTTCTCTTCCAAGTTCTTCAGATAATAATTTGTCATCTGAAGCATTTTCGGAAGATGATGAATTTCGGGAGTTTGAAGATGAAGGTGTAGATACAATGGATGAGGATGATGATGAAAATTCTAATTCTCAAGAAGAAACACCGAAAGAAAAAAAACAAGAACAAAACCAAAGGGAAAGCAATTCTAGCGAACACGACGGCAAATATTTTGTGATACAGAAAGGAAAATGCCAATGCAATCAAGGTTTTCAGTTTCCTAATCTGAAAGTAACTTCCCACCAAAAACATTACTGGAACGATGCGGAAGGACAAGCCGATTATCTTGCTGTAACCGAAAATGATCTTACCTTCAATCCACCTGCAATGCCTTTCGGAAATTGTAAACTAAAACCCACTTCTGGTGGTTATTTACCGTGTGCTTATGCACCAGCAGGAAAATGGACAAAAACCTACGAAAAAGTAAAAGTTATGGGAAAAAGTACCGTTACCGAACTCTCCGAACTGATGTGTGCAACTGGTGGAAAAATCACTATTTTGAAACACGGGCAACAAAGTGAAGCAGGGAAAAGTAATGTTGAGAAAGCTAATACCGATGAACAGCAAGTTTACAATCCTATTATGGATTTTGATGGATTTAAGGAGGAGATAAGTGAAGAAGATGAACCACATGCTTGGTAATTTTAAAAAATAAAGATCATGGCAAAAAAAGGAGTTTACAAAATATCGGGCAATTCAAAACCTAAAGTCGGAGAAAAAACATTTTTTAATGTAGATGAATGGTATCCTTCAACACCACATTCAGAGAGAAATTTAACTAAAGTATATTGGGAGTTATTTATTAAAGATGAAAGCGGAAATGGCTTTCGCACAACGAATATTAAGAAAAAAGGAATTAATCATTTTACTTTTGGGAAAAATGCTCATAAATTCATTTACAAAGTGGAAGGATATCTTCACGAACCAGAAGGAAATTCTCCCATGTCAATGATTGTTCAACCACAAAAAGATGAAATTAAACCAAAAGCCAAAGAAAAAGACATTTTGGGTGTAAGTTTAACTTATCAAGATGGCTCAAAAATTTCTAAACCGCTAAGTTACAAAGACCAACTGAAAGCCACTGCTAAATGCGATGGGATGGTAGGTGAAAGCATTGTCTTTAACCTATGGGAAGATGATTCTGAAAAAGCGGGACACCATAAAAACAATCAATACATTACAAAATCTCCAGCCGTAAAAGTGAATAAGTACGGAAAAGCAGAATGGATTTTTTCATTAAGCCCTACATTTATTACCCTTGCTAACAAAAAAGAAGATGAAAAAAAACAACACGAATATTATGTAACCGCAGAATATAACGGAAGAGTTGATGCATCTGGAAATGTAAATGTAAATAATCCTGAAATACCAAAACCGATTCCTTCTCCATCAAAACCGAAACCGAAACCAAAAGAGAATACCGCAAAATTTCCGAGTAGCAGTTCTTCACCCAAAAGAAATAGCGACCCGAAAGGAAAAATATTGAGTGCAGAATTTGTGAATGGTAAAGGAGAAAAGATATCGTCGGCAAAAATCGGGAATACTGTCTCCATCAAAATTACTTCCAAAAACATGGTTGGAAAAGTGGTTATGGTTCGAATCTATGAAGACGACAATTTTAATGATGATTTTTTATTTGGTAAGAAAGTTAAAATTTCTAATGATATTGCATTTATAAACAATGTACAACTCACCAATGATATGTATGATGAAGGTAAACGATGGGAAGTTGAAAACAAAACGCAGCATTTTTTTATTGAAGTTGAGCATTTGAGCATCTCTACAGAATCCCAAAGAATTGGTGTAAGTTTGAATGAAGAACCGAAGAAAATCGAAAATCCTAAATCTCCGGCAAAACAAGAAGGGAAAAATGCACCGAAAACAAATTCAACCTGTTTATGTAAGCAGTATGATTTAATATTAGGAAATAAAGTTGATTGCGATTTTAGAAAAAAAGTAGTTGAGATTTGTAAAAACTTGTGGGGTGAAGGTAGGAAAATTGAGATGGCAAATAATCTTATGGTCATCATGTATTTTGAAACTGCTAAAACATTTAGTCCTTCGAAGCAAAATAGTAGAGGATTTACAGGTTTAATTCAGTTTGGAGATGATGCAGCATCAGATTTGGGAACAACAACTAGTGAATTAAAAAAAATGTCTGCTGTTAAACAATTGGATTATGTAAAAAATTTTTTTGACAGAAGTATTTTTAAAGGAAAAATTAATAGTTTGCTAGATATGTACTTGTCTATTAATTATCCAGCGATGATTAAAAATAATAAAACAGCTCCCAATGATGTTTTATATTCCGCTCCTTCAATTCAATATCATACTAATTTTTCTTTTATGAAAGAAAATGGTGAATATGATAATATTATAGCCAAGGAAATAATTAATGGAAAAGAAATTATTACGAAGAGGGGGTTTGCGAATGGTAGTACACATGTATGGGAAGTTAATGAAGAAATGCAAGACTGGTATAAAAACAATAAAAATGAAAAATGGGATGGAAGTTGTGTAAATAAATCTGTAGAATCAAAAGCTATACAGAAAAAAAATGCAAAATATGTAATTGTTTTGGATCCGGGACATGGGGTTAAACCAGGGAATTTAGGTACTCAGGCGAGAAAGTATAAAATAAAAGGTGATGACAAGATATATGATACAAATACTTTGCCCTCTTATGTATTAGAATCGCCATCCAAATATATTATAGGAAATAATGACAAGCCTTCTGGCGGTTACGATAGTGAAAATACAGAATCAAATGTAGTATATGATATTGCTGTAAAGATGAAGGAAAAAATTGAAAAATTTGGTCACACAGTATATATTACACGAAGTCAAAAGAACACGATTAATCTTGATGATGAAGCAAATTTCAAAAAATATTTAGGAGGAGCAGCAACAAAAGCAGCAGCAATTAATTTTCGATCCAAAATGTCTACCACTTTAGAAGCGGATTATTTTATTTCTGTTCACTGTGATGGTTGGACGGATTTTTCTAAAGGAGCGCATACCATATATAGTGATGATGCTTCTAAGCAACTTGCTATCGATTTGTTAGATAAATATGATATTACAAACATACTTTCCAAGTCTCCACATAAGCGAAATGATTTGGGTGTACTTGGTTCATCAAATAAAACGAAAAAGAAAGTATTAATTGAATTAGGTTATTTAACAAGTCCTTTGGATACAAAAAATATTGTTAATAATAAAGATAAAATAGCAACATTGTTAGTTAATGGATTAATAAAAAATATCAATAATGATAAATAGAATAATAATTTGCATCATCAGTTTATGTTTTTTTTCACTGTTTTCCTGCAAAAAAAACACCGATTATAAATCATCTTCTATCTCAGAGGAAAACAAAAAAATAGATACTTTAGAAGTCATATATTACCAAGATAAGAAAGTTAAAGAACTCTTTCTATCTGAATATGAAAATGAGAAAAATGTAAAATTATTCTTTTATGAAAATGGAAAATTAGAAAGAAAAGTTTTAAATTTTAACAGTTATCCACAAAATAATTATGAATATAATCAAAATGGAAAGTTAATTCATCATTGGAAAGAAGGTGATATTGGAGGCTGCATTGCAACAATAGGCAGAGAGGTTTTTTGGGATGATAAAGGGAATATTTCCAAAGAAGTAGTTCATACGAATTCGGGCGAAAGTTGTAGTGAGAAAATTTTAATACATGAAATTAAAGAGTATTTTTCAGGTACGAAAAAAATAAAATCCATAAAAAATACTCGAGAAAGTTATGAAGGGAGTAATGAATGTCCTTGTGGATTTTGGAAAGAGTATGACGAAAATGAAAAAATAATTAGCCAAAATACATTCACAGAATGTAGCAATACCAATATCTCTTGCGAAGATGATGATATTCAAAATGAAAAAAGCAGTATTTCAGACAAATGGATAGGACGTTATGAATTGAATTTAATTGGTAAAGGCAACAGAACAGGCAACGAATATCAGATATATCTTGATATTTCAAAAGATAGTATTGCCTACACAGCAGAGGGATATCAATTATATCATAAATTTCTATTAACAGCTTCTGACAATGGTAATGAACTCTATTTAAAATATACAAAACCTATGGATGATACTAATTCTTGGGCTTTGGAAAAAACAAAAGATTTTGGTAAAATAACAATAAAAAATGGAAAATATCTGTGGGAAAGTCCATTTTTGAACACAAGTTATACTGATAATAAAAAAATTATCTATACAATTTCAAAAAAGAATTGAGAAAACGCTCTCTAACATAACGAAAAAAAAACTATAATTCCGACTTTGAGATACCGAAAACCTACACTCTTCAGCTAACACGACGGCAAATATTTCGTGATTCAAAAAGGAATGGCAATGTGCGACAAAGGCGCTAAATTTCCTAATCTGAAAGTAACATCCCACCACAAACATTACTGGAACGATGCGGAAGGACAAGCCGATTATCTTGCTGTAACCGAAGATGATCTTACCTTCAATCCACCTGCAATGCCTTTCGGAAATTGTAAACTAAAAACCACTTCTGGTGGTTATTTACCTTGCACTTATGCACCAGCAGGAAAATGGACAAAAACCTACGAAAAAGTAAAAGTTATGGGAAAAAGTACCGTTACCGAACTCTCCGAACTGATGTGTGCAACTGGTGGAAAAATCACTATTTTGAAACACGGGCAACAAAGTGAAGCCGGAAAAAGCCACATAAACAATGCGAGTAGTGATGAGATGCAGATTTACAATCCTATTGTGGATTATGATAAATTTAAAGAGGAAATAAACGGAGAAGATTTATTTGAGGTTGAATAAAAAACACGAAAAATCATGAAAATCATCAAAGGAAGCTTACATCCCAAAGCGGAAGAAAAAACTTTTTACGAATTATCCAATCTAACTACCGATTTTGGCGGAGGTATTTTTACCAATAAGCCAGAAGAAAAATTTATTTGGACATTATACAAGAGCGTCGATAAAAAGTGGAAAAAAATTGAAGGCAATATAAAAGAGGGAGGATATAAACCTTCAGGAAATAAAAAAATTAATACTAGGGCAAAAACAGTAAATAAAAAGACTGTTTACGTAACATTTGATTTAAACATATAACTATGAAAAAAATATTTTTTCTTTTATTGCTGTTCATTATTTTCAGTTGTAAAAAAACATCTTCATTAGAGAATAGTCCAAGTAATCAAAATTCAAGTAAAGAATATACATTCGATTATCATAAAGACGCAGTGACTACGGACAATACAGATATGCAAAATAGTAACTCTTATCAACTTGAAGATTACATAATGCCAATCTCTAAAAATGATTTTGTAAAAGATTCTCAAAGGTATAAAAACGATTTATCGAATGACAAACCCACATTTGAATATCCCACTCTAAACACCTCTTTCGGTAAAATAAAGTTCATAGCTAATAAGAACACGAGTTCAGATTCTTATGTTGATTATTCTTATGTTGGTTTCAATCAAAAAAACAATTTCCATATCATCAATATCAAACTTTATGAAGGAGAATTAGCTTTACTTATGAATGATAAAAGCTATCAATATAATATTTTAGATGGCATTCCTTTGTTCTCAAATAATGAAGAAGATGCGTTAATTTATAAAGATCAGGAAGGATTATCTTCATATTTAGCTTTTTATAAAATAAAAGATGGTTCTTTAAATAAGTATTTTGCTTTATCATCGGATGAAAACATTATAGAAAGTGCAGTTTGGAATCGTGAAAATAATGCAATTATTAAATTGAGAAACCTAAGCGATGGTTCCATTAAATATTATAAAATAAATAGTAAGGGATTAAATTCCCATCCTCAAAAATCTTCTTCAATTAATAGTTTTACCCCAAAAAATTATGAAATTTTAGCCAAAGCAGAGAATGATTGGAATGGAGATAAAATTAAAGATATCGTAATTGTTTATGATTCTATTCCTGCTGGAAAATGGGAGGGTATAGGAAAAAGACCTTTAATAGTTTTAAAAGGTGTTGGGAACAATCAATATCAATTTTGGTTTAGAAATGATGAAGCAATACCTTGTAGAAATTGCTCGGGTAGTGCTGATCCTACATTTGAATTGAATCAAAAAGAAGGTTTTTTAAAATACTCTGATATATCATTAATTTCATCAACTGTAAAAAATATAGAATATATATTTGATAATAGTTTAAATTTATCTTTAGTCAATATTGACATTGAAGATTCTTCAAACCAATCAATAAAAAATCGTTTTACAAAAGAAGAATTGGGCAATATTAATCTAAAAACAATTAATATCAAAAATCTTGAAAACAAATTGATTAATACCGATTAAGATGATTTTTCAAGCACGGCTGCAAATATTTTGTGGTACAGAAAGGAAAAAAACCAGAGAAGCTAAAAACCATGAAAATTAAGCACAAAAAAAACTTCCGAAAAATTAATTTCGGAAGTTAAGTAGCCCGTAGGGGAGTCGAACCCCTCTTACCAGGATGAAAACCTGAGGTCCTAACCGATAGACGAACGGGCCAGTGCGTCTTGCTTTTTTATATAGTTACGCTAATTTATTAACGTGCTTAGTCAACTTACTTTTAAGGTTGGCCGCTTTGTTTTTGTGGATGATGTTTTTCTTCACCAACTTGTCTAACAAAGAGATCACTGATGGCAACTGTTGTGTCGCAGCAACTTTGTCCTCCTCACTTCTTAATACTTTCAAAGCTGTTCTAGCAGTCTTATGATAGTATCTGTTTCTCAATCTTTTCTTTTCGCTTTGTCTGATTCTTTTCAGAGCTGATTTATGATTTGCCATATCTTCTTAAAAACTTGGGTGCAAAGATATAAAATCTTTTTTGATTACAAAATATTTTTTAAAAAACTTTTCAAAACTTTCTTTCTAGTAGCCTATAGGGGAATCGAACCCCTGTTGCAAGACTGAAAATCTTGAGTCCTTACCACTAGACGAATAGGCCTTTGCTTTGAGGACTGCAAAAGTAAAAATTTACTTTTAATCCTGCAAGGCCTATTCATAATTATCTGTAATTTTTTTGAATTACGGTATTTTTAATTCCTTTATCATCCAGGACTTTCTGGGCCTTTACAGCATCTTCTAAGCTTGCAAACTTGCCATAAGTGTAAAGGAACTTCCCATTCTCTTTTACCCGGGTCACATCCTTTAAGGTATTGAGCATGAAAGAATTGGAACTTAATTTCTGATCGGTATTAGCTACTTCTATAGTATAATACCCTACTCCTAATTTTTGATTTGGAATGAATGAAATGGCCGTTGCATTTCTAAAACCTGCATCTCGCGCTGTTTTCAAATTATTATCCCGAACACTTGCTAAATTCGTTACACTGTAATAATATTTATATAAACCGTTCTCTTTTATCGGTAAAACATAATTCAATCCTTTTAAAGCAGGATCGCCACTTGCATATTTTACAGGAGAAGACATGAGGAGAATTCTGAAATCATTTTTCAATTCTTTTTCTACAGGTTTCACGGGCTCTGCAGGTTTGGCTTGAATACCTCCGTTTCGATCCATACGGTCTTTATACTTCAAGATCGCGTCGTAAATGCTTTCTGCAATATCAGTCTGACCCCTATCAGAGGCGAGATACCGTGCTTCAGCATAATTATTTACAAATCCGGTCTCGATGAGAACAGACGGCATTGCATTCATTCTTAAAACGTGAAGATCGGCTTGTTTTATCCCGCGCGAATTTCTTTTATCCCGTCCGGCAAAATTTTCTTCCACCAGACTTCCAATCAGCAAACTGCTTTCAAGATACTTACTCTGCTGAATTTTCAAAGCGATAAGGGACTCCGGAGATCGCGGATCATAGGAAGCAAACATCTCCCTATCTTTTTCATCCAGATAGATTACATCGTTTTCTGCTTTTGCGACTTCCAAATTCTTTTTATTTTGATTAGGTCCCTGAACAAAAGTTTCTGTTCCCTGGGTGCTCGTACTGCTCGATGGCGAAGCGTTAACATGCACAGATAAAAAAAGATCTGCTTTGCTTCGATTGGCTAGTGTAGTACGCTCTGTTAAAGACGGAAATTCATCAATTTTTCTGGTGTAGATGACCTTATAGTCTTTATTTTTCTCCAACATTCTGCCTAATTTTAAGACAATGGATAAGGTTATATCTTTTTCCCGTACGGTTCCTAAATCTTCGTAACGTCTGTTGGTTCCGATATCACTGCCTCCATGACCAGCATCCAGAACAATCGTGAATTTTTTCTGCGCACCACTGAAGAGGAATAAGAGGACAAATAAGAGGGAAAAATATCTTTTAATGGAAAAACTATGAGTAATCATCTTTAAATTTTAAAAATTATATTAATTTTGACGCCAATATATATACAGTGCTTTGGTCAAAACTGGCTTCAAAAATATACTACAAATCTTAATTATCCTAATTTTTAACAATTTTTTAGCACTTCTTGGGGCTCAAAATTTGACTGAAAATAAGATAGTTAATGATACCATTCGCAAGTCTGACACGATTGTTGTGAAGAAAGAACAGCTGGAATCTGTTGTGAAAACAAAAGCAGACCGCATTCGAAATGACATCCCGAAAAAGATGACGTACCTGAATAAAGATGCGCAGGTACAGTATCAGGATATGACGATTGATGCAGATTACATCTCTATTGACTGGGATAAATCTCTGGTTTTTGCACGCGGAGAACTGGATTCTTTAGGAAAAATTACAAAACCGGCAGTTGCTGTGCAAGGCGGAAAAACTTACGAGTACGACGAATTCACTTACAACATCAAAACCCGACAAGCCATCGCTTTTAATGCCAGAACTGAAGAAAGTGAAGGCGTGATTATTGCGGAGAAAACGAAGAAATATAACGATTCGGTCTTCTTCATGAAAAGAGGAAAATATACCACCGACGAATATTTCATCAAGAAAAAAGATACCATTGCCGATTATTATTTGCTCGCTCCAAACATTAAATTAATTAAAGGAAAGGAGAAATCACAGGTGATCACCGGACCAATTCAGTTATATATTGAGCAAGTTCCGACGCCTTTAATTATGCCATTTGCCATTCTGCCCTTTTCCGATAAGAGAAGCGCCGGGATCCTTATTCCGAGTTTTGGAGAACGGGAAGACGTAGGATTCTTCTTAAATTCCCTGGGTTATTACCAACCGATCGGGGAGCATTTTGATTTAAAAGTACTAACGGATATTTATACCAAAGGAAGCTGGAATCTGCGTCCTGAGGTCAATTACAAAAAGAATTACAGATACACGGGGAACTTCTCTGCGGATATTGGTACGACCGTTCGTGGAATTAAAGGTTTAGCAGATTATTCAAAAACCGGAACCTATCGAATTGCGTGGAGACATCAGCAGGATTCGAAAGCAAATCCTTTCCTGACTTTTTCCGCGTCTGTAGATGTGGTCAGTAATAAATTTTACAACAATACGGTTAATAACAACTACGCCTTTAATCAGAATAATCTAAATGCCCAACAAAACTCTACGGTGAGTGTGGTTAAAAGATTTTTGACTTTACCCGTAACCATTACCGGAACCTCATCCTATTCTCAGAATTTCTCTACCGGACTTGCAGATTTAAAATTGCCCTTACTGAATGTGGCGATTAATCAGTTTTATTTATTTAAACCAAAAACAGGCATCAGAGAAGGTTTGCTCGAAAACATCACGGTGAATACCGGGTTAAATCTAAATAATTACGTTCAGACTAATGAAGGCGAACTCTTTACAAAAGCGATGTGGGACAAGATGCAAACCGGTTTAAAAAACAATATTGCTTTAGGAACAAACACCACGATTGCGAAATATTTCACGTTCTCGATTTCAGCTAATATTGACAATGCTTTAACCACAAAAACGCTGACCAGAAATTACAATCCGGTCACCAATCAAATCGAGGATGTTTTGAATAAAAAAATCGCCGGCTACTCCTCTTTTTCTACCAGCACAAGTTTACAGACGGTTTTATACGGAATGTTGAACTTTAAAAAAGGTTCAGCAATTCAGGCAATCCGACACATGATGACGCCGCAAATTGGATTTAGCTATTCTCCGGATTTCTCCGCACCAACTTTTGGATATTATAAAAATTACTCCAACGACCGTGGAGAAATGACCCAATACTCTATTTTTGACCGTGGAATTATCGGATCACCGAATTCGGGACTTGTTCAGGCATTGAGTTTCTCAATCAGTAATAACCTGGAGATGAAAGTAAAATCTAAAAAGGATTCTACCGGAGTGAAGAAATTGAAAATTTTTGAAACCTTAAGTTTTAATACCAATTACAATTTTGCAGCACCGCAATACAAATGGTCTGTATTTAGTTTTAATGGCCAAACCACCCTTTTTAACAATCTAAATTTAAATACCGCGCTTACACTGGAACCTTATCAAATCATTTTTGCACCGGGTGAAGACAGAGGAATACGCACGGAGAATTTCGGACGGTTCAGTGTTCAGGGCTTTAATGCGCAACTTTCTTATCCATTGAGCGATGCAATTTTCGGGGAGAAAGAAGAACTTGCTAAGAAATACAGTAAAAAGGGAGAAATACGAAATGAGAATTATTATTTTGATGATGATGATTACGCTCATTTTTCTCAACCCTGGACTTTAAACATAAATGCGCAATATGGTTATACCAGAAACTTAACCCGTTTCGGTAACAAAGTAGCCTCTGTTGGTTTAGATGGAAGTCTTAAACTTACGCCGTTCTGGAGTCTCTCCGGGAATCTTTATTATGACGTTATTAAAAACGAAATTGCCAGCACAAGACTGAGCTTCTCCCGGGACCAAAGAAGTTTCACTATTAACTTTAACTGGATCCCATTCGGCCAATATAAAGTATATGACTTCTTTATCGGAATTAAGGCCAACATTCTACGCGATGCTTTAAAATATAAAGACCGAAGCTTCACCCAACCCAATGCGCCATTTTAAATTTTAAATCATTAAATTAAGTTTTATATTTGCCAAATCTTAACGTTATGAAAAAAATAATTTCTACTCCTAAAGCTCCAGCAGCAATCGGACCTTACTCACAAGCTAATTTTGTAAATGGAGTCCTTTATATCTCTGGACAAATACCAGTGAATTCTGAAACAGGAAATGTAGAAGAAGGTATTGAAAAAGCAACACATCAGGTGATGAAAAACCTGGAGGCCATTCTTACAGAAGCAGGTTTAAGCTTTAGCCACGTCGTGAAAGCAACCATCTTTTTGAAAAATATGGATGATTTTGCAGCAATGAATGAAATTTACGCCTCTTATTTAAATCCGGAAAGTTATCCCGCGCGCGAAACCGTACAGGTTTCCTGTCTGCCCAAAAATGTTGACATTGAAATTTCTGTGATTGCACATCAGTTTTAAATGAACTTTCTTAGGAATACATTCGCCGTACTGTTAGGCCTTGCTGTTGCCGGACTCCTTATTTCATTGGGAGTTCGGTTAAATTCATCGTGGATTACTTATGATGGATTTTCGGCCTTTCAAAAATGGGAAACGGTATTGCAATCCATGCAAAACAAACCTTACTTCTTCGTGGCTTTATTAATTTCGTCCGGAATTGCAGCCACCGTAGGAGGCGTGGTTACCGCGATTACCGTGAAATATGCGAAAGTGGCTTATGCCATCTTAATCGGTTTCATCCTTCTTTTTCTGGCGATGTTGGATATCATCATTTTCCCTTACCATCCTACCTTTTACAAAATATTGATCTTCCTCACCTTTTTCCCTTTTGCCTGGATCGGCGGTAAAATTACCGAAGTCCTTTATGAAAGGAAAAAAAAGAGACTGAAAAGGCTGCAGGATAAAAAATAGAAAATCATCATTTTTTAGGAGCTTCACTATTCTCTATTTTTAGACGACCCGTCCCGCTGTCCACTATATCTTTTCCCTTTTTTCCACAAAAAAAAGAAAAAAGATGCCGTTCCCATCGGGGCTAAAACCACATTTCGTCTTTCTTTCAAAGTAAATAAAAAAACCATACTTTTATTCTGTCTAATTTTATTCACTTAAAAACCAAACAGAATGAAAAAATTAATTCTCTGCTTTCTAATCCCGCTCTTTACTACCACCGTTTTCGCGCAAACCTTTGATAAAGACAAACTGGATCTTTATTTTCAGACTTTAGAAAACAATAACAAATGGATGGGAAGTGTCGCTGTTTCTGAAAACGGCAAAATAGTATACACCAAATCCATCGGATATTCCGATGTTGCAACGAAGACAAGACCGACTGAAACTACAAAATACAGAATTGGTTCCATTTCAAAAACGTTTACAAGCGCTCTGGTTCTTAAAGCTGCAGAAGAAAACAAACTTTCTTTAGATACCAAAATTTCTAAATTTTTCCCGAACATTAAAAATGCTGATAAAATTTCTATCGCTAATTTATTGAATCATAGAAGCGGAATTCACAGTTTTACAGACAACGAAAATTATCTCTCCTGGAATACCAAAAAAAATCTGAGAAAGAATTACTGAAAATAATAGAAGATGGCGGAAGCGATTTCGAACCCGACTCGAAAGCAGATTACAGCAATTCGAATTATGTTTTATTAAGTTTTATTTTAGAAAAAGTCTACAATAAAACGTATCCCAAAATATTAAGCGAGAAAATCATTAAACCGATTGGCTTGAAAAATACATATTACGGCCGAAAAATTAATATGAATAATAACGAAGCGAATTCGTACACCTTCGCCGATGACTGGAAGAAAGAGTCAGAAACAGATCTATCCATACCGATGGGCGCTGGAGCTATTGTTTCTACACCAAGTAATTTGCTTCAATTTTCAAACGCGCTTTTTAATGGAAAGATCATTTCAGAAAAAAGTTTACAACTAATGGAAACCATTAAAGATAATTATGGATCCGGACTTTTTCAAATGCCTTTTGGAACGAAAAAAGCTTTTGGTCATACCGGCGGCATTGATGGTTTCACTTCTAACTTCGGTTATTTTCCGGCAGAAAAAGTAGCTTTTGCATATACTTCAAACGGCAGCAATTACAACAATAATAATGTTGCAATCGCAATTCTAAGCGCGGTCTTTAATCAACCGTACGAAATACCGAGTTTTCAAAAAGTCGATTTAAGCTCGAATGATTTGGATCAGTATTTAGGAATTTACTCCAGCAAAGACATTCCTTTAAAAATTACCATTACCAAAAATTATAAAACTTTGATGGCGCAGGCAACCGGACAATCCTCTTTTCCGCTGGAAGCAACTGATCAAAACATCTTTAAGTTTGACCAGGCGGGAATCGTTTTAGAATTTAAGCCCTCAGACAAAAAAATGATTTTGAAGCAAGGTGGTAAAACTTATAATTTCACTCAGGAATAAAAAGCACTATTCCTAAGCACAAAAAAACGCAACTGTAAAAAGTTGCGTTTTCTTTTATTATGATGACTTTTTTTAAGGCATTTTGAATCCTTTTGTTGTAATTCTTCCGTATTCATCCACAAACTTGATCTGAACGTTACCTGTGTAACCTTGCAAGATCTTATCCACGTCTTTTTGGGAGTTTACATTCTTACCGTTTACTTCGATTACAATATAATTATCAACGACTCCAATTTTAGCCATTTCGCTTCCTTCCTGAACATTTCTAGCGATCACGCCACTGTTCAACCCGTAATCTGTTTTGAATTTATCACTTAAAGGTTCGAAATCTGCGCCAATTCTTTCGCTGACCGTAAGATCTGCTTTTGTTCGAACAGAAGTTCCGCCTTTTTGATCTTTCAGAGTAACATTTACAACATTTTGTTTTCCATTTCTCAAGTAGGTAACGGCCACTTTATCGCCCGGTCTTTTACTTCCAACGGCAAACGAAAGATCGTAATAATTTGAAACAATTGTGTTATCAACTTTAGTGATAATGTCACCGCTTCTCAAGCCTGCATCTTCAGCACCGCCTTTTGCCGCTACTTCAACTAAATAAACACCATCACCTGTTTTAATGTTTGTTCTTTTCTGTTGATTGAATGCGGCAACCTGACCTTGATCAGAAAGATCCAACGGAATTACTCCCAAGAATCCTCTTTGTACCAAACCAAACTTCTTAATGTCTTCAACCACTTTTCTGGCTAAATTAGAAGGAACGGCAAATCCATATCCTTCATAATATCCTGTTTTAGAAGAAATCGCGGAGTTAATTCCGATCAGTTCCCCATTTGGATCAACCAAGGCTCCTCCGGAATTTCCCGGATTAATTGCCGCATCCGTTTGAATAAAACTTTCAATTGGCGTTCTGGACTGCTGACTCAATAAATCAATACTTCTTCCTTTTGCAGAAACGATACCTGCAGTCACCGTGGAATTAAGACCCATCGGATTTCCAACCGCCAAAACCCACTGACCAACTTCTACATTGTCTGAATTGGCAAAGTTAAGGTAAGGCAATCCTTTCTCCTCAATTTTTAATAGAGCGATATCTGTAGTTGGATCGGTCCCGACCAAATTAGCGACATATGATTTTTTATTAGAAAGCACAACTTCCAGTTTATTGGCACCTGCAATAACATGGTTATTGGAGATAATATATCCATCCGGAGAAATGATCACTCCGGAGCCCATACCTGTGGGCATATTTGGCGGTGGAGTTTGCTGTTGTCTTGGACTACTACCGAATGGATTACCAAAGAACTGCTCAAAAAGATCCTGTTGACTCGGGCGATCTTTTCGGTTAGAGAAGTTTTTAATACTAACCACCGCAGGAACTGTCATTTTGGCAGCTTTTACGAAGTCGTCGCCAACTCCGGTCATATTGAATGATGCATATTTCGCATCATTATTCTTCGGTGCAAAGTAGTTAAAATCTAAATCTTTATCTTTAACATTCAAATACGTGTAAGCGCCAATGGTGGTCGCACCTGACATCACTCCAACCAAGGCATATGGAATTAGTTTTTTTAAGGTATTTTTCATCGTCATAAATTATTTAAAACGTTATATATTTTCTTTAACTAAACAAATTTAGTGCTAAATAGGTATTGCAAAAAAACACTTCGTTTCAACTTTAACTATTAATTAACAACAATTAATAAATTTTAAACAATTCCCCCAAAAAGCAGAAGAAACACATTCCGAACATTTTCCCCAGCAAGTCCCCTATTTATTGAGTGTATGATGATGCAATACATTAAAAACTTTATTATATTTGAAACGTACTTCACCCAAAGGTGAAATGCCATTCTGTCTTATCCTTATAAAAAGAACAACTGCATGAAACTTAATATTAAAAACGAAACAGGCCGCTTAAAATCGGTTGTTTTAGGACAACCAAATTCCTTAGGCGCTGTACCAACTTTAGAAGAAAGTTACGACGCGAAATCCTACGATACGATTCAAAAAGGAATTTATCCTACCGAAAAAGATATCATTTCGGAAATGTCGGAATTCGAAAAGGTGCTTCGTAAATATGATGTTCAGGTTTTTCGCCCGGAAATTATCGAGGACTACAATCAGGTTTTCGCGCGGGACGTAGCTTTCGTTATTGATGATAAAATGATCATTTCAAATGTGATTTCTGACCGTGCAGATGAGCAAGACGCCTATCGCAAAATTTTTGAAGAAGTAAAATGGCGCGACATTATTAATCTGCCCGAAACAGCGCATATTGAAGGTGGTGATGTTATTGTATGGGATGATTTCCTTTTTATCGGCACCTGCTTTTCAGAAGATTACCGAAACTTTAAAACCGCTCGTACCAACGAATACGCTATTAATATATTGAAAGAATATTTTCCAAAGAAAAGAATTCTCGATTTTGAATTAAAGAAAAACGACCGCGAACCGTACAAAGGAATTCTGCATCTAGACTGTACTTTTAATCCTGTCGGAACTGACAAATGTATTATTTATAAAGACGGATTTGTTGATGAAACTGATTACCGCTTAATCCTGGATATTTTCGGCGAAGAAAATTGCTTCCATGTGACCCCTGAAGAAATGTTTGAAATGTATCCGAACATTTTCTCCATCTCACCGGAGATTGTGGTTTCTGACAAAGCATTTACGAGAATGAATAATCACCTGAGAGATGAATGGGGAATGACCGTTGAAGAAATTCCGTATCGTGAGATTTCTAAAATGGGAGGTTTGTTGCGATGTTCTACAATGCCTTTGGTAAGAGAATAATTTTAAAATACAATTCTTTTTTACCGCAAAAGAGACAAGAGATTACTGTAAAAATAGATTACCCTAAAGATTGCAAAAAGTATGTGAAATAATATTTCCATATACTTTTTGCAATCTTTTTTATTTACTTAATATAAGAATGCTTTTGCTTCTTTTGCGGTACAATTCTTTTGAAGGAAAGACTTAAATGTTTTTAATATAAACCACTGATATTACGATTGTACAGTAGTTTGATTTAGCAAAGAAAAATTTTCTCGTTTTGAATAAGTAAACTTTGCGACTTTGTGGTTTCAAATAAAGATTTTAAGAACTCAATTTTTTCAGTTTTTTAATTTCATCATCAGTTACGAAAGTGTCGTATTTCAAGATCGCGGAAGAATGAAAACTTGTTCCTCCCGTGAACTTTTTAAGTTCTTCTATATTTTCAGAACGAACGCCACCGCCAATGAGAATTTCTATTTTATCAGAATATTTTTGGATTAGAGATTTCAAAACTTCTTTTCCTTCCATCGCAGATTTTTTTCCACCAGAAGTTAAAACGGTTTTAAAACCTAATTTAATTAAAGTCTGTATAGATTGATCCAAATCCGGAGTCCGATCAAATGCACGATGAAAAGTACACGGAGTTTCTCCCGCAAGTTCGATGAGTTCACCATTTCTGGCTTCATCTATTTCGTTATTAGACGTCAGAATTCCAAATACAAAACCATCTGCTCCACCTTCTTTAAAAGTGATAATGCTGTTCTTCATTTGCAGGAATTCCTCATCAGAATAAAAGAATGGACCACCTTTCGGCCGGATCATTACATAAACGGGCGTTTTATAATTTCTTTTCAGATGCAAAAATTCGTAAAAGTCCGGTGTTGTACCACCGAGTTCAAAATTATCACAGAATTCAATTCGGTCTGCCATTGATTGACAGGCAGTTTCTGCAGACGTAATTTCGAAACAAGCAATTTCTAACATGGGTTTTTTATTATCTATAAATTTAAGTATTTTTGTGAGATAAAGGATGACTCCTTATTAAAACTTAAAATTCATGCAAACAGCCAATACCGTTGTTATGGTAGAACCGATCGCTTTCGGTTACAATTCTCAAACTGCCGAAAATAATTATTTTCAGGTGGAACAAAAAGAAGCCGATATTCAGGAAAAAGCGATTCAGGAATTCAATAATTTTGTCGGAAAACTTCGCGATAAAGGAATTAAAGTGATTACTGTAAAAGACACTTTAGAACCACATTCACCGGATTCTATTTTCCCAAATAACTGGGTGAGTTTTCACGAAGATGGAAGAGTTGCTTTGTATCCGATGTTTGCGCCGAACCGAAGAGTTGAAAGACGTGCTGATATTTTAGATACCGTTCGTAATGAAGGTTTTAAAATTTCGGAAATCAACGATTTATCATCTCCTGAAAATGAGGATAAATTCCTGGAAGGAACCGGAAGTATGATTTTCGATCACGACCATAAAATTGCTTATGGTTCAGTTTCACTGCGTTTAGATGAAGAACTGTTCCGTGATTTCTGCGATCAATTTGGGTATACGCCGGTTGTTTTCCATTCATTTCAAAATGTCGGAAATCAAAGATTACCGATCTATCACACCAATGTGATGATGTGTGTTGCAGAGCAATTCGTCGTAATTTGCCTGGACTGTATCGATGACGAACTGGAAAGAGAAAAAGTTCAGGAAGTCATTAAATCAACTGAAAAAGAAATTATTGAAATTTCTGAAGACCAGATGCACCAATTTGCGGGAAATATGCTCCAAGTTCAAAATGAAGAAGGAACTCAGTTTTTGGTAATGAGTGAAACGGCGTATAAATCTTTAACTAAAGAACAGATCGAAAAAATAGAATCTTACTGCGAAATCATTTACGCCGATTTAAATACGATCGAAGTGAATGGTGGCGGAAGTGCAAGATGCATGCTGGCGGAAGTTTTCTTGCCGAAGAATTAAGATATATAAAATAAAACCTGTCAAGGTTATAACAAAAATCCACAACATCATCGTTGTGGATTTTTTTTGAAAAAAAATAAAATATAATTAACCTGTATGAATGCTATTTGGTTCTGGACTTGATCTCTTTATCAGCGCTGTCGATGGATCTCACTTTCTTTACTTTCTGATTTCCGAAGTTGTATACAATGGTCAATTCGACGCCTCGGTTATATTGGTTTTGGTTTACGTAATTGTAATTTCCATTTTTCTGATAATCCTCAATAATGACTTTATTGGTATTCAAAACATCATCAAGTCCAAGGGAGAAAGTCCATTGATTCCAAAGTTTTTTAAGGTTAAAATCTAAACTCATCAAACTGTGAAGTTGTCCCAACTCAATTTGTTGTTTGTCAACGTAGAAATAATTCACGCCTAAAAACCAGGTTTTATTTTTATCCAGTTGAATATTATTATTCGTCTGAATTAAAAAACTGTTGGATTTAATATTATTTTCATACAAAGGGAAAATATCTCCAGTTAAAGGGTCCTGGCTTAAACTTCCGTTGTTGATATTTCTTTGGATTCCGATATTAAAATTAGACGATAAATATCCTTTGAAAAAACTTTTTTGCATTCCAAGCATCGCACTCATTTCCTGATTGTCCCCGAAATTAGTTCTGATATATCTTAGTTGGTTCTTGCCATTAATCACTCCCTGCAAAGGAACTTGCGTGATTTCATCTTTCGTCAACGTATGACTTAGAATCAAAAAGTAAGAACTTTTGTACATGTAAGTCAATTCATGAGAATAAACGGAAGAGGCTTTTACGAAAGGATTATTTTGGATATAATTAAACTCTGTCAAAATATTTTTCACGGGATTCAACTCCCAAAAACTCGGTCTTCTCATTCTGCTGGAAAACGCATAAGAAAGATTATTTTTCTCATTAATCGCGTAATTCAGGCTTAAATATGGCAAAAGTTTATCGTAATCTCTTTTGATATTTCGGAGGTTTTCATCTTGCGCGTTATCCGAATTTCCTTCACTTTGAGTCAATTCATAGCGCGCTCCAATTTTTCCGGAGAACTTAGGAGAAAATACTTTCTCTACGGTTACATAAGCACCAAAGATATTTTCGTCGTAGAGAAAATGATTAGGTTCGCTCACCAAAGAATCTTTTTGGAAATTATAAGTATCGTATTTGGTATCATTATCTGTTTTAGTTTTATTGAAATTTCCACCGACCGAAACCGCTAAATCCTTTTTAAACTTCTGAACATAATCCGCAGTTGCCGAAAAGTTATTGATGCGTTGCGGTTGTTCCTGATAAATTTTGATCACGTTCCCGTTATCATTTCTATACTGGTCAGACGCAATGGTGAAGTTATTGGAACTTTGCAACCTTTTATAGAATAAGCCGGCAACATTCAAATTCAGTTTACTTCCCAAAGAATCGGTTTTCAATTCATAATTTAAGTTCATCGAATTATTGTAAGAACGTGCATCTTCTTTGCTTTTCGTCCAGGTATAATCCGTTTCCTGTTTAACTAAATCGGTCGTGGTGTTAAAAAGATTTGCGGTAGAGTTGTAACTTCTGTTTGCCCAGGAATTGTAAGTTAAAGCCAAACTGTTTTTATCATTCAACTGATAATCGATGTTCAGGTAACCTCCTAAATCTTTATTGGGATCTGTGATTCTGCCTTCTGAACGATTGGCCGACTCGCTGTTTCCATTTTTTAAAATATAATATTCCTCCCTGATATTTTCGCTCGTGTTAATGTTAGTGTTAATTCCCAATTTATCTTTTCGGTAATTTAAACTTAACCCAGCGCCGGTGGAATTATAATAATTTTGTTGATTATTCATTCGCATACTTCCGTTCAAACCGTTGCTGCTTTTCTTTTTAAGAACAATATTAATAATTCCGTCAGAAGATTCCACTTTATATTCACTTCCGGGCATGGTGATGACTTCGATTCTTTGAATATTTTCTGCCGGCGTATTTTTTAAAAACTGAACCAACGATTCAGCATCCATTTGCGTTACCCGTCCGTCAATAAAAATAACCGCATTTGATTTTCCGGCAATTCTTAATGTTTTATCATCGGTTGAAGAAATCAAAGGCGTTTCTTTCAACAATCCAAAAGCAGTATTTCCTTTTGCAACAGGCGAGGCAGCAACATCATAAATGAATCGGTCTGATTTTTTTTGAAAGACCTTTTTCGTCATTACAACTTCCTGAATGTCTTTAACTTTTGTAGAATCTGATTGTTCTCCTTTTTGTGCAAATACAACAAATCCGGTGAGAAGTGATAGAGAAATAATTAATTTTTTCATGGCTTGAAGTTTTAAAAAAAAGAAGGAAGTTGGGTTATTAGTTTTTTGAATGGTTATTCGTTTTTGGTTACTCGTATTTACTTCCTTCTCTTAGTTTGATTTTTAGTTTTGTAAGAATCTTACTATACAAAGATATATAATATTTTTAGTATTATGCAATACAAAGTACTGAATTTATTTTAATGCAAACCTAAACAATTGATTATCAATGGTAAAAATTTTAATGGAATATAAAACTTAACCAATACACAACTCAGATTTTAGAACTATTACATCTAAACCAAAAAAAAGAGTAGAAAAATTCTACTCTTTGTGTATCATAAATTTAAAAGTAGCTATTCGTGCCGATCGAAGCGCGCTAACTTTTTGTCCACCCAAATGGTTGCGAACGGAAAGAATGCAGCAAGTAAGGCAAACACAATATCCTCTTCATCCCAGTTGTAAATTTTTCTGGCGTTGAAAAGCAATAAAAGATAAAGACTAAAAAATAAACCGTGAATATTTCCTATTATTAGTATATAAATAGTAGGAAGAAGTCCCTCCCGGTCATACCGAATCCAAATCATGGCACTAAAAAGAAACAGCCAGGATATTGCTTCTGCAACACAAACCTGCTTAAACCATTTGTGAATTTGCTCTTGACTGTATTTTGCAAAAAAGTCTTCGATATACTTCATAGAAATTAATTAAAAAATCTTTATTAAAAGATGATCTGCAAATTTAAGCTTTAAAAAATTAGATCTGGAGTATTTCCTATTGGTAAAAATTACTTCCGTCTAAATACTCAAAAACCTCCGGTGGCAACATCGGACGAACATTTTTTCCCTCTTTAATCATCTTCCGAATCTCTGTTGCAGAAAGTTCAATAATTGGTGCCTTAACGATTGAAATATTTTCGTGCTCCACATTTTCGGCGGGCTTTTCTCCCTCAATTGCGATTCTCGGATAAACGATGATCTGATAATTTTTAATTAAAGTTTCCGCATTTTTCCACTTCTTCAGTCCCTTTAAATTATCTTCTCCCATAATCAACGAGAAAGAATATTCCGGATATTTCTCATGCAGATAAGCCAACGTATCAATCGTATAACTTGGGATTGGCAAAGAAAACTCTACATTCGAAGCTCGAAGTTTAGGATAATTTTTCACCGCAAGCTGCACCATATCCAAACGGTTATGATCTTTCAGTAAAGATTTTTTATCTTTAAACGGATTTTGTGGACTTACAACAAACCACAATTCATCCATATCCGTATTTTCAATAATATAATTCGCTAAAATTAAATGACCAATATGAATGGGATTGAAACTCCCGAAAAATAAACCAACTTTTTTCATAAATAAATATCTGAATCCTTACCGACAACAAAATCTACCGGAAAAGAATTAATTTTATAAAGATAAAAAATTATTGCGCAACCGATAATAAACGTGCTTAAATTGAGTTCAAAAAGACAAACAGTTTCCTTGAAAATCTTCCTTTACATTTTGCTCCTTTTCTCTTGTGTTTTTCTCAAAGCACAGGAAAAAGAATTTTGGCTCATTGATTCTCAGACGAACCAAAAAATTATGGTTAAAGATTCTGCAGCTGCGGTAAAATATCTGGATTCCCTGACCCAAAACTATTACTACTTTACCGAAATAAAAAACGTCATTAAAGAAGGAAACAAAACGCAGATCCTTTTCGACAAAGGCAGAAACTATAATGAAGCTCAAGTTCATCTTTCTGAGGAAATGGTCCAAAATTTTAAATACAAACCAGATTTCTTTACCAAAAATTTAGATTCATTAAAAAAGGAAATCAGCGAAAAATACAGAAAACAGGGATTTGTTTTCAACCGTGTCAAATCTCAGTTTAAAGGAATGAAAGATGAAATTCCACTTGTCGATCTAACCGTCGTAAAAAGTGCCGAGCGAAAAATTGATAAAATCGTTTTACAAGGCTATGAAAAAGTACCGAAACGGTTTATGAAAAACCTGGAGAATGAATATCAAGGAAAAAGTTATCAGGAAGCAACCTTAGCAAAACTGGCACAGTCGCTTCAAAATCATCCTTTTCTAATTCTACAGAAGGCACCACAAACTTTATTTACGAAAGATTCTACGCAGGTTTTTCTCGCACTTCAAAAGAAAAAATCCAATAGTTTTGATGGTGTGATCGGTTTTGGAAATGATAAAACCGATAAATTCACATTCAATGGAAGTTTAAATCTCAATTTCCGAAACATGTTCAATAGCTTTGAAATGGTGAATATTTTCTGGCAGCGAAATCCAGATAAAGGACAAACTTTCGACTTACAAACTGATATTCCATACCTATTCAAATCTAATATCGGTGGGAATTTTAAGGTGAATATTTTCCGTCAGGATTCGACGTATGCCAATGTGAAATTTACGCCGGCGCTCTATCTTCATTTGCGAAATAACCAAAAAATCGGTGTGCGCGGAACCTTTGAAACATCTTCTGTCATTGATTCTCTGTATGTTCAGGGAAGAGATTACAACAAGCAGGGAATTGGTCTTTGGTACGATTATACGGAACCTACAGAAATAGAACTTTTCCAATTTAAAACCCGCCTGCGTTTAGAAGCGGATTATATTACAACAAATTATAGCAAAGATAACATCGCTGCGAATCAAACCCAATATTTTATTTCGGGAGAGCGGAACTTTCAAATTTCGGGCAATAATTATTTGAATATAAAAGCTGAAAGCGCACTTCTAAGCTCCAAAAATGATTTTTCCGTCAACGAACTTCTTCGTTTTGGAGGCTGGAATTCCTTTCGGGGTTTCAATGAAAAATCGCTTTTCGCAGATCTCTACTATTTTGGAACAGCCGAATATCGTTATCTCGTAGGAAGTCAGGCGTTCTTTGATGTATTTGGCCAATACGGAGAATTTCAAAATAAAAGTTTATCATTGAAACCTAAATTGTACAGTTTCGGTCTTGGATTTAATTTCTTTTTGCCCATCGGTTTGATGAGTTTTCAAATCTCAAACGGAAACGAAGTTGGTAATCCCATTAAATTTGGAGATACAAAAATTCACTGGGGAATTCTTAGTCGATTTTAAATATTCATCTAATATTTACAAAGGTTTTAAGGATTATACCAAACTTTTTAGAATAACTTTTTATCTTTAGCCTATGATTAAATTTTTAGGTGGGATCGCACTTTTTCTGTCCCTTTTTATTTCCGCACAGTCCGTTTCATATAGCTCTTCAGAAATTTATGATGATTTGCTTCGGTTGCAAAATAATACCACAGTCATGTATTTGGCTGCACATCCGGATGACGAAAACACCAGAATTATTTCCTGGCTCACCCATGAGAAACATGTTGATGCAATTTATCTTTCCTTAACTCGTGGCGATGGTGGACAAAATTTAATCGGTACAGAAAAAGGAGAATTATTAGGATTACTGCGAACCCAGGAACTTTTAGAAGCAAGAAAAGTAGATAAAGGAAGACAGTGGTTTACGCGAGCCTTGGATTTCGGCTATTCTAAAACTGCTACCGAAACTCTTAAATTTTGGGATAAACAACAAGTTTTAGCCGATGTCGTTTGGGCAATTCGTAAAAATAAACCGGAAATTATCATCACGCGTTTTGATCCAAATTCAAACGGTGAAACGCACGGTCATCATACTGCTTCTGCACTTTTAGCCATGGAAGCATTTGATTTAGCCGGAGATCCAAAAGCATTTCCGGAACAGTTGAAATATGTAAAAGTTTGGCAACCAAAAAGAATGTTTTACAATACCAGCTGGTGGTTTTTTGGAAGTAAAGAAAATTTTGAAAAAGCAGACAAAAGCGATTTATATTCCATTAATGTTGGGACTTATTATAAAACGCTCGGAACTTCTAATAACGAAATTTCATCTAAAGCGCGAAGTAAACATGCCTGTCAAGGTTTCGGAATGGCTTTGGAAAGAGGTTCAGATCTGGAATATTTAAAATTTTTAAAAGGTGACAAACTTAAATCGAATGATATTTTCGAAGGAATTAAACTTTATTCAGACGATGGAATTTTAAAAACTCAAATGGATAAACTGATTTCAGATTATCAATTTAGTAATCCTGAACTTTCTTTAAATCAATTGCTGCAGGTTTATGACCTCTTGAAAAAAAATAATGCAGATGATTTAAAATTAAAACAAGTCAAAGATTTAATTTTAAAAACGCAGGGAATCTATTTTGAATGGATGACACCAAATGGTTTCGGAACTTTGAACCAAGAAATTACAGCCCAACTGGAAATCGCCAATAGAAGTAATGCAACTATAAATGTCTCGATTGCTGGAAAAGAGAACAAAGAAATTTTAGCCAACGAATCTTTCAAAGCAACAGAAAAATTAAAAATTGATGATCCGAAAATATCCAATCCATATTGGCTTCAGGAAACTCCGAAAAATAATTTGTATGTCGTGAATAATCCACAAGATATCGGACAACCTGAAATTTTGAATCCTGTTAAAAAGGCAATCACAATTAATTTTGGGACTACAAAAATTGATTACGATATTCCATTAAAGCAAAAAACAGTGAATCCTTCTATTGGTGAACGTTATGAACCATTCTATACGGTTCCTTCTTTTGTAGCAAATTTCGACCAAGACAATTTTATTTTCAGCAATCAACCAAAACAAATAACGGTTGAAGTCGAAAGTTTCGTCGTAAATTCTTCAGCGAAAGTTTCATTGAAAGCAACTAAAGATTGGAAAGTATCTGAACCACAAACAATTGATTTCAAAGAAATTGGTGAAAAGAAAAAAGTACTATTTAACGTTGAACCAATTTCGAAAAACGCCAATTCATTTATTGAAGCCATCGTCGAATCAAATGGAAAGACTTATAATCAATCTTTAAATGTGGTGGATTATCCTCACATTGATCGACAAATTTGGATCAAAAGCGCGCAGGCAAAAATTCAAAATTTAGATTTAAAAATTCCCGATGTTAAGATTGCTTATCTGAAAGGTTCGGGCGACGAAATCCCGTCTTCATTAAGAGCAATCGGTTTGACAGTTGATGAGTTGGATTTAAAAAACTGGAATCCCTCCATTCTAGAAAATTATGATGTTTTAATTTTAGGAATAAGAATTTATAACACGCAGCCAGAAATAGCTTTGATCAATAAAGATCTTTGGAGATTTGTAGAAAATGGTGGTTTGGTCATTAATCAATACAATGTTAACCGCGGTTTATTAACCAACGAAATTGCACCTTTCAAATTAAAATTAGGAGCAAGCCGTATTTCTGAAGAAGATGCAAAACTGAAATTCCTGGTTCCGAATAGTCCTGTATTTAATATTCCCAATACCATTACAGAAAAAGACATGGACCATTGGGTTCAGGAAAGAGGATTATATTTCGCAGACGATTGGGATCAAAAGTTAATTCCGCTTTTAGAAGGAAATGATACCGGAGAATCTCCACAAAAAGGAATTTTATTAGCAGGAAAATATGGAAAAGGAACTTACGTTTATACGGGTTTATCTTTCTTCCGAGAATTACCGGCTGGAGTTCCGGGCGCGTATAAATTGTTTATGAATATTTTGAATTTAGGTTCTAGGAATTAGGTTTTGAGAAAACAGGACTAAATGTTAGAATTTTTTTACCGCAAAAGAGACAAAAGAAAAATATAAAAAAGGAGACTCAAAAGAAGGCAAAAAGTAAACGCATTATTTAATTTACATTTTGCAAACTTTTGATTTACTTAGGCGAATAATCTTTTGCCTCTTTTGCGGTTAAGAAAAAAATGTATAAAAAAATATGAATCAGGAAAAAGATACGAATTGGAAACCACTCTATATTGCCTTATTGGCAATTACGGTTTTGATGATTGTTGCCATGTTACTCTTTCAAAACTATTATAAATGAAGAATTTAGATTGGCTGGTTTTAATTTTCGTGCTGTTATTCATTGTAATTTACGGGATTTATAAATCCAAAAAAGTAAAAACATCGGAATCCTTTTTAGGCGGAAAAACCAATCCGTGGTGGATGGTCGGCTTAAGCATTATGGCGACACAAGCCAGTGCCATTACGTTTTTGTCAACGCCCGGACAGGCCTATCACGACGGTTTAGGATTCGTGCAGTTTTATTTTGGGTTACCGATTGCAATGGTTATTCTCTGCGTTTGGGTCCTACCGAAATTTTTCAAAATGAACGTTTTAACAGCGTACGAATATTTAGAAAAACGATTCGGACTTTCTACCAGGATTTTAACAGCAATTCTATTTTTAATTCAAAGAGGTTTGGCAGCCGGAATTACCATTTTTGCACCCGCCATTATTTTGTCCACGATTTTAGGTTGGAATCTGATCTTAACCAATATCGTAATCGGAAGTCTGGTGACGATTTACACTTTAGTTGGTGGTACAGAAGCGGTAAGTCAGACGCAGAAACAACAGATGTTTGTAATCTTCATTGGGATGTTCTTGGCCTTTTTTCTCATCTTGCAAAAGTTACCTTTAGATTTAAATGATGCACTCCTTTACTCCGGAAAGATGGGGAAACTCAATGCCGTGAGTTTTGAATTTAATTTGAACAACCGCTATAATATTTGGTCTGCCTTTTTGGGCGGAACATTTTTGTTTCTGAGTTATTTCGGCACCGATCAAAGTCAGGTGCAAAGATATCTCACCGGAAAAAGTTTGAAGGAAGCAAGACTTGGATTGCTTTTCAACGGCTTATTCAAAATCCCGATGCAATTCTTTATTCTATTTATTGGGGTAATGGTTTTCGTTTTTTTCCAGTTTGAAAAGACGCCTTTAAACTTTAATCCACTTTCTCAATCCCTTAAAAACAATACAGAATATCAAGCCTTGAATGCTGATTATGATCAAATTCACGAAGAGAAAAAACAAAAAATCATCGCCTGGAAAACCGATCATTCCGAAAAAGTGATGTCGGAATTGAAAGATCTTCAGGCAAAAGAAGTGGTCATCAGAGAAGATGTAAAAAAATTAATCAATAAAGAAGCGCCGGATATTGAATCAAATGATAAGGATTATGTGTTCATTTACTATATCCTCAATTATTTACCGACCGGAATTGTCGGCTTATTGATCGCTGTTATTCTCTCGGCGGCCATGAGTTCAACTTCTTCAGAACTGAATGCTTTGGCAACAACGACCGTCGTCGATATCTATAAGAGAAATTTCGCACCTGATATTTCAGAGAAAAAATATCTGAATGCTTCCAGATTTTTCACCTTAATGTGGGGAATGGTCGCCATATTCTTTGCGGTGAATGCGAGTTTGTTTGAAAACTTAATTCAGGCTGTGAATATTATTGGTTCCTTATTTTATGGAGTTATTCTCGGTGTGTTTGCCATTGCATTCTTATTTCCAAGAATTGGAGGAAAAGCGAGCATGTGGAGTATTTTAATCGTAGAACCTGTGATTATTTTACTGTACTTTTTAGATGTAAAAGAAGTTATTGAATTGGAGTTTTTGTGGCTGAATCCGATTGGGTGTTTGTTGATGATTGGGGTTGCGAGTTTGCTTCAACCGTTGTTTAAGAAAGTAGCGATATAAAAAATGGACACCAATATTTGGTGTCCTTAACAATTTTATAGCGAGGTTAAATTGGCAATTTCCATGCATTAAATTTTTGCTATCAGAAAACTTAATCCGATGCGACGAGCTCAATAACTGGTAAGTTCTTTTTAATGAGGCAACGTTCTTCTTTCAATTTCGTTAAGTTTGTCTGCCAGTAGACGTTTCGCTTCATTAATAATTTCCTTTTTTAACGGAATCCCCATTATTGAAACTGTATTTGTTACTTCATTAATTCCGTTTTTATATTCTATTATTTTTAATTCTAATTGCTCCGATGGATAGCAGAGAAAACCATATTTTAAATCTGCCTTACTAAACGAGGAATAAGCCATAATTTGATGTAAATCATGTCTGTGATCATCTTTTAAAATTTCGCTGTTGCCAAACTTGTTATAAAGATTTGATTTGTATTTAGCATCTATGACTACTAAGAAATTATCCTTCTGATAAATCGCGTCAGGTTCTATATGTTTTAGTTCCCAGGAATAATGCTTTGAAGTTTTAGACTGAAATTTGAAATTTGCAAATAACTTCCCTCCAGTTTCTTTCGCTACCTCTTTAAAAATATGTTGCACGAATTTTTCAAAAACATCTGAGAAATCAACTCTCCAAGCAGTGCTTTCCACCAAATTAAAGTTTAGAATTTTATTAGCATGTTCTTTACAAATTTTTATTGCTGGACTGTCAGATGACCTGATAGGAATGTTATTTGTTACGGTCGGTTTGTGAAGATATAGTTTTTCTTCAATGAAATTTAGCCTAGGTCGAATGATGTTTTTTATTCTTTGTGGCGTGTTTGAAGAAAGCAGCTCGTTCTTGCAAATGTCGAATACAAAACGTATTACCGAATATTCACTATGAAATTCACTTAAAATGTTTTTTCGAGTTGGAAACTTTAATCGATTTTCAATTTTGTATTCGTTGTTAATGTATTTGTTCCAATTTATTTGTCCAGTAGGTTGGCTCGATATCTTTTCAACATTGTCAAACTTACTCCAAGGTTTTGATATTAATACTTCTAGAGCAGCGATGAATTTCACAGCTTCTAAATACAATGGCGGTCTGAAGTTTTTACCTGAAGCAAGTGGCAAACTATCGATCACTTCAGGACTTATTTCTGTTCCAAGTAAATTCAGAATTTCAATATAATCTTCAAATCTATCACGACCAGTAAATCTAGGCATTACAACAAAATCACCAATTTGTTTACCTGTGTCAGATGCTCGTAGTGGGATAGATCCAATGAAACTTGAAGAACGAAAAGCTAAAGAGGTACTTTGGTCAGAGCCAATAATAAACGGTTGAACACCTATGAACTTAAATTGTGATGCATTATAATCTATAAACTTCTGCAGATACTGTCCAATTACTCTTTTATCTGCAGATTTAAACCATTTTTTTTGTAAAGCAATTCCACTAAACCTTTGTGATTGTTCAGTCAAGCAAGGAATTTCACAAAAAACATCTACGGTTTTGCTCATTCAAAAAGTGATTGATTAATTCGTGTAGCGAAATAATTACTAAATTCTTCTTTCGCATTTCTAATAAGTCCTTCCTGCAAATACTCTTTTATTAAGGGGAATATTTCGTACTTGACACGGTTTTTCATTTCCTCTTCACTGTCTGCGATAAAATAACCTTGACCGGGTTGCAACGATAATTCGCTACTCGAAGCGTACCAATCAAAAATTTCTTGAATTTTTGCAAAATCATCTTTAAAGAATTTTTCAGAAGTTATTACTTTAGGTTTCATAGAATACCAAGCGAATCGTCTACGTAAAGCAAAGTCTACTACTGCTAAACTTCTATCCGCAGTATTCATTGTAGCAATTACAGAAAAATTATCAGGTAGTTTATTAATCTTAAAATCAGGCGAGATTTCAATTTCAACGTTGGATCTGTCCATCTTGTGCTCGAATAAATAGAAAATTGGACCTAAAACATTTGAAAGATTAGCCCTATTAATTTCGTCAATTATTAAAAGTACTTTTTCATTGTCATGCTCTTTTGCATACTTTACAGCTAAGGTAAAATTTCCCAGATTTTCTTTGTATCTAAGTTCAGCATTATTAAGATCTGGTCGAATACCAAATATGAAATCTGAAAAACTTGTCTCTGCATGAAATTGAGTAAAAAATGTTTTCGCATTAATCTTTTCGGCAACCTCCTTTGCAGTTCTAGTCTTTCCAGTTCCAGGAGGACCTTGAAGAACAATATATTTCCTTTCGTCCAAAAGATTTTTTATTTCTTCTGCGTCATCCAATATCTCCGATTTAAGAAAAGGTTTTAATGCATCTGAAATTGCATTCCGATGGCCATTATTTGTTGGCCATTCTCTAAGTTTTGCATAGCCTGCTACAAATGTAGCAATTATCTTCTTTCCGGCTTCGCTTTCCGGCTCATCAACAATTTGGCAAACAGGTAAAACTTTTGTGTAGGTTTTTATTGTGTTTTTAATATGTTGTAAATCTTCGCTACCACTTATAGATTTTGGTAAACTTGTTTCAATATCTGAAAAGTCCGATTTACAAAAACCTCTTTCGTCAACAAGCTTCGAAAATAATCTTCTAAGTCCAGGATAGGTTGCTAATTCATAATCATTTTTAAAACCACTTGATCCAACTCCTAAACAAACTAACCATGGTTTGTTATCGTCGTTAGGAAAAATAGTAAGAGAAAAGTCGTGAAATGGTCCGGAAGCTTCTTCATCTGGATGAATAAAACCAAAATATGCTCCATTATCTTTTAAAGCATCCTTTCCAGTGTTGTTTCTCTCGACGTAGGCTTTACTATACTCTTTGTCTATTTTAGCACCAAATTGTTCGGCTTTATCTTTGATGAATTGTCTGATATTTTCTATGCTCATATTAATAGTTTGAGTGTGAAGATTACTTCTCACCTTTTATTTCATAATTTTTAAAATTATGATCGGGGTTTACAGTTGAAAAATCAATAAGTTCTGATAAATTCAGTTCAAAAACTTTCGCAAAAACTGCCATATTTGTTAATGAAATATTTCTTTCCCCTCTCTCAATCATCCCTATATATGTTCTATGAAAGCCAGTTAAGAAAGAAAGTTTCTCTTGACTAATATTTTTATCAAGTCTTAACTTCTTAATTTTATTTCCAAATTCTTGGAGTAAAAATTCATTTATCATATAGTAAAACTATACATATTGTATGTTTTGATCAACAGACAATATGTATCAAAAAAAGTAACCAAGACATTTTCCTACTTTTAAAAATTAAAACTATATCTAGCTTTTTTCGCTTTAACTCAATTAAAAGTATTAACAATAAAAAAAGGACACCAAAATCTGGTGTCCATATTTATAAGAAAAAAGAATTTTACTTCTTATTCCACTTCGCAATATTATCCGCATTCATTTTCACGTAATCATCATTGCTCGCTTTCTTCGCCAACTCCATTGATTTCTTCGCTGTTTCGAGCGCCTCTTTTTTCATTCCATTAGCGGCTTGAATCTCAGCTTTCAATTTCAACATATAAAAAACATCCGGTTGTATTTCATTTGCCTTCGTAGAATATTCCAGGGCCTTTCTTAAATCCATCTTCTCTTGGAAATAATAACCTGCCGCCTGATTATAATCAGAAGCCTTCGCTTCTTTTTTACCCAAAGTAGCATTAATCGACTCCAACACCTCCTTCTTCGAATCCATAACAATCGGAACTTTTACCATCGTATTCTCCCAACTTAAAATCAAATTGGCTCTATCAGTCTTAAGATCATTAAAACCGATTGAAAAAGTTTCTACAAACAATGGATTTTTCTGCGCTTTCACTTTCGTTTTGGCCACAATTTCCTCCGCTTTCAATTCTTTCGGCGCGCCCCACTGTTCCGTATCTTTATAAAGAACGATTTCCCACTCGTTAGTCGAAGGAATAGTATATAAAGCATATTTCCCTGCCGGAACTTTAATCCCATTAAAACTCGCCTCATTCGCAAAGGTGATATCCGTAGAGCCATTCGCCCCAGTTCTCCAAACCTGATTCATCGGCACCAAATTTCCAAAAACCTTACGCTCATTCGCAGAAGGTCTTGAATACTCAACGCTAACTTCCGAAAGTCCTATGGTTTGTTTTACTGTTGCAGACGGGCTGGGTTGTGGCGTTTTCACCTGTGCGTACCCGATTGCAAATGCTCCCACTAGAAAGAGAGATAAGAATTTTTTCTCCATTATTTTTTAATTTAATATTTTTTAATAATCTTTAAATCTACTCCAATTTTTAATCAATAACAAGACAAACAATGAAACGGTAATATAGCAGAAATCAAATAATAAAATTCTCAGTAAGGAGCAACAAAAACTTTCGCTTCTTACAAAACCCGTCCGGCTGTCCGCTCTATCTTTTTTGCTTACCACCTTCCAGTTTAAAATAAAAGCCGTCCTAAGCAAAAAAGGATGCCGCTCCCATCCGGGCTATAATTTCGGTTGGTTTTCTTTTACAAAGGAAAAACAAATCAGTAATATTATAATCAAAATCTCGAGTCACGTAGTTTGTCTTAATCTTGTGTTTCAACTCTTGGATCTTGTATCGTAGATCTTGGATCTTGTGTCTTGGATCTTGTTTTTCCCTTGAATTTTGGGCACAAAAAAAGCTCATCAAACTAAATTGATGAGCTTTAAAAAAGACTGGCGGCGACCTACTCTCCCGCTTTCGCAGTACCATCGGCGCTAGAGGGCTTAACTTCTGTGTTCGGAATGGGAACAGGTGAGCCCCTCTGCTAAAACCACCCTAAAGGCTGTTTATATGAAGGAGGTAGTTAGTAGGGAATAGGTGGTAGTTGTTAAACTAATACCCAATACCTTATAACTGATACCTTATAAATATCGATAAAAACGTTCACAAAGAGACAACCGTAGTTGCACGATCGAGTACCTTAATTAGGCAATAAATCTACGGGTAATTAGTACTACTCGGCTATGACATTACTGCCTTTACACCTATAGCCTATCAACGTTGTCATCTCCAACGACCCTTAAAAGATGTCTCATCTTGAGGCAGGTTTCGCACTTATATGCTTTCAGTGCTTATCCTTTCCAAACGTAGCTACTCAGCGGTGCTCCTGGCGGAACAACTGATACACCAGAGGTTTGTTCAAATCGGTCCTCTCGTACTAGATTCAAGCCCTCTCAAACATCTAACGCCCGCAATAGATAGAGACCGAACTGTCTCACGACGTTCTGAACCCAGCTCGCGTGCCACTTTAATGGGCGAACAGCCCAACCCTTGGGACCTTCTCCAGCCCCAGGATGTGACGAGCCGACATCGAGGTGCCGAACCTCCCCGTCGATATGAGCTCTTGGGGGAGACTAGCCTGTTATCCCCGGAGTACCTTTTATCCTATGAGCGATGGCCCTTCCATACGGAACCACCGGATCACTATGTCCTGCTTTCGCACCTGATCGACTTGTAGGTCTCACAGTCAAGCACCCTTATGCCATTACACTCTACGCACGGTTACCAAGCGTGCTGAGGGTACCTTTGAAAGCCTCCGTTACTCTTTTGGAGGCGACCACCCCAGTCAAACTACCCACCACGCAGTGTCCTTCCAAAAGGAAGTTAGGCTCCAAATAAACAAAGGGTGGTATTTCAACGTTGACTCCACCGACACTAGCGTGCCAGCTTCAAAGTCTCCCACCTATCCTACACATTGTTTATTCAAAGTCAATACGAAGTTATAGTAAAGGTTCACAGGGTCTTTTCGTCCCATTGCGGGTACTCGGCATCTTCACCGAGACTACAATTTCACAGAGCTCATGGTTGAGACAGTGCCCAGATCGTTACACCATTCGTGCAGGTCGGAACTTACCCGACAAGGAATTTCGCTACCTTAGGACCGTTATAGTTACGGCCGCCGTTTACTGGGGCTTCAGTTAATTGCTTCGGTTACCCTAACAACCTTCCTTAACCTTCCAGCACCGGGCAGGTGTCAGACCCTATACAGCATCTTTCGATTTAGCAGAGTCCTGTGTTTTTGATAAACAGTCGCCTGGGCCTCTTTACTGAGGCCAGCATTGCTGCTGGCGTCCCTTCTTCCGAAGTTACGAGACTATTTTGCCTAGTTCCTTAACCATGATTCACTCTAGCACCTTAGGATTCTCTCCTCGACTACCTGTGTCGGTTTTGGTACGAGTTGCTTCACTTCGGCTTTTCTTGGAAGCACTTTCCCTACAACAACTTCGCCCGAAGGCTAGGTCTTGACTATTCCGTCAGTCTCCAGTAAGTACGGCACTCCGTCCCCTTTTTAGTGTGAGCAAGTATGGGAATATTAACCCATTATCCATCCACTTCCCCTTTCGGGTTCGCGTTAGGTCCCGACTAACCCTCAGCTGATTAGCATAGCTGAGGAAACCTTAGTCTTTCGGTGAGCGGGTTTCTCGCCCGCTTTATCGTTACTTATGCCTACATTTTCTTTTCTGTCCGCTCCACAAGGCCTCACGACCCTGCTTCGGCGCAAACAGAATGCTCCCCTACCAGATATAACTCAAAAGTTATAAATCCATAGCTTCGGTACTATACTTATGCCCGATTATTATCCATGCCGAACCGCTCGACTAGTGAGCTGTTACGCACTCTTTAAATGAATGGCTGCTTCCAAGCCAACATCCTAGCTGTCAATGCAGTTCAACCGCGTTATTTCAACTTAGTATAGATTTGGGGACCTTAGCTGTTGGTCCGGGTTCTTTCCCTCTCGGACATGGACCTTAGCACCCATGCCCTCACTGCTGCAGAACATTTATTAGCATTCGGAGTTTGTCAGGAATTGGTAGGTGATGAAACCCCCGCATCCAATCAGTAGCTCTACCTCTAATAAACTATATTGCAACGCTGCACCTAAATGCATTTCGGGGAGTACGAGCTATCTCCCAGTTTGATTGGCCTTTCACCCCTACCCACAAGTCATCCGAAGACTTTTCAACGTCAACCGGTTCGGTCCTCCACTTTGTGTTACCAAAGCTTCAACCTGCCCATGGGTAGATCACAAGGTTTCGCGTCTAATCCTACTAACTAAGCGCCCTATTCAGACTCGCTTTCGCTCCGCCTCCGTACCTGAAGTACTTAAGCTCGCTAGTAAAATTAACTCGTAGGCTCATTATGCAAAAGGCACGCCGTCACCCAACTTGTGGGCTCCGACCGCTTGTAGGCGTACGGTTTCAGGTTCTCTTTCACCCTTCTATTCGAAGTGCTTTTCACCTTTCCTTCACAGTACTTGTTCACTATCGGTCTTTCAGGAGTATTTAGCCTTGGAGGATGGTCCCCCCATATTCAGACAGGATTTCACGTGTCCCGCCCTACTCATTTATCACTTAAATATGCCTTTCATATACGGGGCTATCACCCTCTATGGCTGTTCTTTCCAGAACATTCTATTAAACATATATTAGCTTTTGGGCTAATCCGCTTTCGCTCGCCACTACTTACGGAATCTCTTCGATTTCTTTTCCTCCGGGTACTTAGATGTTTCAGTTCTCCGGGTTTGCTCTCTAAATAAATAGAGTGACTGATCTTCAACCAGCCGGGTTGCCCCATTCGGACATCTGCGGATCAATTCGTGTGTGCCGATCCCCGCAGCTTTTCGCAGCTTACCACGTCCTTCTTCGCCTCTGAAAGCCTAGGCATCCGCCATACGCCCTTAACGATTTCTTTCCTAATAATATATTAGTTCAGTTTTTTGTCTAACATTGCTGTTAGACTAGTTTTATTTAAACTCGGCACTCGAAAGTGCGCGGTTTTCTCTTTGTGATGTTCTTATCGTTAATGTCAATGATCGTATTTCTTCTTGTCCTACTGATAAACAGAAATTGTTTTTGGCTCTTTCCGTCACTTTGAAATCAGTCCTTCAAAACTGTGAATATATAGGTCTCGATCCTATCCAAACTTCCTGGTTATCCAGTCTGTTCTGCCTCCAATCGGCATTATTCTTTTTTCTTAATTGTAATTATCTTCTGTGCTTGCTTCTTTTAAGAAGCTTGTCGCTACATCTCTGTAACTTGTTCCCGTTATATCACTATAACTCTGTGGAGAATAAGGGAGTCGAACCCTTGACCTCCTGCGTGCAAGGCAGGCGCTCTAGCCAACTGAGCTAATTCCCCGCTAGTATGAGTAGGTGAGTTATCAGTAATTGAGTGTTTGAGTACTGCTACTCTACAACTCATCTACTTTACAACTCCTGTACTCTAAATTAGTAGTCTCGGGCAGGCTCGAACTGCCGACCTCTACATTATCAGTGTAGCGCTCTAACCAGCTGAGCTACGAGACTCTATTTAATTAATTATTAATAATTTATTAATTATCAATTGTTAATTATCTCTCCTCCCTGATTACTAATCCTAGTGGGTATGTTTTTTATAAAATAGCAACCAAAATAAAGAAAAAGCAAAGCTAACTTTGAGCAAGTGCTCTGATACATTTAAGTATCTTTTGTTTGTTTATACTCTCCTAACGAAGAGTCTCAAAAATGAGATGTTCCAGCCGCACCTTCCGGTACGGCTACCTTGTTACGACTTAGCCCTAGTTACTTGTTTTACCCTAGGCAGCTCCTTTTACGGTCACCGACTTCAGGTACCCCAAACTTCCATGGCTTGACGGGCGGTGTGTACAAGGCCCGGGAACGTATTCACCGCGCCATGGCTGATGCGCGATTACTAGCGATTCCAGCTTCATAGAGTCGAGTTGCAGACTCCAATCCGAACTGAGACCGGCTTTCGAGATTTGCATCACATCGCTGTGTAGCTGCCCTCTGTACCGGCCATTGTATTACGTGTGTGGCCCAAGACGTAAGGGCCGTGATGATTTGACGTCATCCCCACCTTCCTCTCTACTTGCGTAGGCAGTCTCACTAGAGTCCTCAACTGAATGTTAGCAACTAGTGACAGGGGTTGCGCTCGTTGCAGGACTTAACCTAACACCTCACGGCACGAGCTGACGACAACCATGCAGCACCTTGAAAAATGTCCGAAGAAGGATCTATTTCTAAACCTGTCATTTCCCATTTAAGTCTTGGTAAGGTTCCTCGCGTATCATCGAATTAAACCACATAATCCACCGCTTGTGCGGGCCCCCGTCAATTCCTTTGAGTTTCATTCTTGCGAACGTACTCCCCAGGTGGCTAACTTATCACTTTCGCTTGGTCTCTGAAGCTTGCGCCCCAAAAACGAGTTAGCATCGTTTACGGCGTGGACTACCAGGGTATCTAATCCTGTTCGCTCCCCACGCTTTCGTCCCTCAGCGTCAGTTAAATCATGGTAACCTGCCTTCGCAATTGGTGTTCTAAGTAATATCTATGCATTTCACCGCTACACTACTTATTCCAGCTACCTCTAATTTACTCAAGACCGACAGTATCAACGGCAGTTTCATAGTTAAGCTATGAGATTTCACCACTGACTTATCGATCCGCCTACGGACCCTTTAAACCCAATAAATCCGGATAACGCTTGCACCCTCCGTATTACCGCGGCTGCTGGCACGGAGTTAGCCGGTGCTTATTCGTATAGTACCTTCAGCTACCCTCACGAAGGTAGGTTTATTCCTATACAAAAGAAGTTTACAATCCATAGGACCGTCATCCTTCACGCGGGATGGCTGGATCAGGCTCTCACCCATTGTCCAATATTCCTCACTGCTGCCTCCCGTAGGAGTCTGGTCCGTGTCTCAGTACCAGTGTGGGGGATCTCCCTCTCAGGACCCCTAAAGATCATTGACTTGGTGAGCCGTTACCTCACCAACTATCTAATCTTGCGCGTGCCCATCTCTATCCACCGGAGTTTTCAATACTAAATGATGCCATCTAATATATTATGGAGTATTAATCTTCCTTTCGAAAGGCTATTCCCCTGATAAAGGTAGGTTGCACACGTGTTACGCACCCGTACGCCGCTCTCTAGTTTCCGAAGAAACTATACCGCTCGGCTTGCATGTGTTAGGCCTCCCGCTAGCGTTCATCCTGAGCCAGGATCAAACTCTCCATTGTATGTTTGTCTGACTCACTCAAAGTTATTGACGCTTTGTTTTTCCTTAATTTCTTTTGGTTGTTATTTGTATGTCAATGATCTCTATTCTTCTCGCGTTAACACCGAATCATCTTTCTGTCGTGTGATCCGATTTGCGAGTGCAAAAGTATAAACTTATTTCTAATTGACCAAATGTTTTATAAAGATTGTTAAAAGTTTTTTTTAAGTAACCAATAACCCTCCTCTCTAATCATTCAATCTATTCCTACTTCGCTCCCCTTCTCTCTCGATTTGGGATTGCAAAGATAAGAAGTTTTTCTTAATTAGCAAGCTTTTATTTTGATAATGATGAAAAATTATTAATCCCCACATTACCTCCAATCACTTACTATTCTACTTCGCTACTCTGTTTTTTAGAGTGGTGCAAATGTAACCCCACTTAACTAATCTCGCAACTCTTTTGTGAACTATTATTAACATTCAAAGAATTCATTTTATAACAAATTGTTTTACAGCGAAATACCAACCCAAAAAGTTTTCCACTTTATCTATTTTATCCAGAAATGAGGAAACTTAACCCAAGTTGCGGTAGGGATCGCAGTGGAAATCCCACAGCATGCGCAGGACTTGCCAAGGCGCGAGGAATTGTAACGTAGAGCCCGGTCCCCTGGCGTAGGGAAATTTATGCAGACCTTTTGTAAGCCAGGCGGGGAACCGCCCAAAGAAATAAAGCAAAAAAAAATCCCCAACTTTCGATGGGGATTAATATCTGTTGTAAAAACTTATTTGTTCAACTGATTATTTAAGTTCACAGCATCCTGATAAGTAGGATTTAACTGAACTGATTTACTTGCGTAATCTTTTGCTTTTGCCGGATTACTGTCTTTTACTAAATATGCTACTGCGAAATAGGCATAAGACAAAGTTTCCTTCGAAGCTTCCATATCGGCAGGTTTTACAGTTGCGATATATTTCTCATATGCGATCGTGGCCAACTCGGTGTTGCCTGCTTGCTGATAAGCATATCCCTGACTGTAATAAGCAGGAGCCCAATCTGGAAGTAAACCACTCATTTTAGTCCATGAATGAATTGCACCATTCCAGTTTTTCGCTTCCTGGTATGCATTTGCCAACTTAAATAAGGCGTCAGTATCTTGTGGATTTGCTGCTACCATTTTCTTAAGTCCTTCAATTTGAGGATTTGTTGGTCCTGCATCTACTGAAGCTTGATTAACTGCACCCCCACCTTTAATTTTAACTAATTCCTCATCCCACTTCATGGTTTCGTCTTTTGCTGCTTTAGCAATAGCGATTTTTTGTTGAGACTCCGTCATTAACGCTGCTTTTTTAGTAGCATCCGTTTCATCTTTTGCTAATCCAGCAGCGATTAATCCCTGTAAACCTTGATCTGCAGGAAGAACTCTTGTTTTTTCAGCTTTTGAGAGGAACATATCCATACTGCTTTTTGCCGCTGCATAATCTCCATCAGCATAGGATAAATAAGCTCTCAATTTATATTTGATTGGATCTTCAACTTTGTCAAAAACCTTATCTAGATAAATTTTTGAATTTCCATAATCTTCATTTGTAAAGAATAATTTAGAAATCTCTAACTGGGTATCCGGATCCTCATCAGCATATTTTGCGTAGTTGATCAAATCCTGAGTAGCTAAAGCATTTTGCTGATATCTGATATCGTACGCAGCTTTTGCTTTATACGCCGGAGCATATGTTGGGTCAGCAGCAATTGCTTTATCTATATTCTCTTTAGCTGGCTGCCATTGTTGAGCCTGCATCCACAAAGTTCCAATTCTTGTAAAAACAGAAGCTTTGTTTTTTGCTGAAGGCAAGGCTTTTTCATACGCAGTCATTGCAGATCCTGCAACTTGTGGACTGTTTGTTAATTTCAGACGGTATGCGTCACCCAAGGTATAATAATAATGAGCCGGTGTGCCATTTTTAGCAGATCTTTCGATTGCTTTATTTAAATATTCAATTGCGGTATCTGCATTAGCTGCACCACCAAATAGAGTTAAAGCTTCTGCAGCTCTATACAATACATCTGCATCCTTCTCTCTTGAATCTTTTACAATCCCCTGAATTTGCGCGATCGCTGATTTATCTCCTCTTCCTAATTTTACTGAAGCCAAGCCGATTTTGTTTAGATTGCTTTTTTTATCAGCCTCTAAACCTTTATTAAAAATCTCCTGAGCTTTTTCGAAATTTGGTTCGAACTGTGTTAAATATGAGTTTCCTAAATAAAAATAATTTTCAGCAGTTGCTGATTTCGCTACCATATCAGTAAAAACCTGTCTAGCGGCCGCATATTTATGACTATCGGCGCTATTAATTCCTTCCTGCAATGTTTGGCCAAAAGCAAAATTAGACAAAAAACCTACTGAAACCCCGAATGCTATTTTCTTGGTCAAATTCATTATATCTTTCATTTTAAATTGTTTAATAATTGTTATTTTAAGTTAACTCGATACCATACCCAATTTTTATACCAAAATTCTGGTTGTTCTCTATAGATGGCTATTTTAATAAAATTTAACGCATCTGAACTTCTCTCTTGAAAATATTGTAAGGCTGAAGTCCTTCTTTAGCTACTACAATCTGCCCCAATTGTGTACAGGAGAAACGGATAAAGCCATTTCCCAAACCGAAATATTTTTCGTTGGTTAGAAAATATAAAACGCGGGTAAATGGATAGGACATATTTGCCAGATTTTTTAATACAGGTTCATAAGATTGACTACCCTGTACCACTTTGAGGATCTTCACTGAATTTCGCAGTGCTTCAGATTCCGCATCATAAGGTCTGCTCAATGTATTTAAACTGATCACTCCAATTTTATCCGGAAACTGATTCAGCTGCTCAGCTAAATTTTTGTTGCCGTTAATAATTGAAAATTTTAGTTTGGTTGGTGTAGTATTCAGCTTTTGAGCAACAAAATTCAGATTACTGGAGTTAGTGGCATCAAAAGTTATATTTTTTTTGTCAGAATTTAATTCATTCCTAATCTCATCCATGGTAATGCTTTCTCTGGTTGAATTTTTCGGAACGATAAAAACAGCTGCATCTGCAGCAAATTTTGCAGGCAATAAATCCAAATCTACTTTCTGCTTATATGCTTTCTTTTCATCATCAGTTAAATCTCTTGACATCACAATTACACGCGCTTTATTATCAAGTAAATCCAAAAGAGCCAGATCTTCTTTTTTAATGACAAGATTAATTTTGGTTCCCGGATAGAGCGCCATATAACGTTCGGTTAAAGCTTCTGAAACACTTTGGAAAGACTCATCGACTTCCATGGTAATTGTCCCCTGCTGTGGAGTATCTACCACATGATCAGATTTTTTGCAGGATTCTGCGAGAAATAAAAATCCGAACATCCACAATAATATACTATTCTTCATAACGTTGCTGGCGAAGTCTATAAATTGCACGTACTATTCTGAACACGCCATAGGCAATCAATAAAGCTCCCAGAGAGTATGCAATATTGGTTTCTAAAAAGATCACAAAAAATTTATATATAATGACGAACACTCCTAAAACAACGTAGAAGAAACCCGTTACTAATGAAAGCCAATTGAAAATCATAATAGGACAAAACTACAAAAAAAATAAAAAAGAGAAGCATACACTTCTCTTTTCTATGATTTGATTGAAAAATTTTACTCAAACTGCATTGTTAGTGGTAATCTGAAACGGTATCTTACCGCTTTACCATTAATTTTTGCAGGGGACCATTTGTTTTTAATGGACTTCACTGTTCTGATTGCTTCCGCGTTAAAATCTTTATTAGATCCACTTGCTTTTACATCAGTAATACTACCATCTCTTTCTACAACAAAGGTAATTTCACTTTTAACGGTTCCTTCATCACCTTCCATTACAGAGGTATCGAAACTGTTACCTACTTTGCTTCTAAAGGAGTTGATTCCCCCAGGGAATTCTGCCAACTGTTCTACTTCTGTATAAACCTGGGTTTCAGAAACCTGTGGTTTAACTTCCACTGTCGCCGTTTTACCAGTTGATGGTGGTGGCGGTGGTGGAGAGTAAGTTGGAGTTTTCACCCCTTCTACAGCAACCACCCCAGTAGTAGTTTCCAATTGCTTACTGATTGGCGGCGGCGGTGTTTCCACCTTTGGAGCTTTCACCGGTTCAGGCACAACATTCTGAATCACTTCCTGCACTTCCGGCTCTTTTGGCGGCGGTGGTGGAGGTGGTTCTTCTTCTTTAGGCTGCTCAATAATAAGCTCCTCTTCAGGAAGAATGTCAATTAAATTGGCATTCACTTCTGTGGTCTCCTTGGCGTTCATTTCCTTTATTTTCATCGCTACAAACGGTGTGATTGCTACGACAAGAAAAAGTAGTGTTCCAAAGATGAAAGCCTTCGTAAGCATTGATCTGTATCTCGTTCTCAGATCATAGGCGCCATACGCTTTATTTCTATTTTCAAATACAATCTCATCCAGAGTCTGGGTAGAGTTGTAAGAGTTTTCATCTGCCATTATTCTTTCTATTAAATATTAAAAGTAGTATTCTATTTCGTAGATGCCGCCGGGGTTGCCGAAGTTCCTACTTTTCTATCATAAATAGCCTGCTCCCAAGATTTAATATCGGTTACCCCATATATTTCATTTTTGGTAATGGCCATCTCATCCAGAATATCTACAAAGTTCTTATATATTGCATCATCCGTTGGCTTAATGATCACTGTAAATTTACTTTGATCTTTTGCTCTGGATTTAGCTTGCTCGATTACTTTTGTAATCCCATTTCTATCGAAAGTAGTTTCCTGCAATGTTTGATCATTCAATCCTGCCTGGTCTAGCTGATGATAGAAAATTCTATTGTCTTTCCCGATAATTAATGAAATCGAATTTGATAAATCAATTTCTGTATCTGGTGCTTTTTGGTTGTCTTTCGGTTTTGCCGGTAGACCCAAATCCATCACGTTCGGTTTGTTAAAAGTGGTCACTAACATAAAGAATGTGATCAAAAGGAACGCCAAATCCACCATGGGAGTTAAATCAACGTGAGGTACCTGCTTTTTTGAGCGCACCTTTCCGCCTTTCCCGCCGTTGTCTTTTACTTGTACTTCTGCCATTTCTTAATTATTGTGCCGTTTCTTGACTTGTTATTAACCAGAACTTCAAGAAGTCGATATCTCTCAATCCCTCAAATAGAGCTTTCACCTTAGGATATTTCGTTTCTGTATCTCCTTTGATCGCTAATTTGTAATCTGGATTTACGGCTAAACTTTGTTGTACCCAATCAATTAATTCTTTATTTGTACTATCCATGGGAATTCCTGTCTTACTTTTGAAAGCCTTACGGTCTTCATCCGAAAGATCCAAAAATCCTTTTAATTGATTCATGGGAACCCCAATCGACTGAGCATTTGAAAAAGCGACTTTTTCTTTGTCAGTAAATTTCATACCATACTTCTCTCCCATTTTATCCAACAAAGCAATACGCTCGGTTCCGTTTTCCACGGGGGTAAAATAGAATCTTCCGTCTGTTGTACTTAATATAGTCATCAAACTTGCATCCGGAAGAAGCTTTTCAGATATAGAAGATGGCGTTGTTATCGTCTCGATATCAGGTTTTGCAAACTGAGCCGTGAGGATAAAGAATGTAAGGAGTAGAAATGATACATCGGTCATTGCCGTCATATCTACCCTTATATTATGTCTTTTTGGTTTGACTCTCGCCATTGTAAATAATTTTTTATTAAACTTCTGCTTTTTGAGATGATCAAAATTAAATCATCTCCAATCAGTGCGAAACTCTTAGTGGAATTCTGCGAAAGACTGCTGAATTGACATTGCGATTTCGTCAATTTTGAACGTTAATCCGTCAATTTTAGAAGTAAAATAGTTATAAAGGATAATCGCTACCGCTGATGTACCAATACCTAAAGCCGTATTTACTAACGCCTCAGAAATACCGATTGATAAGGCAGCAGAATCCGGTGTTCCACCTCCTGAACCTAATGCACTAAATGCTTTAATCATCCCGATTACTGTTCCTAATAGCGCTACCAATGTTGCTACTGTACCCAATGTTGACAATACCATCATGTTTTTCTCTAACATTGGCATCTCAAGTGTAGTCGCTTCTTCGATTGATTTGTTAAGCGCTACCATTTTTTGTTCTTTGTTCAAAGAAGTGTCATGTGATAATGCTTTGTAAGTAGTTAATCCTTCTTTCACTACATTCCCAATAGAACCTTCTTGTCTGTCACACTCTTCTAGTGCTTCATCGATTTTGTTTTGGTTTAATAATCTTCTTACATTTAAAACAAAATTATCAATGTTTCCTTTTCCAGAAGCTTTACCTAATACCAAAGCACGCTCGATAGAGAACACGATTACGATAATCATGAAAGAAATAAGGATAGGTACGATTGGACCACCCATGTAGATAATTCCCATAAACCCATCTCCAGGATGCAATTCTTTGGTTTCTAAACCAGAAAAAGCTACAGATGAAAGACCGTTAAGCCTTGGATCAGCTTTAAAATTACCTGGATTACCCAATACAAATATGTAAATCGCGATACCTATTACAATAAGAATTGGAATAATTAAACTAGGATTTAATCCCCCTAACTTTTTAGCAACTACTTGCTCCTCGTTGTTTGAAACATTCATTTCCATACTAAACTAAATTATAATTGTTATTTTTTTTAAAATACTTTCGGGCTGTAAAATAAAGTTAAAATATTTAATAATGCAAGTACTTGGCACATAATGAGATTAATTTTTCTGCATATTATTAATAGTTAACATTAATATATCCTCAAAAAAAGTATAAAATAATGAGTATAATACCCAGTTTTAAAAATACCCTTAAAAAATTAATAAAAAACCGCCTCGCTTTTTTTTGATTTTGCTATAAATATTTTAGTAAAATCTTCATTTAGATCACAATATTAATTATTTTTTTTGGGACAATGATTACTTTTTTCGGATTATTTCCGTTGAGCTGTTCGATTGTTCTTGCGTCCTGCATAATAATTTCTTGAATTTGCGGCACCGTTAAGTCAGCGGGTAACTGCACCTTAAATCTCATCTTGCCATTAAAACTTACGGGATATTGTATTTCATCTTCTACGAGATATTTCTCTTCAAAAATAGGGAAAGGCGCAAAATCAACAGACTCAAGGTGACCTAATTTATTCCACAACTCTTCAGAAATATGGGGTGCGTAAGGTGAAACCATAATTGCCAAAGGTTCTAAAACTTTTCTTTTGTTGGTTTTAAGCTTCTGAAATTCGTTCACAGCTATCATAAATTGCGATACAGAGGTATTAAATGAGAAATGCTCTATATCATTCACCACTTTCTTAATTAAAGTGTGTAGGATTTTATACTCTTCTTTGGTTGGCTCCTCATCAGAAACTTCGAAATCATCTCCATTAAAGTAGAGATTATAGAATTTCTTTAAGAATCCATAAACGCCACTTAAACCTTGCGTATTCCAGGGTTTTGATTGTTCTAATGGACCCAAAAACATTTCATATAAACGCAAACAGTCGGCGCCAAACTCCTCACAAATATCATCTGGATTGACCACATTGTATTTTGACTTTGACATTTTTTCAACTTCACGTTCGCAAATATATTTTCCGTCTTCTAAAATAAATTCCGCCTCAGCATATTCTGAACGCCAGTTTTTAAATTTCACAATATCGAGTTCATCAGTTCCTCCTTTTAATAAAGAAACATCCACGTGGATTTTTTGAACTTGTTGATCTTTTGCTAAACCATTCGAAACATATTGATTTGTTCCGTCAATTCTCAAGACATACGCACTCATCCCCAAAATCATCCCCTGATTAATGAGTTTTTTAAACGGTTCTTCATGATTAATGTAACCTCGATCTTTCATAAACATATTCCAGAAACGGGAATACAGTAAATGTCCGGTTGCGTGTTCGCTTCCGCCAATATATAAATCAACTTGTCCCCAGTAATCGGAAAGATTTTTATCAGTAAAAACCTCATCATTATTTGGGTCCATGTATCTTAAGAAATACCAGGAACTTCCTGCCCAACCAGGCATCGTCGATAATTCTAGCGGAAATACGGTTTCGTTATCTATTAAATCTGTAGAAACTACTTTTTGATTCGCTTCATCCCAGGCAAATGTTTTCGCGTTTCCTAAAGGTGGATCGCCATCTTCGGTCGGTAGATATTTTTCAACTTCCGGCAACTCTAATGGCAAAGCAGAAAAAGGCAAAGTGTAAGGCATTCCTTCCTTATAATATACAGGAACCGGCTCGCCCCAATATCTTTGACGGGAAAAAATCGCATCCCGCTGTCTGTAATTAGTAGTTCCGTGACCAATATTCTCTTTTTCTATTTCGCTGATGATTAAAGTTTTAGCGTCCTCATATTTTAAACCGTTCAAAAATTCTGAATTCACACAAACCGAATCTTTAGAATCAAAAGACTCTTCCTGAATATCGTTATCATTTTCGATAACGTTTACAATTTTCAGATCGAATTTCTTTGCAAAACGGTGATCACGTTCATCATGTGCCGGAACCGCCATCACGGCACCTGTTCCGTAACCCATCAACACATAATCAGAAATATAGATCGGCATTTCCTCCTTCGTGAAAGGATTTAAAGCATAAGAACCTGTGAAAGCACCGCTAACGTTTTTCACGTCAGACATACGGTCACGCTCCGTTTTCTTCGAAGTTTGTTCAATGTAATTTTCTATTTCCTCCTTTTGCCCTTCGATCGTTAAACTTTCAACCAAAGGATTTTCCGGGGCTAAAACTATAAATGTTGCGCCAAAAATAGTATCCGGACGCGTGGTGAAAACTGAAATTTTTTCCTCAGCATCTTCCACATCAAAAGTTACAAGTGCACCCTGAGATTTTCCGATCCAGTATTCCTGGGTATCTTTCAAAGGTTGAGGCCAATCTAAATTGTTTAAACCTTGCAGTAATCTTTCAGAATACGCAGTAATACGCATGCTCCACTGCATCATTTTCTTTTGGAAAACAGGGAAACCGCCCCTTTCAGATTTACCGTCTTTTACCTCATCATTTGCCAAAACAGTTCCTAAACCAGGACACCAATTTACCGTTGTTTCTGCACGATAAGCCAATCGATAATTCAACAAAATATCCTGTTGATCCAATTCAGATGCATTTTTCCACTCTTCTGCGGTGAAACTCAACTGGTCGCTTTGAACCGCCGAAAGGTTGTTTGTTCCATAATTTTCAAAATGATGGATCAATTCTTTAATATCTTTCGCTTTATCAGTTGCTTTATTATACCACGAGTCGAAAAGCTGAATAAAGATCCATTGCGTCCATTTATAATAAGAAGCATCTGAAGTTCTGAGTTCCCTACTCCAGTCAAATGAAAAACCGATTTTACGCATCTGCTGTTCGTAGCGCGTAATGTTTTCTTCGGTCGTTACTGCAGGATGCTGACCAGTTTGAATGGCATACTGTTCCGCTGGAAGACCGAAAGAATCATATCCAATTGGGTGTAAAACATTAAATCCCTGATGTCTTTTATATCTCGCATAAATATCTGAAGCGATATAACCGAGTGGATGACCAACGTGTAAACCCGCTCCGGAAGGATAAGGAAACATATCCAAAACATAATATTTTGGTTTATCGGTTGTATCTGCAGTTTTAAAAGTTTGATTTTCTTGCCAGAAACTCTGCCACTTTTTTTCGATCGATTGATGGTCGTAAAACATTTCTTAATTTTAAAGTAAGTGACAAATTTAAGGTTTTGAAATGAAAAAATCCCCGCTAAAATTTGCAGGGATTATTTTCACGGATTTTCATTAGTAAAAATAAAAGAAAGGGACTTCTTAATCTTTTGTTCTTCTACCATAAATGGTAGTTGTTACTTTAACATTTTGTTCTCCCTCAATTTCCAGCGTTCCGACGAGTTCGTAGACCAAATCGGATTCACTTAACTGTTTTATAGTTCCGGACTGTGTTGTTCCGTCGCTGTTTTTAATGTTAAGTGTTTTGGAAGAAGCATCATAAGTATACGTAAATGTTGCTTCATTTTGCAAGGTACACGTTCCATTATCTTCGCCGTACAACTTGGTCGTTCCGGCATCGTTTTGATCAAAAATCACCCTTGATTTCTGCTGACAAATCGTTAAATCTGTAGTCTTGTCATAAGGTCCTGTAGTCAAAGTTGCTTTCTGATTGTATTTGTATGGTTGCCAAATACCAATCAACGCTTGATTGTCCGGCGGAGTTTCCTCATCATTACTACGACAGGAAACTGATATCATGAGTAAAAGTAATAAGGGGAATATCAATGCCTTCTTCAATACGTGCATCTTGGGGAATGTTTGATGAAATAATTTTTTCATAATAGTATTTTTAAAGATTATGTTAAACTGTTCCAAGTATTATGCCATGGATACTAAATAAGAAATTATCTTTCTATCTTTGTAAAAACACTTTAAATGCCGCAGATTTCTATTATAACACCATGTTATAATTCTGAAAGATTTTTAGAAAAAACCATACAATCGGTTTTAAATCAAACATTTACTGATTGGGAATGGCTAATTACGGACGATCATTCTTCAGATCGTTCTGTTGAAATTATTAATAAAACCAAAGATCCCAGAATTAAATTAACGGTGGTAGATAAAAACGGCGGCGCAGGTCAGGCCAGAAATATATCTTTAGAAAAAGCGACGGGCCGATATATTACTTTTTTGGATTCTGATGATTATTGGGAACCTCAATTTTTATCAGAAATGATTGCCTTTATGAAAAAGGAAAATGTTGAACTGGCTTACTCCAATTACAGCCGTTGTGATGAAAACCTGATCCCTGCCATCGGTGATTTTAAAGCGGATAAGGAGGTCACTTTCGATAATCTTTTAAAAACTTGTCGCTTGTCCCTATTAAGTTCAATGTACGACTCCCAAAGGGTTGGAAAAGAATTTTTCCCTGCCGGAAGCAAACGCGAAGATCATGTGATGTGGCTGAATTTATTAAAGAAAATACCGGTCGGCAAACCGCTCCCAAAAACCATGGCGAAATATAGAATGCATGCGAAAAGCATCTCCCGAAAAAAAACAAACATTATGAAAGATCAGTATTTGGTATACAAAGATCATATGAAATTTTCTACTTTAAAATCGTGGTATTATACGGTAAACTGGGCAATAAATGGATTTATGAAATACTCAAAAGTCTTTAATTAATGGAGTATTCAAAAGAATTTAAACAAGCAATTTCTGCTTTTACGTCGCAGGAAAAGGACAAACTCATCATCCGCTTGCTACGAAAAGACCGAATTCTATCGCACCGTCTTTATTTTGAACTGATTGATGAAGAAACCGCTGATGACAAGAGACTACAAATGGAATCGCTCATCAAAACAGAAGTAAAACAGGTTGCCCAAAAATATGGACGGACGAAATATTTTCTTCCCGGTATCAGACGGATAAGCGCAAAAATTACGGAACATGTAAAAATTACGACCGATAAGTTTGGGGAGATTTCTTTGACGCTTTTGCTGGTGAGTGAAACATTAAAACACCTGCCGAAAAGCGGTGATCACTACAAACTCTATATTTATCTACTCAACAAAATTTTTAGGTCCCTTATTTTAACTAAAAAAATAGATCCGGATTACTACTTAGATCTAAGAGAAACTTACGAAGAGGTTAAGAAAGAAATTCTACAGAATAAAAACCTCGAGCAGCTTGCACTTCATAATGGATTATTTCTAAGCTGGTTTGAACCTGAAAACATCCCAGAACATATGGATGTTATTTTAAAAAAGATTAAAGCCGAAGGATTATTGAAATAACATATTGCACCGAGGAAGTTTACTCTCCAAATCATCATAAAAAGATTATAGTGGCAGGCACCTGATTTGTCAATGCTTCCCTATCAAAAGTGCCTTTTAACAATTTGATCGACGATAATTTCCGAAGCGATGGGTTGATCTTCAATGAAATTACGCGCATTTGCCCCCATTCTCTTTATTAGCTTCTCGTCATTTAAAAGACCCAGAAGATAAGGTGCAGCAAAAAATTCATCCTCGAATGCTTTGCCTCCATTTCGGGCCACAAGTTCATCAGCCTCTGGATTTTTGGTATATTGATTTCCAAAAAACACGGGAATTCCAAAAGTTGCCGCTTCCAGAATGTTATGAAGACCTTTTGAATGAAACCCTCCGCCAACAATCGCTATGTCACCGTAAGAATATAGTTTAGAAAGCAAACCGATACAATCGATGATCAACACTTTTACATTTAAAAACCGCAGCGATTGCCGGTCGGTAATCTGAGAGTAAAGAATTGCTGCCGGAAAAAGATCTTTTAAATGCGCCACTCTTTTTAGATCATGTGGCGCTATAATAATTTTGACATCCTTGGTCTTCGCCGCAATAATTTCTGCCACCCGTTCTTCTGCCTCCCAGGAACTGCCAAAAATGACCATTTTATAATCCTGCTTAAATTCTTCAATAAAGGCGACGCTATTGTCGCGATCACGAAGTTTGCGAACCCGATCGTAACGGGTATCTCCGGCAGTACTGGAATTCTTCAAACCAATTCCTTTTGCCAATGCTGTAGAATGTTTTGTCTGATGAAAAAACCAGTCGACATTTTTTTTAAGTTGATTTACAAACCACTTTCCGTACGCTTTAAAGAAAACCTGAGTTTCATAAAACAGGGCAGAAACAACATAGACTTTTGCACCCTGTTTTTTTAATCCCTCTAAAAGATGATACCAATATTCATATTTAACGGTGAAAAACAAATCGGTTTTGAAATGAGATATAAATTCACCCACCCATTTTTCAGTATCAAATGGAAGATAGCAAATCACATCTGCTATCGTCTTTTTGGACACGACATGATCATAACCTGAAGGTGAGAAAAAAGTAATTAAAATTTTGTGATTCGGAAATTTTTCTTTCAGTTTCTCCAGGACGGGAAGACCTTGTTCATACTCTCCCAAGCTGGCGGCATGCATCCAGATAATTTTATCCTCGGAAGAAAATTGGGATTTAACAAGATCGCAACTTTGTCGCCTTCCGGCAAGGCCTTTTTTTAATTTATAATTAAAGATGGCGCCGACTTTGATTCCCGCGATAAGAAATCTGATCAATATGTTATAGACAAACATCAGTATAAGGTTTTTTTGGAATGCGGCTTTTTTGAAAGAAGATAGGAATAAACGACCATGATGATAACCGCAAGAAAAAGCAACCCTATTAAATAAATAGGCAGCGGACTCAGCGACTCTGTCTTTCCCAATCCAACTGAAATGCTTTCATAAGATATCACCGTTAAAAGCAACATAATAATGAGGTGGAAAATACTGACGATGACCTCGGCTTTCTGCGAATCTTCCTTAATATTTTCCGGCATTTTTAATAAAGGTGATTTTATATTTTTGGTCAGATAAAAAATAAGCAAATAAATAAAACTTGCAACTGCTGCCAGAAACCAAATTAACATTTTGGGTGCAGAAACCGTTGGCTGTCCACTAAAATCAAAATAAATAGGGATGAAATTCGGCAGATCCCGGTAATTCATGAATATATAATCCCAAATAAACAGGAGCAGACAAAAAGAGATAATCTTCAAATAAAAAGGGAGCTTTTTCATGATAAACTAAATAAATAGACTGCTCTAAACTACAACTTTATATTATTTTTAAAAAATACTCCGCAAAAACCGTAGTTTATGGGTGTGTTTTTTAAGCTCACGGTTATAAATTCCGGTGGAATCCAGGGAGTCTATTCTCACTTTTCCGTACGCGTGAATAATTTCATGATCGTTAAGCATCATCCCAACATGCGTAATAACGCCCTCTTCATTTTCAAAAAAGGCCAAATCGCCAGGCTTACTTTCCTCTATAAAACTTAAAACCTCTCCTAGTTCTGCCTGTTGGTAAGCGTCTCTGGGTAAGTTGATTCCATGAACCTTATAAAGCAACTGCACGAAGCCGCTACAATCCACGCCAAAAACGCTTCTGCCACTCCAAAGATAAGGCACATTTAAAAACTGTTCGGCGGTTTCGGAAATATCTTCAAGTTGCAATGCATTATTTTCATTTCTATGTTCAACACCAACTTCACTCCCCAAAGAAAGTAAGATTTTACCTTGCCGCGTATTATATGTTTTAAAAGGAGTGGTGATTATTTCGAAAGCTCTTTTTGAAAGAATTTCTTCTGTTACTTCGGCGATCTGTTGCGCATCAACCCAACCTTCATAACCATCGATATCCATTTTCACCTTCATGAACTTACCGTCATTTTTCAGAATCGATACTGTTTCTCCATAAAGAAGCTGGGAAGTCATCTCTGACTGATGCGAATGATCTGCGCGAAGTGCAGCCACAGAAACTGTACAAATTCCTTTGCTCATCGTAAATATAAAAAGTTTATTTTTTTCGAATTAAATGAAGTCCGTCCCGCAAAGGTAAAATAAGATTTTCAAAATCGGTATCTTTCGTTACTGCCTCATTAAGTTCTTTTATGATTTGTGTCGCTTTTTTCTTCGGATTTTCTTCCAAAACCTTTCCATACCATAAAACATTGTCAAAAAGAATGACCGCGCCACTCTTTACGTGCGGTTTTATCAGATTAAAATAGGTCATATAATTCTCTTTGTCAGCATCAATAAAAACGAAGTCGAAAAACTCAGCAGTTTCTTCCAGAAAATCATTCGCATCTTTCAACTGAAAATCAATCTGACCGGAAAATTCACTTTCCGCGAAATATTTTTTGGGCAAATAAGCCAGTTCCTCATTTACATCCAAAGTGGTGATTTTTCCTTCTCTATCTAAACCTTCAGCTAAACACAATGTTGCATATCCGGTAAAAGTTCCTATCTCAAGAATGTTCTTCGGCCGGGACATTTTAGATAAGATCGCCAGCAATCTCCCCTGTTGATAACCGGAAATCATGTGCGGTTGGGTCGTTTTCTGAAAAGTTTCTTTGCGTAAACGTTTTAGTATTTCAGGCTCGCCCGAAGTGTGATTTCCTAAATAGCGGTCCATTTCCGGACATTGTTCTTCAAAAAAACTCATTGCATCATTAATTTAAAACAAATTTAAGCATTTAAAACAAAAACGCTGTTAGAACCAAAAGCTCTAACAGCGCTAAAATTATCGAAAAAGAGAATTGCTTAGTTTTTTACCGGAGCAATATCCATTAATTTCATGAACTCATCCAGCTTAGGCATAATGATGATTTCTGTTCTTCTGTTTTCCGCTCTTCCGGAAACTGAAGCGTTTGTTGTTTTTGGATTGTATTCGCTTCGTCCACCCGCAGTAATTCTCGATGGGTTTACGCCGAATTTTGTTTGAAGAACTTTAGCCATTGAAGTTGCTCTCAAGGCTGAAAGATCCCAGTTATCTTTTGGTAAATTGTTTGAATTCAAAGGAACATTATCGGTGTTACCTTCAATTAATACGGAATAGGTATCGTAATCATTAATTACCTTCGCTACTTTTCCTAACACTTCCTGTGCTGCAGGCAAAATATTATAATCTCCCGTTTTATACAACATATTGTCTGACAAAGAAATCATAACCACTCCTTTTAACACCTTCACCTGAACATCGCTATCTGCGATATTATCCAAAGATCGTTTCAATTTGTTCGATAAGGCCAAATTTAAACTGTCATTTTTAGCGTTTGTAGAAATTAGCTGTTTAATATATTTATTGGAAGAATTAATCTCACCAATTAATTTATCAATATTCGCAGAACCTTTTCCACTATTCGCCAAACAGGCATCAAGCGAGGATTTCAAAGCATCATTCTGACCTTTCAACAAAGCATTTTCACTTGCTAAACCAGTGTTAACGCCTTTTAAATCCTGAATCTCACGTTGTCTTTCACCCACATTGGTGATACACTGATTGTAATTTTCATTTAAAGCATCAAACTGTTTCTTACTTACGCAAGAAGTCATCATAATTGCCATTCCCAGCACTGCTCCAATTTTTCCTATATTCATAATATTCAAATTTATTCATCCAAAAATAATGAAATCATTTTGAACAGAAGAATTATCTTTGCTAAATATTCCTTAAAAAATCCTTAAAAATTGCTTAATACAAAGACTTTTCAGCATTCTTTAGACCAAATTTGCGCTGATTACAGGAATTCAAAATTTTTACTCGCCATAAGTGGTGGCGTGGATTCTATGGTTTTATTTGAACTTTTTAAAGATCTGAAGGTGAATATTCAAGTGGCCCACGTTAACTACAAACTACGTGGTGAAGCATCAAATGAGGATCAATATTTGGTTGAAAAAACTTGTGCAAAAAGCAATATTCCGTTACATTTATATTCCGTTACAGCGGAGGACAAAAAACCACAGCATTCAATTCAGGAATGGGCGCGTAATTTACGATACGATTTTTTTAGAAAAATTAAAGAAGAACAAAATATAGATTTCATCGTAACTGCTCATCACTTAAATGATCAACTGGAAACTTTTATTATTAATTTATCCAAAGCATCCGGAATTAAAGGCTTGAGTGGAATTCCGGCAAATGAAAATAATATACTGAGACCTCTTTTATGTTTTTCAAAGGAGGACATCTATGACTTCGCGAAAGAAAACAACATCGAGTTTCGAGAAGATCAATCCAATCAAAAAAACGATTATTTACGGAATAAGATCCGAAATCAAATTGTTCCAAAACTCTTGGAAGTAAATGATAATTTTCTAGAAAATTTTGGGAAAAGCATTTCCTATTTAAATCAGACGACAAATTTTGTAAAAGATCAGATAGCAAAAATAGAAGAAAAACTCACTTCGGAAGGAGAAGATTATTCTCTCCTTAAGAAAGAGCTTTTTTTTAAACAGAGTGATTTTGTTCGATTCGAAATTCTCCGGAAATACGGTTTTAATGACCGCCAAGAAATTGCTAAAAATGAAAAAGCAGAAACAGGAAAAATTTTTCGGTCGAATGAATATCAATTGATTATTGATCGCGAAAGTTTAATTCTGCAAAAATTAAGCCTTGAAAAAATAACGAAGAATCCCACAGAAATCCTCTTGAATCAAAATTTCGTAAATGAGATTATTATTCCGGAAGCAGAAGGAAAAGAAATCGCAAAACTGGGTACCTTCAGCTGGGATATTGATGGTGATAAAATTCACTGGCCCTTGAAAATAAGGCCTAGAAAAGAAGGTGACTTTTTTTACCCAATCGGCATGATAGGCAAAAAGAAAATCTCAAAATTTTTTAAGGATGAAAAAATTCCTATTTTAGCCCAGCAAAAAATCAGGCTTTTGTGCGATGCAAACGATGAAGTGATAGGAATCATGCCCCTGCGTCAAGACCGTAGATTTGCAGCAACTAAAGATTCTAAAAATAAAATCAAAGTAAAATTATAGCATTCCTGATTACAGGTAATTACTAAAAAGTAAAGTAAAAAATGAAATTTAAAAATTGGCTTATTCTAATGGTATTGTTCCTTTTCCAAGGAATTACCGCACAAATTAAAGATCCTGTAAAATTTAAATACAATATTAATACGCTTCCGAATAATGAATATGAAGCTGTTTTAACTGCCACAATTGAGAAGAACTGGCACATTTATTCACAAGATCTACCTGAAGATTCCGGAATTCCCACGGAAATGAAACTGAGCTCCAAAGAAGGAATTAACCTCATCGGAAAAGTACAGGAAGTTGGTAAAAAGCATGACGAATTTTCTGAAGCCTTTGGTGCTCAGATCGTCTATTATTCCGACAAAGTTTTATTTAAACAAAAATTTAAGCTTAAAGACAACACGAAACCTGTAAACATTACGGCTGAAATCACCTATCAAACGTGTGATGACCGCGTTTGTCTGGCGCCAAACACTTTAGAATTTGAGCAAAAAGTGACGCCAGCTGCCACTGCGGGTGATATCGCAACAACATCTGAAGAAGTAATTACCTCTGAGTTAAGCAGCGAAAACAAAGACAGTCTGCGAACTACAGAAATTGAAGAAACAACAATCGCCGCTCCGGTTGCTGCAAAACAGGAAGGATTGAAAGTAGCTTCAATTGATTTCGCTAATCCACAAACAGATTGTGGCGTGGTTGCAAAGGAAAATACAGAGAGTTTTTGGACCTATCTCTTATTAGGATTTTTTGGTGGACTAATTGCATTGCTTACGCCGTGCGTGTTCCCAATGATTCCTTTAACGGTTTCTTTCTTTACTAAAGGGTCGAAAGATAAAGCAAAGGGTAAGAGAGATGCGTTCATTTATGGATTTTTCATCCTTCTGATTTTCGTACTGTTGAGCGTACCTTTCCATATTATTGATGGAATTGCGGGGAATATTTTCAATCAAATCTCCACAAGCGTTTGGTTAAATATTACCTTCTTTGTGATTTTCCTGTTTTTTGCCGGAAGTTTTTTCGGTTACTACGATATCACCTTGCCAAGTTCAATTGCCAATAAATCTTCCAAAGCAGAAGATGCCGGTGGAATTATTGGAATCTTTTTCATGGCATTGACTTTGGTCATCGTGTCATTCTCCTGTACAGGTCCAATTTTAGGAAGTTTGTTAGGAAGTTCTCTTACCGGTTCAGCAAACATTCCAATGTTGTTGACTTACGCGCTTGCAGGTTTCGGATTTTCGTGGGCAATCGTTTTCGGATTACTGGCCTTATTCCCACAAGCATTACAGAGTTTACCAAAATCAGGGGGTTGGATGAATACGGTGAAAGTGGTTTTAGGATTTATCGAATTGGGTCTGGCTTTAAAATTCTTATCAAAAGCAGATCTGGTTTCGAAAACATTTTTCCTGAAAAGAGAATTGTTCATCGCCATCTGGATCTTAATTTCCATAGGACTGGTGCTTTATTTATTCGGAAAAATCAAATTCCCGCACGACGATAAAAATGCGAAGATTTCCATGACGAGAAAGATAATCGGTGTTTTAGGAATTGGATTTATCGTTTATTTAGTACAGGGATTATTCCCATCCGAAAGACCAAAACTGCAGTATTTGAGTGGAATTTTGCCTCCGATCAATGTAAGTTATTTACATAAAGAAGGTGATGGAATCCTCGGAATGCATCCTTCTCATGATTATTTTGAAGCATTGGAAATTGCTAAGAAAGAAAACAAACCTGTTTTGATCGACTTCACGGGTTACGGTTGTGAAAACTGTCGTAAAATGGAAGAATTTGTGTGGAGTGAACCGGATATTTTACTGATTTTACAAAACGAAATCATCTTAGCTTCACTTTACGTTGATGATAAAGAAGCTCTGCCAGAAAGTGAGCAAACTTCTATCGATATGGGGAATGGCCAAAAGAAAAAAGTAAAAACAATTGGGGACAAATGGAGTTTGTTCCAACAAATTAACTTTAATAATAATTCGCAGCCTCATTACGTTTTGATATCTCCAGATGGAAAAGTAATTAATACTCCTGTTTCCGGGTATATGCCGAAAGAGGATTTCAAAGCGTTCCTGGAATGTGGAATCGGATTTTTCAAAAAAGGAAAGTAAAGGTTTCTCGACTTACAGCAAACAGACTTTGCTTCTTTATATAAAAATAACCGGCAGTGACTGTCGGTTATTTTCAAAAGTAGAAATGAATGTTATTCTAGCCCGGATGGAAGTGGAAATCCTTTTTTGCTCGTCGTAAGACGAGTTAAAAAAGATTGCAACGGACAGCCGGACCGCAATTCTAAAGAAGCGAAAATCTTGCTGCTCCTAAAAATTTAATTTGTAATGGGAACACTGCTGAATCCTACGGATGTTTTTACGGTTAAATCTGAAGTTGGTGATTTTTTCAGAACGTAAACCAATCTTTGCTGCACGGAACCGCCTTTCATTACGGCATCTAAGGTCGTACTGCTGTTTACATCCAAAGAAAGCGAACTTCCCATATTATCGGGAATATCTTCTCTGGAGGCTACTAAAACTTCTTGACCACCGTTCGATGAAAGATAAACTTTTACCGATTTAAACATTCCCATACTGCTGTTTGAATCCACTGAAAGCGTTGCATTGGAGGCTCGAATATCTTTTACATTGGCTCCACTTCCCGTGAGCTGATTGATGCTTTGCGCTGCCGAAACTGCCGACAACGTTGTATTTGCAGGAGATCCCGAGGTTACTAAAACCGTTGCGCTGTAAGGAAAAGTATTCTGTAAAATGGACGAAACGGTAGAACAACTGGTCAATGCAGCCGCAGCTACTACTGTTGATAGAAATATATTTTTCATAACTTGTTATTTTATTTAAAATTGGTTTATTCAGAAACTATACCAAGAAGATAGTTTAACATAAGATTAACGCTATAATATGCCTCGGAATTGGCGATTTCCGCTATAAAAGAGGTAAAACCTACAAGTAAAACCTACATAATAATTCCTGTTTAAAATTCAAATTTGGAATTCTCATTTCTAAGAAAAAAGATAGCATTTTCAGAATGAGTCAATTCAGTTTCTTTTATTTTACACTTACTGTAAATTTTCCGGCCGCATCACCGGAAGCCATATTACTTTTAGCAATGATCAGCCATACTTCGCCTTTTTCCGGGATATCGTAGTTAATATCGCGCCCAAATGGGCCGTCATAATCACCGTTTGGGAGTTTGATCTGATTGAAACGAATATTCATTTTGGAATCAGCCGGCGTTATTATTCCAGAGATCTTTCGTCTTGTAAAATTTTTAATTTTAATAATCATTTGCTGATCGGCCTTCGTAAATTCATCGGCAATTTCTATTGGAAGTTGATCTTGACTTATGGTTCTGATGATCTTGGTGTCTTCAAGGATTCGGTCTTTTTCAAAAGATTTTTTTAAAGCATTATTTTCGTCAATAGAAACAAAGCCGTTTGCAGCAGAATCCATTTTATTTTCAATGACATTCTGATCGGAAACAATAACAGAATCAGGATTTAACGTATTTTGAGAAACCGCATCTTTTTTATTGCAAGAGTATGTGAGGAAAGGAATAAGGATAAGTAGATTTTTCATCTTGATTTGCTTTTAGTTGATTAAAAACTTTAAAGTCAGCCAAAATCGTTCCCGAAAAAAGATGCAGATAAAAAAATAATTTGAAACATTTAAAAATATTAAATGGTGTGTAACATTTTTTAAAGCGAATTTTTTAAAGATCCATAAAGATCTGAAGTTGTAAAATGCCGTCTTTAAAACACAGAAAAAATGAAGCGATCTAAAGACTTCGAAAAGGCGTTAAAAACCTTTCTAACTTTTAAATGATTTACCTTATCACATAAATTGTTACCTTTGAGGTGAAATTACAGCATGCTCAATAACTTAAGACATAAACTGGAAAGGCAATGGTTTGGAGTACTCACGAGAATGGGTGCCAAACTTGGAATCCCGGTGTCTAAACTGCGCGTTTTTTTTATCTATTCTACTTTTGCAACCGCAGGCGTTTTTTTCCTAATTTATTTAGGATTGGCCTTTACGCTTTGGATTAAAGATATGTTTATAACCAGACGGCCAAGCGTTTTCGACCTATGATTTATTTTGAAGAAATACAGACACGCAAGAAACTTTCCCGAATTTTTGCCGCGTACGAAAGCACTTTCCCGATTGATGAGCGGAGAGACGAAACTCAATTTTTAGCTTTACTGGAAAATCCTGACAGCTTTATTTTTGCTGTTAAAAATGAGGAGAACCAAGTTGGCTATTTGATTTTGTGGAAATTAAAAGACTGCTATTATCTGGAGCATTTTGAAGTCTTTGAAGAATTTCGGAACTTAAAATTAGGCGCTCAAATCTTGACGGAGTTAAAAGATAAATTTGGTAATATCGTTTTAGAATCCGAGCCGAGTCAGTTAGATGAAATGGCGGAACGCAGAATTAATTTCTACTTGCGAAACGGATTTTCAATTATTTCCGAGGATTATATTCAACCAAGTTATGGCCCTGGAAAAAATTCAATGAACTTATTTCTAATGAGTAATTTTCACGTTGTTGATGCGAAAAATTTGGAGCAAGAACTTCATGTTAAAGTATATCAATCATAAATAACGTTTAAGTAATTTGCTCCGCTTTCAAATTAAAGACTTTTTAACAGTCAAACTGCACCGCAATTTCCGATACCTTCTTCATGATCTTCCCTTCCTCGTCAGATGATAAGTATAAGAGCACGCGCTCTTCCTCATAATCTCTGTTCGCTCCAAAAATAAAATCCAGTTTACCATCACGGTCAATATCTCCTATAAAAAGTAGTTCGACAAAGGTATCATTGAAGGATTTCTGGTTTAAAAATAAATTTTCGGGACCCTCATTTGCGGAAATATAAAGTCGATAATCATCCACATTTTGAAAGATTTCAATACCGTGATCTGTATGCACTCTTTCCGAAGACAAGACTTTTCCTTCTGCTCTTAACGAATAATCAACATCATTGAAACGAAAGGACATTTTTTCGGTCGGCCATATCTTATTTTTCACGAATTTCACCGATTGTATTTCGCCCAATTTTAAATTATCATTTTCAAGAAGAATCAATGTTTTATTTTTTGATTGGATGGTTTTCGTTGAATCTCCGGAACATTCATCAAATCCTCTTACAATTTTATAATCTGCTTTTCCTAAAAAATATTTTCCATCCTTCTCATAAAGGTCGATCCATTTTTCGGTAAGATCATCAGCTGAATTACGTTCTTCCCAATCCCGATATCGGGTGGGCAAAAGAATATCAAAATCATTTTTAGTAATTTGCTCTTCTATTTCCGGCGCTATATAACTTGGTTCAACAACCTTAGCTGTATCCTCCACAGAAATACCCGCCGTATCCAAAGAACTTACAGCGGTCACCTTATCACTTTCTTTTGTACAGCAGATCAGTAAAAGAAATAAGAGATAAAATATCTTTGTCATTCGCATTCGCAGTTCTATTTGGCCTCTAGATTTCAGATGTGGGCTTTACACTAGTTCAACCCAATTTTGTACTTATTATTTTGGAGTATTGTCAGTCGGGTGCGTTAATAATTTTTCGATCACTTTCGAAGTTTCTTCATCGGAAGAAATGCCATAACCATTAACTAAAGTTCCCTTAACATTAAACTTCGGCGAGGAAAGGACGTAAAGTATGGACTGGTCATCCGGATTCGATTCGCCTTCAAAACGGTACACTTTATCGATTTGAAATTCGCTCGGCAAGAGTTTAAGATTCTCCTGGTGGCAAACAATACATTCTTCATGAATATTAAAATCGTGCACATAGCCAATTTTAATCAGCGCGTTGATCGTTTCAGACAATGTTCCAAAACTTTCTTTTAACATATTTTCAGTCATTTCTTTAAGTTTTTGAATTGAGATCAAATTGCAATGTTATGCGATGAAGCGATAAATATTATTTGATGTCAATGATTTTATATTCAATTCTTAGTTCACCTGATATTCTAATTTAATGGTAATGCTCGCTTCTTTATCTTTTGATGAAGTATTAAAAGTTCCGCCGTAGGAATATTCCTCAGTAGAATTCGGTGCGGTTATTTGAGTCACACCCATGGTGGCTTTTTTTAGATTTCCCAATTTAGCACCGGCATTTTCGGCAATTTTTTCTGCGCGTTGTTTGGCATCTTTTGTTGCGTCGGCAATCATTTGATGTTTTACGTCGGCAAGTTTGGTGTAAAAATAGTTGGGCGGTGAAGAGGTGAATTCAATTCCGAGATTAATGATTTCTGTAATGTTTCGGGAGAGGTTTTCAACTTTTGCAACATCTTTGCTGTCAATCGAAACCGTTTGTGAAAGCTGATATCCATTAAATGTTTGAATACTCCGGCCGTTCGCATCACTGCCATAATTGAATTGTTTTTGAATATCCACGGCGGAAAAAACCATTTCACCTTTTGGAATTCCTTTGGATATCAAATAATTCTCAATAACTTTTTTATCGTTTGCCAATTCATCATAAGCAGATTTGAGTTCGAAACTGTTGCGAGAAAAATTTCCACTCCAGGCAATTAAGTCGGAAGTAAATTTATTGGTACCCAATCCGGTGACCGAAATGGTGTTATCTGCTTTATTTCTATTTTTTACGGCACTTCCCAAAAGCCCAAGTCCTATGATAAATCCGAGGGCAGCGATGGTAATAGCAATGATAGATCTATTCATGTCGTTCGTGTTTTTTAATATTAAAAAAAATTCTTTTAAAATTTTCCTGCATCAAATATAAGATAAATTATGTGAAAAGCCCAGTCAATGAAAACAGATGGGTTATCATTTAAAATACTGAATTAGAAAAACGACCTTCTTCTTTTTTTAGGAGGATCGTTTGTAAGGTTGTTGCGATAAGGCTCTAATTTTTTGTGGCTTTCATTAATGAAACGTGAAATATCAGCAGTAGTTGCATTTCCCCGGAACAGAACGTCTTTACGGTCAAAATTTCGAAATATGTAATAAATAAAAGGTTGAATTTCAGTAGGTTTGAGTTTCAAGTCTTCGATAAAAAATTCCTGTCCCAAATATTCTGTGAGAAACTGCATAAAGTCCACATCATCCCACTGATTATCTACTGCGCCCACAGTAATTCCCGGACCCACAGGCTGAACAAACTCTCCGGGTTTTGGGGCTAAAACTTCGGGAGTTGAGTCCGCGCGAATATATTTCGCAGTTTCGGCTTTAAGCTTCGCTACCGGTTTCGCATCGCTATAATTCTTCAGATCTTTCTCTAAATTTCCCGTCGGTTGGTAGGTGATTTTTACCTCTTCAATTTCTGCCGTATTTCTGTTTAAAGTAATCGTGAATGGAGTTGCAAAATCTGATTGGTTCACCATTTTTGAACTTCTCTCGTATCCTTTGCGAACGAAACGAAGTTCTTGATTTGGGAAAGCACCGATATTAAACTCGCCTTTGGTGTTGGTAAATTCCCGTTGTTCTGTTTTCGCATTAAAAACTAGTACTGCGGAAAGAGGATTATTTTCTTCATCGACAACGATTCCCAAAACCATTTGTGCAGAAAAATGTACTGCCGCACACAATGCTAAAAAGAGAGTACATATTAACTTCATTTCTTAAGTGTTTCCGCTCTTCTTTCCTGATATACCGGTAAAGTATCTTCCAATATGAATAACACTTTAGAAAGATTTTTCGCTTTTATATATTTATTCAGTTCCAGTTTAACTCCGATTGAAAATTGCAAAAATTCTGATATTTTCTCCGGTGGAATTCCCATTTCGATAAAATAACCCTCCGGGACTTTTTCCCTGATCCACTTGATGTTATCCTGCAGATCATCGTACCTGTACTCCGCTTTCATCCGTCTGGAATCACCGCTGATTAAATCATAGATGGCCTGAGGTTTTATACTTAAAGCCAAAAGTGGTGCTAAGACGTCTTTTTTAAAATCGGCTGGTCTTTCTCTGGGTTTTTCGGCCGGCAATGGAACTCCAATTTCTTTCTGAAGTTGATGAACCTTGTCTATTCTGGTTAAATTTTTAGAATCCTGATTAAGGTCTCCCGTGAGTCGCACAATTTGCACTTCCGCAATATCTGCGGCAGCTCTATTTAAAGTGACAGTAAATGAATTCAAAAAATCGACGTATTTAATGACTTTTGAACTTCTTTCAAATCCGGAGCGTAAAAACCGAAGTTCTTCGTTAAGCGCGGTCTCAATGGTAAACTCACCATCAATATTGGTATACGCCTTTTTCTCTGTCGTCATATTGAAGACCAAAACTGCCGGAACAGGATTGTTTTCTTCATCGACGACGGTTCCGGAAATTCTTTGTGAAAAACAGCTTGCGTAAAAAGAAAGAAATAAGATTACAAACAGGCGAACCATCAGGATCCTACTTTATGGGTTTTAATGTATTCCTTATAAGCCAATTTCATTGCCATATCAATCGCACCAATATCAAAACTTTTTCGGAACTTTTTTGCCAAAGAATAGTTGTCATCTGCGTAGATGAGGAAACGATCTATATCTTCTTCGGTCCAACCCTGGGAAGTGTAAAAACTTAAATTCATGGTGTTTTTGATTCTTCGATAGAACTCCTGAGTTTCGGCATAATTGGCAGTCGTAGGTTTCGTGTTTTTTGCTTTTCCTAAAAGCCCTGATATAGCAGAGGCAATTCCCAACATATTCACCTGACCTGCATTATAGTTGGGCGGTGCAAAAGCGGAAGGCATAGTCAATTTTGGCTCAACCACGGTAGAAGGTGTCATCATATACTTATTAAGATCAGCATTCAAAGCCATTACCCTTTTTGGTGGATCAAGAGATTTTACGTCTTTCTTTAAATTTCCGGTCGGGTGAAAAACGAGTTCAATTTCCGGGATTTCATAAGGTGCCTGCGCCAAGATCATATTTAAAGGTTTTGAAAAATGATCGGCAGAGATTTTTGCAGAATTTCTTTCGTAACCACTTCTCACAAACCGAAGTTCATCGAAGGCTTTGGCCGGGATCATGTAATTTCCGTCTTTGTCGGAAACTACTTTTTCATCGGTTCTTGTATTCATGATGATCACGTTCTCCAGTTCTGAGCCAAATTCGGAACTGACTTTTCCGAATATATATTGCTGAGCATAGGTGGAGAGAGAAAGGGCAGAAAATAAAAGAATAAGTAGTTTTGTTTTCATTCGGTATAATATGAGTAAAAATAAGCTGATAATGTATTGGTTAAGTTGGTTTGGTATTTTGGGAGGAAAAGTTTAATTGTTTTTAACCGCTTTTATGATTTTTTTAGAAAATGGGGATTTCTTTTTTGTTAAAATAATTAATGGTTGTCTGGTTCAAAGATGAAATTCAGCGTAAAGAATTTAGGTAGGGCTAATTTATGTGGTGATGAGAAGAATCGGAGTTTTTGCGTAAGGGATTGCAGTGGAAATCCTTTTTTGTTGGGATTGGCGCGGCTCCGCCGCGCCAATCCCAACAAAAAAGATTGCAACGGAAAGCCCGACCTGAAAGCGGGAATGGAGCGCGAGCGCAGCGAGCGAGTAATGACCAAGTGAAGGATACGCCCAAACCTCGACTTCAATCAGTGCTAAAGATTCGTCTTTGCGGAGTGTAAAAATGATTGGTATTTTGGAATATATTTTGTTTATCTTTGCAATCTCACAAAAACATGGGGTTGACTGGTTTCGACAGCAAGATCAATGGGTAAGTAAGCATGCAGAGAACCGTAGCGCGATCTCTTTAATCCCTTGCTACAAAATTTTAACTGGCGACCAAGAGTTTGCTCTTGCTGCTTAATCTGAATTATAGTAGGATTTAGCGCTCTCCCGAAGATAGTAAGGAGGCAAGATATCCCACAGAAGTTCTGTTTCGCGACGTCTGATTCTGGGGTATAGCAATGCGGAAATAAGGTTTTAGTTGCTTCGGCTAATTCACGAAAATCTTAGAAGCTAAGCTGTAAATTGGGTGTCTGTGCTCTGTTTACTGTCGACAATTAATTGCAGAATAAGCATGTAGAAGTCTTATGTGTTGCTTGTTTGGACGAGGGTTCGAATCCCTCCAACTCCACTTCTAATGAAATTAGGCACTTTTAACGAAGTGCCTTTTTTTGTGCCTTACCTCCACAAACTCAATATTAATAAGTGTTTATAACAATAAACTGCAATTGCAATCAATGGTAACACATTGCACCAATGGTCACAATCATGGTAACAAATATGGTAACATTTAAAACTTTGCGTAAATTTGCAATAGAAATTTAATTTTATGGCAACAATAAAGTTTTCACTGAGAAAAAACGAGGGCAGGGATTCAACCATTTATTTCCGTTATCGACCTACCACAAATTTAGATGCGAAACTTAAAACTCCCTACTCTATTAATCCTGAATATTGGGATGACAAAAATGGTGGTGTAAGAAGTGATGCAATCAAACCAAAGACAAAAATTCTTGACCAAAAGAAAATTAACAAACTGCTATTAGAAACTCAAATTGCACTCTCTAATTTCCGCACAGATTTCTCAACATTTATTCAGAGTAACCCACAAGCAACCAAAAAGGAAATTAAGGAATTTATCGAGCAGACTTATTTCCCACACTCCACACCTCAAGCGAAAAACACCTCAGCAGTTCCGGATAAGTTTTCTGAGTTTGTAGATTTCTACATTAAAGAAAAAAGCAGAACAATTGCAGGAATGCAAAACTCAATTACAGACGCAACCCGCAAGAAGTTAAAAACCATCAAAAACAAAGTAGAAGCCTTTAATCGCAAACTTACAATAACTGACATAGACGATCGTTTTAGAGAACGTTTTGCCGACTGGATGCATGAGAACAAATTCAGTGCTTCAACAATCATTAAAGACCTGAAATACATTAAAACCCTATGTGTTTATGCTCACAAAAAGAAGCTTGAGATTAATTCAGACGTTTTGCACTGGGAATTTATTAAACCTGAAATGAAAAGCACACCACCGGTTTTATCCATGCAGGAAATTCAGAAAATCCAAAGTATTGAGCTAACAAATGACTATTTGGACAATGCAAGAGACTGGCTCATTATAGGATGCTATACCGGTGCAAGAGTTTCCGACCTCCTTAATTTCAGAAGTGAAAATATTATAGATGGGAATTTATTGAAGTACCGCCAAAAGAAAATTGCAAATCAAACAACCGACTCAGAGGAAATAATATTTCTTTTTCCTGAAGTAATTAAAATTCTTAACAAAAGAGCTGGCAATTTCCCGAGAAAAATTTCAGACCAAAAGTTTAATGAATACATCAAACAGGTTTGCAAGTTAGCAGGGATTAATAAAAAAATGATTGGCGGAATTAAAGACAAGTCGGAGGGCAAGCATGGAAAGAAAATCACAAAGGAATTTGAAAAGTGGGAATTAGTCACCTCACATATTTGCAGACGCTCTTTTGTCACAAACTTTATTGAAGTGCTGGGAAAAGACGTAAAAATCCAAACCGGTCACCGGACTGATGAAATGGTTAAACTGTACGATAAAACCGAGAAAATGGAAAAAGCTTTGCGAGTTAAAGAGAAAATTGAAACCCACCTTAAAGCAGTTTAATATGGAGACGAATTATTACTCATTTAACATGCAAAAACTTTTGCAAATTGCAGAGCAGCTCCATTGCAGAGGTTATGAACATTTGAAAGCACTGCCTTTTGCAGCTCCCAACGGATTAGCATGGCGTTGTATGTTTTATAATGGAACACACACACATGAGGAATTACCGGTTTCAAATTGGTTAAGCCACAAATTTCCCACCCTTCATGAAACAATCATAGAGACCTCTATTTCAGAATTAACCACGGTATTTGAGCAGGATAACGAGCAATTTCTCAACGACTGCAGAGGTGAAGATACCGAGTATAAAAATTGGTTTTCGGAAATGCTCAAGGTGTTAGAACCTGACGAGCTACCTATTGCTTTTGCAGACTATACAGCACCAACAACCTACTGGCGCACCACCCACCAAAACAAAATTCCATTATTACAAACGGAAATTGACCACTTGAAAAGATTTTAAAACGGTTTAACAAACACCAACACCTCAAGCATCTATATTTTTAGATGCTTTTTTTTGCCTAAAACCTATCACCCTCTCGAATTATCACTTTTGTATATACAAACACATATTATTACTTATTCTTTATTATTTTGTATATACAAACGCAATTAAAATCATTTATGAGTATTTTTTGTTAAGAATTAAATAATTTTGTAACTTTGTGTTATAATTAAAACATCATGACAGAAATACCACTTGAAAAAGCACGAAAACCAAAATATTCCACCGCAAACGAAGTGTGTGAATATTTCAGAATTTCCCGTTCCACTTTTCAACTTTGGAAACGGAAAGGATTAATTGCCGGAAAGAAAATAGGAGGAAAACTATTATATGTTATTGAGGAACTGGAATTAAACATGGAAAAAGTTTAAACATTATGATGAACCACATTCAATTTATAGGCGTTTCACCAAACGACCTGATAGAGAAAATCAAGGAGCAATTGATTCCGGCAATTAAAAAAGAATTGTCAGAGGAATTTCAACCCAAACAACCCACTGAATACTTAACCCGCTCTCAAGTTTGCGAAATGCTAAAAATCGACCTTTCCACGCTTCACCGCTGGCGAAAAGAAGGTGCTTTAAAATCTTATGGCATTGGCAATCGTGTGTACTTCAAAAGGAGCGAAATAGACCATTTAATGAATGAAAATGAATTGTAGAAAACAAAAAGAGGGCTGCAACCCTCTTAATATTAACCACTTTAGACAAATAAAGAAATGTTAGACAGCAAATATAAGAAATACCGCTCACAAAGCGAAAGATTAAAAAAAGCATTTTCCGGCTATCCTAAGACCATGCTTCAGGTATCGAAACAAACCGGAATTGAAAGAGCATACATCTGCTACCGACTTGCAGACCTGCAAGACAAAAATCAAATAAATTTTGTTGGATTTGGACTTTGCCCAATCTCAAAACACCGAGCCGGATTCTACTTAACTAAAGAAATGACAAATAATGGAGAGGACAAATAGAAAACCATACTTCAAAATAACTTTTGAAGATTTGGAAATGGCAGAGGAATTTTTTGAAAACGATAAACATCTTGCTGAATTTCTGCTCGCAGTTTCGTGTTATTATCGAGAAAAAAACTTCACGATTAAAACAAAAATTGTTCAGAAATATTTCAACTCTTACAAAAAGACAATGGACTTCGTTATTAAGTCAAAACAAAACGGATTAAAAGGCGGATTGCAACGTATTGAAAATGAATCAGTTAAGAACTCCACCCTTGAAGGGGTGGCTAAACCACTACCTGAAATGATGGCTCAAAGTATAACTAATAAAACAATAAACAATAATAGTAAAAGAGAAAAAGAAAATAACAACCACTACTATAAACAGAATAGTATTCCAACAGAGGAAGAGGTGGTGGCTTTTTTTTCAGACAATAATTTTTGCACATCGCAAGCAAGAAAGTTTTACAAGAAATTGTCTGCAACAGAATTTACAGACAAAACCGGACAACCAATTGAAAACTGGAAAAGCTACGCACTGAGTTTGCCGGATAAAGAATTGACTGGAGGAAAGACAGCCGAGCAATTGCGACTGCAGAAAATAAAAAGACTCAGTAAAATCCCTCTTGAGCAAAGATTGATAAACTAATCAGAAAAACACGAGAAATGAAAACAGATAGAATAAAAAGCTTGACAGACATAAGCCATGAAATTGCAAGAAAAAAAAGGGAGCTTCGATTTCAAATGTTAGCAACTTCAACTCAAACGGAATTAAACAAATTTATAGAGAGTTTTGAAAACGGCGGTCGGTATAATGCTGAAAACATTCCTAAAACGAACGGAAACAGCTCTAATTTCCATCTTCACGCAAAACACGATACGAATGTCGAGAGAGAAGATAAAAGCGCAAATATGGATATTTATGAAAAAGATTTCATTTTGTGCGAATTTGAAGCAGGATTAAGAGATTCACACCCATTTAGCAAAGTTGAGGTTGCACAATTGCACCGGAACTGGATGCAAGGATTCTTGCAAGATTATTTTAACGAAGCAGAAGAGGTTACAATAACACTGAATAAACTGTCAGATTCTGTCATTACGGAATTTAGGCAAAGGATGTATGAAAAAAAATACTGGCATCACATCGAAGAAGCTCATTACGATTACAGAAAATATTTCCTGAGTTTACTAATCTCTTACTTCAAAAACGAAAAGCCAAAATCTCAAATTGCGAAAAAAGTAGATTTTAAAAAACTTTTCAGCGCAAAGGCATTGCAGGAACTTCACACTGTATTCACTATGAATAAAACTCACTTTGATAACTTCAACAGTTAAACTAACATAAATCTAACTTCAAAATATGGCATTCGCAAAAGGAAACACCCACGGAAAAGGTAGAGTTAAAGGCAGTAAAAACCGCAATACGGTAGAAATAAGACAGTTTTTCCAAGACTTCGTAAACAACCATCTTGAGGAACTAAATGAAGCGTTTTCAGAGCTTGAAGCAAGGGAAAAATTCAAATTCATAATTGACATGACAAAATTTGTCATTCCATCATTAAGAAGCGTTTCAGGAACTATTGACGATCTGACAGAAGAGCAGTTTAACGAATTAGTAAGCAGAGTAAAACACGAATATAATTTATAAGAAAATGAGTAAAACAAAAACCACCACAAACAATTTAGAACCTATCATTTTAAGAAATGGAGGGTATGAAAGCACATTAAACAATTTGAGACAAAGGATTTCAGAGTCAAATAGCAGAATAGAAAATTTCGAGACTGACAGAAATTTGAAATTTACTGACATCGAATTGAAAAGTCTCTTAACTCAAAACTTAAACATTCCGGCAATTTTAGAAAAGCAGAACTTCCGGACATTACCTCCAGAGCTTCGAGACATCGCAAAAGACGGTTTACGCAGAGCATTAGAAAAATTGAACCAACACTTTGCAGGCTTTAACGTACTTATTCAGGGAACACGATTTTTGAGGGACTTTGTAGAGGTGAAAAATGGAAATTATGAGCAAATTGATAATGCAGAAATAGAGCTAAAAGAGCTTTTTATCTTGCAGATCAATGAGCCGGAAAAAATAGAAATGTATCACGAAGCAAACCAACTCGCAGAACAAATTATGAAATTGTCTGAAAGAACGGGCGAAATTATCGGCAACATTTTCGTTTTCGATTTCTTTAATAATCAAATCACAGTAAACAGTGAAAGTTTTGCTAATTACTCGAGGTATTAAATATAAAAAAGAGCGGGAGCAACACCCGCTTTTATTTTGCATTAAAAACTCTTTTTCTATCTTAAAATTACCCACATTATTTTCAATTGTTTGCGATTAATTCGTATATTAGAGATAAACCAAACCAATTGTATGATAAAGTATAGGATTAGAAAATCAAAATACCATCCGGAAATTGTGATGGCAGGCTATGATTATGACATTGTTAATAAAAATAAACTTCAACAGAAATTAAGTGAAGGATGGACTTTTGTCGAAAAAGAATATTTTATTATAAGTAATTTGTTAAGGGAATGGAAAGCATTGACGACAAGTGAAAAATCATTAGTAATTTCAATTATCTCTTTAATTGTTTCTATATTGGTAGCACTTTTCAAGTGATAACCTCAAAGATAAAAAGAATATTATACTAATAAAACATAAATGCACAACCACTAAAACAAACTCAAAAAGGGAATCCAAAGGTTGCTCACCTCTTTTTCTTGAAAAGATTAAGGAAACTTATAATTGCACCCGCACCCTCTCTCGCAAGTTTGTCATTAGTTTTAATCTTACGGGATTTGTTTGTATAATCAAAGCTATCCTCATTCCAAATCAAATCACCATTCTCGTCACGAAGAGTAGTTAATCCGTACATACAAATACAGCCAAATCCCGAACAATCACAATTTTTATGTGGAATTACTGGATTTGAACGCATTTCTTCGATTGTATAATTTTTATCCTTTTCAGATTGACAAATACTACACTTTCCAGGTATTATTACAATTCTATAATTTAAAGAATTCTGTTGGAGACTAAGAATTTCATAATTTAACAATCTCGCTTTATGAGATAAGTCCTTCTGCTGAAGCGTATTTTTTCCGTTTTCATAATCATAAGAAAACACAGCCATACTCCAGTGAATTTGACTTTGCTTTTGCAAATCTTGTGCGTTTTCATGTAATAACTCATGATACTTGCTCCATATAAAATCCCTCAATTTACCTTCTTCACTTTCAACAATTGCAGAATTTAAGTAATGGCTTTCTAATTTATTCTCATCAAATCCTAAGCTTACCAATCTTTGGAAGCAAGATTTTTTTATCGAATTAAATTTCTTAACTTGTTTTAAATTTTCATTCATGATTGTATTTTTTATAAATCTACAATTTTTGTGAAAAACCGGCAATTTAAAATAATTGATACAAACGAAAGCATTGCGAAAAACTTTGAAAAATAGATACGAATTAGAGTGATAAGTAGATAGCAATCGGGACAAATATGGTAACAAAATAATTTTTCAAGCCATAACCATTTGATTATCAATAAGCAATTGTGTACCCTCCAACTCCACAGAAAACCCTGTAATCAATTGATTTACAGGGTTTTTTATTTTCGGGTGCTAATTTAGGTGCTAGCTGACGAGTTTTTATCGCTTTTATTTATGGTCTTATTCAGTTTATGAATTTATTATCATTCTAAAAATTGCACCTATTCTAGAAATTAATATATTATTCCTGTTTCTTCTTATTTTTATTATTTCTTTCAATATCCAGTTTAATTTGACTTTCTACTGATATGCCTAAAAACTCACAAATTCTTTGTTTGTCTTTATAATTGACTGGATGTCTATGCAAATGGTTAACAATAATTCTTTTAAGAAGAAAATATGCCATTGGGTGTTTTTCAACATATACTTTTATTAATTGTAAATCTCTATCTGGGAAGCCCGAACCCTGATCTAATTTAATCAAAAGATTTACTAATTTTACAGAAGCAAAGTCCATTTCTTCTTGAACTTTTCCATATTTTTCCATTAGTTTAGGATTGCCAACAGAATCAGAAATTTTCTTTATAAAAGTATACGATATTTGAGTACAGAGGGAAAATAGTAGATGCTTTGCAACTTTACTAATTTTATCTTTGTGTACATCTACTTTGTTATCCTCGGTTCTACTTTCATTATTTTTCTCTTCAATTTTTGAGATAATCTCTGTCAATTGGTTTACAATAAAGTCCGTATTCTGAATAAAGGATGTGAAAAAGACATTTAATGTTCTTAAACCAAGCTCATATGTTTCCTTTAAAACCTGATGTTTTACAGGACCAGTCATAGAACCACTTGGATTATTTTTTATTATTTGCCCTAAAATTTCTATCAACTTAAAACTCAAGTTAAGTTTAGATACTATATCGATTTCACTAATATCCTCATCAATGTCGTATTCTTGGACAGCAATTTTATTTTCTCGCTGACCAATTGGTTTTGAATCTTGAACATTATTTTCTTCCTCTCTAATTTCTTCGTGAGACTTTGATTTTAAATATAATCTGGGAAGTTCAGTAACCAAACTGTTGATAAGTGAAATATCATCCTCTAATTTACATGGGTTTAATTCATCAAATACGTCTTTTGCGTTTTTTAATAATTCATCAATAATAAATTCGTCACTGCTAAAATGAATCAGAAAAAGTAAAATATTTGCAAATTCAGTACGATAAAGTCTTTGACATAGTTTTGAAATTAGAATTTTTACCTCATCCTTATTTATATACTTGGCCAAATGTTGAGCTTCAAAAAAATAATAAGTGTATTGATATTTAAATTCAATATTATCTCCATAAGAATTTAAAATACCTGCTTTGCAAAGTGTATTTACTACTTCAATAGATGTCATAGATTTTGGCAAATCCAATTTTTCATAACTTTTTATATCATCGTGAAATGATGAAAATTCCGCAATTGATAATATTGTCGATTTTTTATTAAAAAAGAAGTTAGCTAATTCACCACAATAACTTTTATAAATATTTAATTCAGTTTGATCTTTAATATTTTCTGTTAAAGTTTTAAGTATTAATAGTTGATAATAATTTCCATATGAACTTATTTGTAAGTCGTGCGGATTAGTTGTCTCTAATGCTTGAAGTAATATCAACAAAAAAATCGGATAGTTTGGTACTATTCGCTGACCCATTGCTACGTTAATTGCTCTAACTGCATCATCAATCTTTCTGCATATTTCCTCGTCTGTACTATAATCTTCATTACCCAATGCATACCATTTATTTATTAATTTGTACCGCAATGAATGATTAAATTCTAGTATCTCATATTGAATAAATTCAGAAAACAAATCGGCAGAATTAGCCTCATCAGTGAAGATTTCCTCTATTGCATACAATTCATTTCCAACAAATATTAAATTTTTGTAATTATTACTTAAACTGTTGATAAATTTTCCTTTAGCTTTTTGGTTCTTAAGAGGATTTTTGTCAAAATCATCAATCAAAATAAATATATTTGATATGTCTTCTTGATAAAAATCTTCCAAATAATCTTCTCCGTATTGAGATATAAAAACGCTTTTGACTATATCCTTAAAATCATTGAAGTTTGCTGATTTTATTAGTCGACCATCTAACAAAAGTGGGACATACCCTTTTTTGTGGAGTTCAAAAAATATCATTCTTAACAAAGACGATTTACCTATATTTTCACCTCCAAAAAAGACATATTTTGAATTTTGCTTAATTGATTGTATTACACTTTCTGAATTTTCCACTAATAATGATATACCATTGTCTGTACTGTCTTTAGTATTAAAATATCTTAAAATCGGAAATACGTAAATATCGCTCAAATTTATGTCAGAAACATTAGGATGCTTAAATTTCCCCCCTACATCATTTAATGATTCTTTAAATTCATCATTTAAACTATATTTGGTCTTGAAATTGTGTTTATTCCTTTTGTATTTAGTCCATTCTACATTGTTTTCTGATAAATTATATTTTTCCTTATTCCAAAAATATGTTTCTATTTTAAAAGATTCTTTTTCAAGATCAAACCCCAATAAATTAAATTCACTTTTAAAGTTGATTTCAGATTCTTGTAGTACAGATCCCTCAAGATGATATACGATGTTGTTATCTAAATTATCTATTTTTTCTCTAGAAGGTTCGTGCTCGTGACCAGTTAAATAAAAATCAGATGTTTTGTGAATATGCGTCGAAAGTTCTCTACGGTTTATTGGATTTAACCAGTGCAAAGGATGATGTAGCAAACCAAATATGATATCTCCTTTCTCATTTAATAATTCTTCAGGTAAAACTGAGGTGGGAAAGAACATTTTTCCACTTTGTTCATGAATTTCTGAAATATAAGCAGTATTGTAACAATGAAAAATTACTTTCTTATCATCGAATTGAAAATTATATATACTAACCAATCCATCCTCGTATATAGGCTGGTTTGTTTGAATATTATTCATAAAATTAAAATACTCTTCTTGCACACTCGTACACTGCTCAACAACTGAACTATCAAATGCGGAATCACCAAGGTTTTGAATCATGTTTATCTGATTTTGTCTTGCTTTATTATCAAGTGCAAAATCACAATCATGATTACCGGCAATGACAATAATAAACACCTCTTTTTCACTATAATCAATAAGTTTTGTCTGTAAACTTTTTATAAATTTCGCGCCAATTTCAAATTCTTCTTTTTTTCCTGAAAATGCAGTATCTCCAGTAACAATTAAAAATATTTTATCGTATTCAAGAGAGGAATTTCTTATTGCTTCAAATATTTTATCCTCTTTTTCAATAACAGAGTTTTCACTTATTTTAAAATGGATATCTGACAACTGAACTATTAAAATTTTCATATTTATTCTTTAATTTTTATTTTTTTTAGATAGATATCATTTAACAATCAAATCCCACCCCGAGAAATATCATAATACCTATCAAAGTAAACATTCAATTTCTCCAAAACTCTTTCCTTTTTGATTGTTCGTTCGTCCGTGGGGGAAAATCTGGATACTGGTGGTAGGATTTTCGCAAATGCAGTTCCGGCGGAGATGATCTCGCCATTTTTGAAGGCATTATTGATGAAATAATAGGTTTCTTCTTCCTTTAATTTTTCTTCTGCAATAATTGCATCCAGTTCCGCTTTCTTTTCTTTGCTTACGAAAGTTTGCCAATCTTTATCTACATCAGAAGTTGGAGTTAATGATAAAACAAATTTCTCAATCAATTCTTTTTTGTTTCTCAAATCTACACTGGAATCAATGGCTTTCGTAATATCCAATTTGATTTCTTTATCCTGTAAATGACTGCCTTGGTATTTGCGGATAAGCATCAAGATATAATCAATATTGATTTCAACTTGTTTTATCAATTCCATTTCGAAAACAATATCATCGTTCACATTTTCGCTATCGCCTTCGCTTCGTATGCGGAATTCATTGTATAACTCAATGTACATACTGTGATAATCCTGAAAATCCCGATCACTCAATATTTCATTCCCTTCAAAATCATCAAAAGATTTTAGAATGTTTAAAAGTTTCAGAATAGCACTGTATAGCCGTATGAATTCCTTTTTATTATCTTCTCCTAGAATGCGAACACCGATTGGAAATTTCTCAAGTAATTCTGTAACCAATGAAAAGTAGCCACGAAATGTTTTACCATCTTCTTCATAACCATCGTAGTAATCTTCGTAACTTTTTAGCAATACAATTCCGCCTGCCTGCTTATTTCCAAATAAAGCCAAACTTTTATTGGTGGCTTCCTCCAGATTTCTAAAGCACACAATATTTCCGAAAGTTTTAATGGAGTTTAAGATTCTGTTGGTTCTGGAAAATGATTGAAGCAAACCGTGCATCCTTAAATTTTTATCTACCCAAAGCGTGTTTAAAGTTGTTGCATCAAATCCTGTCAAAAACATATTGACAACTATCAGTAAATCTACTTCTCTATTCTTCACCCGAAGAGAAACATCTTTATAGTAATTCTGAAATTTGTCTGAAGACGTATCGTAATTTGTTTTAAATACTTTGTTGTAATCTATGATGGCATTTTCCAGAAAATCTCTATCGCTTGCACTTAAACCCTCTGTAGATTCGGAATTTTCATCTTCGTTGCCATCATCTTCTGCATCATTCTGACCAAAACTAAATATGGTTGCAATTTTTAATCGGGCTAATTCCGGTAATAATTCCTGCTGTTTTTTAAATTCTAAATAGTACTTTTTTGCTGCTGCAATAGAAGCCACGGCAAAAATTGAATTGAATCCACTTCTGCGGATCTTCTCTTTTACTTCCTCAATTTTGTTCCTGTCCTTTGCACTCGCCACTTCATAAACATTCGACAAAGTAGTCATATAGTACGGTTTACTATTTCTACTCGTTTTCTGGTCAAAGTGCTTTAAGATGTAGGCTACATTATTGGAAATTCTTTTTGGTGCCATCAACGCATTTTCCCTGTCAATATCCCGAACCTTTTCATCAGAAATTCCTTCTTTTTCCTTCATCGTGCTGATGTAATCTATCCGAAATGGTAGCACATTTTTATCTGAAATAGCATCAACAATGGTGTAGGTGTGAATGGCTGCTTGGTGTGGTTGATCCGTTGGACAATTTTTTGGATCTCCGTGGGAATAACATCCAAATGCCTGAATGGTTGTTTTTAAATGGGCTTTTCCTCCACTGCTGGAATTGGTTGCAAAAATGGGCGTTCCTGTAAAGCCGAATAGAAAATATTTCTTGAAAGTTTTGGTAATATCTTCGTGCATATCGCCAAACTGGGAACGGTGGCATTCATCAAAAATAAAGACAATTGATTTTCCGTAAATTGGATTGCTCTTTTGTTTTTTAATTAAAATAGCCAGTTTCTGGATGGTCGTAATTATGATTTTAGCATTAGGATCATCCAGTTGTTTTTTTAGAACTGCCGTACTCGTATTACTGTTTGCTGCACCTTTTTCAAACTTATCATATTCTTTCATTGTTTGATAGTCCAGATCTTTTCTATCCACCACAAAAATCACTTTGTCAATAAAATCTAATCTACTTGTAAGTTGTGCCGCTTTAAAGGAAGTCAGCGTTTTTCCACTTCCTGTGGTGTGCCAGATATAACCTCCTGCATCTATACTACCCTGTTTTTTATTTTGATAAGAAACATTGATTTTTTCTAAAATCCGTTCCGTTGCCACAATTTGGTAAGGTCGCATTACCAACAATAATTTGTCCGAAGTAAAAACACAATACTTGGTTAGGATATTCAGCAAGGCGTGTTTGGCAAAGAATGTTTTGCCAAAATCCATCAAATCAAAAATAGGTTTGTTGCTTGCATCTGCCCACCAAGAGGTAAACTCGTAAGAATTACTGGACTTCTTCTTTTTGATGCTTGTATCTTTTCCTTTTTCTTTGATGTGCGTTTCCCGAGTTGTATTGCTGTAATATTTGGTTAGAGTGCCATTAGAAATAATAAATAATTGCACATATTCAAACAAACCACTTCCTGCCCAAAACGATTCCCTGCTGTAGCGGTTAATTTGATTGAAGGCTTCCTGCAAACTAACACCGCGTTTTTTTAACTCAATATGAACCAATGGTAAACCATTGACTAAAACGGTAACATCATAACGGTTCTCTCTTTTTCCTTCAGCAGTTTCATATTGATTGATGACCTGCAATTGGTTGTTGTGGATATTATCTTTATCAATTAAGCGTATGTTTCTTACTGAACCATCTTCACAATTAAGCAGTTGAATATAATCTTCTTGAATAATGGTCGTTTTCTCTTCAATACCAATGTTTGGATTGGCAATTTTTGAAGCAAAAAAATCTTTCCATTCTTTATCGGTAAAATTATAATTATTGAGTTGTTCTAATTGCGAACGTAAATTGTTTACCAGATCATCTTCCGTTCGGATCGGTAAAAAAGTATAAGCCTGCTCTTCCAACAATTTTACAAACGCTTTTTCCAGTTCTGCTTCAGACTGGTAAGATGTTCCACGTTTGTATTCCGATTGATATTCTGCTACAACCGTACTTTCGGGGTTTTCTGCTACAATATTATAATTTTTACTCATCAATTATTTTTCGTCGGTTTCTTCAAACAACTGTTGCAATTTTTGCTGCAGTACTTTTTTGTTTGGCAATTGGGTTTTGTATTCAGCAATCATTGTGGGCGATAAACTTCTGCTTAAAGCATATTCTACCACTTCGCTGTCTTTATCTTTGCAAAGCAGAATACCTATGCTTGGGTTTTCATTCGGTTTTTTCACATCCCGATCCAGGGCTTCCAGATAAAAATTTAATTGTCCTAAATGTTCCGGTTTAAATTTATCTGCTTTCAGTTCAAATGCAACTAAACATTGCAAACCTCTGTGGTAAAACAAAAGATCAATAAAAAAATCAGAATTACCGACCTGAATTTTATATTCTTCGCTAACGAATAGAAAATCTTTGCCTAACTCTAAAATGAAATTTTTCATTTGTTGAATTAGTCCTTTTTGCAGATCACTTTCAGAATGCGCTTCTGGTAAATTTAAAAAATCAAATACATAACTATCTTTAAATGTATGCGTTAAATCTTTGTTTAATTCTCTCAACGCTGTTGAGAGTTTTGCATTTCCAATCATTGTTCTTTCAAATAAACTGGCAGAAATCTGACGATCTAATTCCCGTTTACTGTAATTTTCTTCTTTACTTATTTTTAGATAAAATTCTTTTTCTTCTACACTATCACATCTTGAAAATATAGCGAGATTATGAGTCCAACTTAATTCTCTCAACAGTGGTGAGAGTTTTGGTTCATTCTTATAAGTTTCATAAAATTGCTTCATCCGCCAAAGATTTTTATCTGAAAATCCTTTTAATTGCGGATCGGTTTGCTGAATGAAGATGGCTAATTCTTTAACCACAGATTTTCCCCATTCACTGGCTTCTACTTTTTGGCTGATGTGCGCACCAATTTCCCAATACAAATTGATGAGTTCTGTGTTCACCGATTTTATGGCATTATTTCTTGCCTGCCGAATGAGTTGAACGATATCTGAAAAGTGACTTTCCATTTCTATTTAAGATTAATGATTCTCCATCACTTTAAAGGTTAACAGTTTTGCACGGTAATATTCATATTGTTGTCTGCGTGCTTTTATTTCTGCAGGTAAACCAGACGAAATATTATTGACCAAATCATCAAATTGATCTAAAATTTTTACGATTCTATTTTGTTCTTCCATTGGTGGAACTGGAATTTTGGCTGTCGCTAATCCTTTTGCATTAATAGAAGAAATTTTTCCCGAAGAAATGTGTCGTTTTATTTGGTCGTGAAAGAGTCGGGTTCTCAAAAAATAGGATACATATTTTGGATTTAATGGACTTTTGAAGGAAAAGCAAGCGTCGTGCGTTACAATATCAGATTCACCTAACCAAGCCGTTCCTTTGCCAATATCTTCAATGGTTTCTCCTGCTGCAACTATAACAACATCGCCGGGATTTGCAACTCGTAATCTTTTTGCTAGTTCGGGACTAATAAATGATTTTGATTCTGTTGCAAAAACATTGTAATGGGTGTACATTTCTCCGTAGTGTAAACAGGGAAATCCGTTTTCTATCATATCCGTTCTTACAAATCTTTTTCCTCTCGTAAAAGTCCCAATTTCCCCTAAACTTTTCCAGACTACTTCCTTATTTTCAAATGCTAAAAATTGGTTGCGGTAAAACTGGTATTGCGCTTTTCTCGCTTCCAACTCCGTTTCCAACTCCGTTTCCAATTGGGTGAATTGATCTAAAATTTCGACTATTTTTTCTTGAATTGCAAGTGGCGGAACTGGGATTTTGATTTTACCCAATAAATTTTGTGGTAAATGAGCAGGAATAGCATTTGTCTTTAATGAATAAATTAAATCCTGCTGATTAATTATTACATAAAATAAATACTTATTTAAAACACTCTCTAGAGGATACACTGAATAACAAACATCATTAGCCCAAAATCTCTCCTTTTGCCAATCTATGTAACCTGCACTTCCATATTGCGCAATAGTTATAGTATTTTCTTCTCTATTATATTCATCAAAATATCCTAATGGTTTAACTCCACCACTAATTACAGGATATTGTTTATCAGGTTTCAATTGGGATTTTGTCACTCTATTTCCACGAACAATTTTAGCACAATCTTCTAACTCAAAATGCTCAACTCCATCCGGACAAAGTTTTTCTATTAATTCATCTATCCTACTCATACTGTTTCCATTTCTAAATCTGCCACAATTGCATCTATTGAAGTTCGCAAAATATCCTGACGTGCAACTATTTCGGAAATCTTTTGGTTAAGTTCTACAATATTGACGATTTCCTGCGTGTTTTCCTGTTCTACATAACTGCTTACAGCGATATTGTAATCGTTTTCGCCAATGGTTTCATTAAGAACCAATTTGGCAAAATGATCTTCATCTTTTCGATCTATAAAAGCGTTTAGAATTCTTTTGCGGTTGGCATCAGACAACTTATTTTTATTTCCACCGCGCTCAAATTCAGCTGAAGCATCTATAAATAAAGTGGCATTGTCTTTTTTACTTTTCTTTAAAACCAAAATGCAGGTCGCAATAGAAGTCCCGAAAAATAAATCTGACGGCAACTGGATCACGGCATCCACAAAATTATTATCTATTAAATATTTTCTAATTTTCTGTTCTGCACCACCTCGGTATAAAACGCCAGGGAATTCTACAATTGCGGCAGTACCAGACGTAGCCAACCAAGACAGCATATGAAGCGTAAATGCTAAATCTGCTTTAGATTTTGGTGCTAAAACTCCTGCAGGAGAAAAACGTGGATCATTTATTAAGAGAGGATTCGCATCTCCATCCCATTTTATAGAATAAGGCGGATTGGAGACGATGGCATCAAAAGGTTCATCATCCCAATTTTTCGGATCCATCAAAGTATCACCGTGTGAAATATTAAATTTTTCAAAATTAATATCGTGCAAAAACATATTGATACGGCAAAGATTGTAGGTTGTAATATTAACTTCCTGTCCATAGAAACCCTGTCGAACATTTTCTTTGCCTAAAACTTTCGCAAATTTTAATAATAGTGAACCAGAACCACACGCAGGATCATACACTTTGTTTACCTCCGTTTTACCTACAACAGTAATTTCTGCCAACAATTCGGATACTTCCTGCGGTGTAAAAAACTCACCACCGGATTTACCTGCACTGCTCGCATACATAGACATCAGATACTCGTAAGCATCACCAAAAGCATCTATATTATTTTCCTGATAATCGCCTAACTTAAGACCTGCAAGCGCATTTAAAATTTTGACTAAACGTGCGTTTCTTTGCTCAACCGTGCCGCCCAGTTTATTGCTGTTAACATCTACATCATCAAACAAACCTTTTACATCGCCTTCACTATCAGTTCCTTTCGCAGAACTTTCAATATCTTTAAAAATACGTTGCAGATCTACGTTTAAATCTTTATTGTTTGATGCATTCCTCTGAACATTTTGAAATAATTCCGATGGCAAAATATAAAAACCTTTCTCATTAACGGTATCTTTTCGCCCAAATTCTGCCTGATCATCGGGTATTTTAGCATAATCAAAATCTGTATTTCCTGTTTCCCATTCAGATTTATTGATGTGATTTACTAAATTTTCAGATATAAAACGGTAAAATAAAAGTCCCAAAACATAAGATTTAAAATCCCATCCATCTACACTTCCCCTCAAATCATTTGCGATCTGCCAAATCGCGCGGTGCAATTCGTCCCTTTCCTGTTCTCTGGTCATATTAGAATATTAATAAATTATAGTAAAAAGGTAAAAATACGAAAAGCAATGATAATTCTATTTGTAATTTGTGATATTTAGATATAAGAATTAAAAAAATATTATATTTGATGTCAATAAAAACAATATATAAAGATCTACCATATCTAGTAGAGAAAAATATTATGTAACGAAAAGCGTAGGCTATCGTATTGGACAAAGAAAACCGCTAATTTTCAATAACAATCCAAAATTCGATAGGCTTACGCCCATGTCATCTACTGGCGTGGGCTGTAAGTCATATCTGGATTGTGGGTTCTTAGCGGTACCTCTTTGTCTGATTGACCGCTGCAGTTCCACGCTTTTTCATTTTAAATTGGAATTAAGGAACTGTAATTCTGAAAGCAAAAAATGAATAATTTATTAAACTCGTCTTTTCAGTCGGAAAGGCATTCCAAAATTCTTTATACTGCCAAAAAACATTGGATTTCTTTAGTTATCCCGATCATCTATATTCTTGTAGGATTAGTTGGGATTGTATTCACTTCTTTCGGAGTTGGATTTTTAAAGTTGATAGGTTTGGGTCTTCTTTATTTGCTATACAAAGGGATTGTTGCCATCCTAAAGTATATAAATACCAAAATCTATCTCACTGAAGATCATTTAACTGTAACGTATGGCATTTTGGGAAAATCCGTTAATGATATTCCTTTAAACAAATTAGAAGCAGTAATTCTTACTCAAAATTTTTTAGGTAGAATTCTGAATTTCGGAACTTTAACCGCTAGTACAGGAGATGTTACACAGGCTTACGTAATAAAAAACCCAATGGAGTTAAGAAGCAAAATTATTAAATAAAAAATATATTCACATTATGAAAAACTCGAAGAAAACAACAGCACAAGATTGGCTGCAATTAGATTTAAAAGCACAATCGGGTTCGATATGGACAAGTGAAAATTCTGGGTTGCAGAAAAAAAATAAAGTAAAACCATATCAAGCGCCTAAAGAAAAATCGCAGTTGTTACATCCTGATCCTGTATTATATAATGGGAAAATAGTTCAATTAGATACACCGCAAATTATTGATTAGTGACATAATAGCGAATGACATGATGTTTAATAATGAATTTAGAAATTATTAGTTTTATTTTCTATTATCAATCTTTTTCTGCTCAATTTCAAGCCAATTTTCATACTCTAATGTCATTTTTTTCTCTTTTAAAAATAGATTTCTGCGAGATGCTTCCTTGATATAAAATTTCAATCTCTGTTCTGCGTCCTTTCTGTCGTGGTATTCATTCATAGCAAATGCTAAAAAAGTAGCAGACAAAAGGAAAAGAACCAACAGCGCTCCATAAAAGTATAGTTGTAATTTTTCCTGTTTTTTGGCGAAGAATTTTATTTCAGACGCATGTTTCTGGAGTATTTGATCTAATTCTGTTCTATTATTTTTGAACAATTCTGAATTTTTTTTCGTTTCTTCTTTTAGACTATCAAATTCAACTTTAATTGAAGTGTTTTTTATTTCAATTAATTTTAAATCTATTGTTGAAAGAATTTTTTCGTTCAGATCAAATTTTTCACGAACTGAATCTAATTTTTCATTGAAAACTTCTAGAACGTCTTGTGTTTTAACTTTTAGAGCCATTATCTTTTATTTTTTTTCTTACGTTTTCTTCCAAGATCATCTTCAGCTTGGGATGCTGTAAAAGAAGTTTTAAATAAATAACTATGATTATTAGTATAAGTTTGTGCAGAATTAGAAATTACCTCTCTACCCTGTTCTTTTGGTTCATTCAATTGTTGAATTTCCTGTAGTTTATCATTCAGAATAAAATTGTCGGTTTCAAAGTACAATCCAGTACTTAATAAATTCTTTAACCCCATATTTCTGTGGACATCGCTTGCTTTCATATCAGTCGGGCTGTCAATATCTCTTACACGAAAACCCTGTAGTTGACCTTGCTTGTTGATGGCAGGAAGGAATTGTATATTTTTTTTCAGCATCTCTGCAAAATATTTTTCCATTGTGATCGGCTTTGCAGCTAACACATTCAAATGTTTTTGATAAATTTCTTTTCTCAATGTTTTGGAATCATCCATTATTTCTGATTCTTTAATTTTATCTATCCTTAATTGCTTTGCAGAAATCAGATTATTTTTTTCTGCAACTCTGTGAGCGGACCATTGTGCCTGTTTTCCAATATGATGATCTTTTAGTAATCTACCTTTCTCATCAACTCTATTTAAAAGAATGTGAATATGCTTATGCTCCTTTTCGGTATGAAGGAAAGCGATAAACATCGATTTATCCAGATCAATATCTAACCCTTCTAAAAATTCTTTTGTTATGTTTTTTAATTCTTTTCTACTCAAATTCTCACCGTCATTTATGTGGGGAGATAAAACCATCGAAATTAGCTTATTGGTTGCACGTTGATTTTGATCTTGTATGATTTTCATCTCCTGAAAAATTTCAAGTGGTGTTTCACCACAAAGATTATTTCTCATTAATTCCATTCCTTTTTTATCATCAATCACATATTTAAAAATTGAAAAACCACCGATACAAGATTTTGCTTTTCCTATCATTTTATTTTTAATTTGTTCAAATGTTCCTTTATTATCCTGGAGGTTTCAAGCGTTTCTTTTTTCATTCCGGTCACATCTCCAAGTTTAAATAAATTAGAAATTCTCCTAAAATTATCAGAGTATTTTGAGAGGTTTTTATAGGATATAATCTCATCCTCCGTCAGTGTATTTTTGAGTTCTAATTCTAAAGAAAGTCTGCGGAAAAATTCTGACATTGACAGTCCAGTTTTAGATATTTTTCTTTGTATTATTTCATGTTCCAGAGCTGTAACTCTGAACCGAAAAACTTTACTTTTCATAATTTATAATCTTATTTTATTTATTTTAAAATTGCAAAGCAATTTTACTTTTTTGACCATCGGGAGACAAAGCGGGATGCCAATAAGGTTCAATTTCGGCACGAATTGTAGCCCTATTGGCACATCTCGATATAAAAACACGTTTACCTATGTCCCATTTACTTCTTTCATAAAATAATCTGCAATATCAATTCCTTGCTTCTTTTGCTCTAAAGTTGATTCCTTTTCAAGCAAATCCGACACATAAATTTTAAATCCTACTTTGTTGAATCCCTCGGCTTTTTTCTTCCATTCATCATAAGTAGATGTACCGTTGTTTTGGATTTCACAGTCTGGATAAGCAATAATTTCTCTATCCTTGATGGCACTTAATTTCGCCAATTTAAACTCTCCTTTTGCTCCACAAGACAACCATAAGAAATCAGGAAATACAACACTCATTATGCAAGCAGTTTTTTCAGATTCAACCAATCCAATAATACTTGTTTTATCATTATTTGTAAGTTGCAATCCAAACAAGCATTGAGACAAATTAAAACTTTTTATAAAGTTGTTATGTAATAAGAATTTATGCATCCAAGAAATATTTTTCGTTCGTTTCCCTGATTCCGAATATTTAATAATCTTTCCAGCTCGAACATTATTTAGACCATCTATTTGCCAAAAAATTGTTGAATAGTTAAAGTGTTGGAATGTTCCAATTTTATATTTACTTTGAACTTCATTTGCTGCTGAAGTACCAAATAGGAGACCTATATATTTCAGAAAATCACTCTTTAATTGCATTGATTCTTCCACAATACTATTATGATGAAATGATGGGGAGGGAATTTCTATTTTATCAATTACAATGTCACTATTCCTACTGTTATTAAATCCCCCTTTTGAAGGATGATAAAAAAAACCACATTTAGATTCCCTATCACATCTTCCGTACTCTTCCATAATTTCTCCAGTTTGAGAATCAATAAAAATAACGAAGGAACGTTGTCCACAATTAGGGCATTTATATTTTCTCGAAGTTGGGTCTAAAATAAACCGATATGTATTTATACTTTGCATTTTTTGCATTTTTTGCACTTTCTATTATTCATAGGGTGTACGGGTTAAATTTGATTGCATTTTCTTTGCATTTCTTTGCACTTTCGAAATTTTAATTTTGCACTCTTTACACTTTGTTGCACAATTTCCCACTTCTATCATACTATAAACCAAAGAGTTAATAGACAAAATGCAAAAATGCAGAAAGTGCACTTATATAAAGAGAGATTAATTTAAAATGTATGTCCGTAACTCCACATAATTTCGTATATTTGTTTGATAATTAAATCATTGAGATGAATATTTTTAGTTTTGGCGTAGAGTTTAGCAGTGAAGAGGATTGTATATCTCATTTTAAAGCAGAACGTGACAAAATTGGCGTTTCCTGCAAGTGCGGAAAAACTGATTTTTTTTGGATTAAAAGCAGATTAAGTTACGAGTGTAAATCTTGTAGAAAGCGAACTACATTACGAAGTGGAACCATCATGGAAAATTCCAATTTGTCCTTTCTAGTTTGGTATAAAGCGATGTTTTTGATGAGTGCAACAAAAAAGGGATTTTCTGCTAAAGAAATGCAAAGGCAATTAGGTTTGAAGCGCTATGAGCCAGTTTGGGCTATGATGCACAAATTGAGAAAAGCGATGGGAAAACGAGATGAAAGATACACTTTAGAGGGCATGATTGAAATGGATGAAGGGTATTTTACAGTTGAATCTAGAGAACTGGAACAAGAGAAAGGGATTCGTGGAAGAGGAGCAGTTGGAAAGCAAAATGTTGCAGTGATGGCGGAATCTACGCCATTAGAAAATATAGAAACAGGAGAGACATCGAAATCTTGTAGATATTTTAAAGCAATAGTATTAGAAGATCATACAGCAGAGGGAATTAATGAGACTATTAAAGAATCTTTGGCAGAATCCAGCATAGTTTTTACAGATCAAAGCACGTCATATGTTGATATATCACAACTTGTAGAAATTCATATTTCAGAAAAATCTTCGAAAGAAACTACAAAAGATACTTTGCGTTGGGTTCACATATTTATCAGTAATGCGAAAAGGAATTTATTAGGAAATTACCACAAAATAAAACGCAAAAACCTTCAACTTTATCTAAATGAGTTTGTTTATAAGTTAAATCGGAGATATTTTGAAGATAAACTGTTCGATAGACTTGTGATAGCAAGCATCACAGGAGTATGATTAAAAACGGATATACATAATTTAAAAGATTAATTTTTCGTAATGACCGTGCTTAATTTTTTTAAAAACTTTTTCATCTTTTAGGAAATTTTTAAAACTTCGGACTTTCATAAGGTTCTCCTGCGATAACATTTCAATTCCTTCGCCAGTGGTGAATTTTAAATCGAGTTTTTCTAAAACTTTCTTTTGAATTTCAGTAAGTGAATCATAATAAGTGTTATCAATAATTTCAAAAACACGAACAGCATTTTCATAAAAATAATCTCTCAAGTCTATTGCAGATTTTAGCGACTGAAGAGAAATAGTTTCAGGCTTTTCATTTTTACAAACTGAATTTATCACTTGAATTAAAATAGAAAATCGTAAAACATATTGCTGTAGTTTTACAGAAATCCCCCTCTGATACTCAAAATCAAAGGTGGTATTTTGATTATTCTGCCAACTATACAAATGAGTTTTAGCCTCTGGTGTAAATTCTAATACTATTTCTGAATTATCAGCGAGATTAAAAACATTATTTAAAAGTTCTGAGTACCATTTTATATACTCCGACTTCAAATCTTTGTCATTCCACTTATTTTCAACATACTTATGGGGCAATACAAAAAGAAAACGGTCTATAAATCCATTTTTCATTTTATTAGTATGAAAAGTGCTTGGTAAAATTCCTTCTTGTATAGTACCAATTAAATCAACTTTGGTATTATCTACCCTCATTTCCTCGCCAGAAATTCTATTTTTTACAATTGTCTTTCCACTCCAGGCGGATAAAAGCGCTTCTTCCTCGTTGCCTTTTCGATATTGATTGAAAGAATTAAAATATCCTGCAAGTTCATCTGTGTATAATCCAATACCTCTAGGATTATGATAATGAACTTTCACTAATGCTTCCGGTGTAAAGTCATTAAGTAATAGCTGATGAAGAACTGGACTAACTTTAGTATCTTCTTTCTCCGTTGATGCTTTTTCGCATTCCTTTTTTTCCACCAGATACTTTTTATAAGAATTTTTATCAATTTCCATTAAAGGATTTATACAGAATGTCAAAGAATGACTTTTTACATCTCCTGTTCTGCCGACAAGAATCATAAAAAGACTGGATTTCTCTATCCAACTATTTTTAACTCTTAATTGTATCTTATTTCCGATAGCAACAGAAATAGCATATAATATTGATGCAGATGTATAATCTATTGAGAAATTTAAAGTAAACTCTAATTCTTTTATAAGTTTTTGTAAGTGTAATGGGAATATATCTAGGGGAAAAATATTCACATCAGAAACTTTTTTCAAATCCTGATTTAGCCCATTTAAAATGTTTATAGACTCATTTTCAAATTCAGTTTCTGAAATTTCAGACACCATAATAGTTTTTTCATTCATAAATTTTGGATTATAAGAAATATGAACTACTTTCGTAATCCTCATTCTAGGTTGGTAGTAAATGCCAATAAGCACCACAAGTCGTAATTGTGGTGCTTATCTTTTGTATTTAAGGGATTTCACATCTTTTAAAGCTGCCATCAAATCAAGATGATTTATTCTGTAAAACCTTCCTAATTGTTCTGCTTTAATATTGCCTTTGAGGACATGTGATCGAATGGTCTGATAATCTACTTTTAGAATTTCTGACGCTTCTTTGAATGAATAGAACTTTTTCTTAAGTTCAAGTTCTGGCTCTTTTTGAATTGAATGAAGAAGTTGTTTCACTTCTCCTAATTCATCCAAAATTGTTTGGAATGGATTTGTTTGCATAGAATTGTTTTTATTATTTCTATGCAAGATTACTATTGAAATTTAATTTAAATCAGTGAATTCAGTGGATTTAATAATGAATTTGAAGCAAATCATAAGTTTTTAATATATTTAAGTATAAAACTCTGAATATTAGCAATTGCTATTTTATCAAATTCGGACGGAAATAATTTAGTTGGATTTAAATATTTAGTTCGACAATTAGTAAACATAGTTGTAGAACATCTACTATTAGTAATTTCAAAAATTATATTATTTATATATTTGAGAACGGGAAGTTCAACTATCTTTTGACTATGCAAAATGATTATCAAAAAGGAAAGATCAGAAATCATCCTATCATTAAATACCAGTCCTTGTTCTGTAGATTTATAAATCACGTCATATTCTTTCAATAATGAAAAGTTTATTTTATCAAAAATATTTTTATCAACAAAAATATTTTTAAAATATTTTGAAGAAGATAAGTTATACTCACAATTGAGTAAATATGATTTCTGAGATTGAGAAGTTCGCGATTGCAAAAATAAAATATCACTTTTTATTTTTTCTTCATATTTCTCGTCTATTAATAAGGGATCAAACGCTAATCGTAGTGGTGTAATACCGAATTCGCCAATAGCATAAGAATGAATCAGTATTTTATTATATATTATTTCATAAGCGTTTTGGTAAAAATCTACCTCTATACAGAATTTATTATAAGGAGAAATTCTTGGGTAGAGATTTTTATAAACTTGAGATATTGTCCATTCAATCTTTTGAAAAAAATTAAAACTTGAAACTTTTTCCGCCCTTTCAAAATAATATCGGAAACTACTGTAATTGTGCGAAAGCCTATCTTTTGACAATTCATATTCGTTAAAAGATATTCCATTTTTTATTTTTTCATTAGCATCATTAAAAGCTTTTCTAATTCTTTTTGTTGTTTCATTTCTAAAACCACCTTTCCACTTAAATGGCTTATAATAGCCCCAATAAACAAAAATAGCAGAGAAATCCTTCCAAAATTGAAAGTTTACAGGATATTCAATGTCTAAATTATAATATTCTATATTTTTCATTATTTAAAAACTTCGTTCATATAATTTATTTTGTCGTCCTCACTTGGTCTGTAATAGGCATTAAAGACCTCCAAACTCGTGTGACCTGTATAACTCATAATTACTTTGTCCGGCACTCTCTTATTTTTCATGATAGTAATGAAACTTCTTCGTGCGGTATGCGATGAAATTCTTTTATAAAACTCCGTATTCTTTTCAACTAACTGATCTCCATATTTCATTGTCTTCTTAATTTCATCTGTAAATTTTAATTCTTTGAAAACCTCTTTTATGTATTCGTTCATTTTTTGGTTAGAAATACGCGGTAAATTATACTCGTATTTTTCCAAAATAGATCTTGAAATATTATTTAATGGAATCGAGAGCTTCTTCGACTTATCTTTTAAATCAATCACTCTAATAAAATCAGCCTGCAAATCATTTTTTGAAATCCTACTATAGTTTCCGAACCTCATCCCCGTGACACACGCAAATACAAATAAATCCCTAACTTTTTCATATTTTTTATTTTCAGAAAAATCGTGAGCATAAATCTCTTCAACCTGTTTAATGTTCAGTGCAATTTCATCAGTTCTAAATCTAGGTGGCTTTTTAAAATTTAAAAAACTGTTATTAAAACTATATTGTTTTTTAAATGCCCAAAGTAAAAACGTTTTTAATAATCCTACATTTCTATGAACTGTATTTGCAGAATGTTCCCTATTTTCTATACAAAATTTCAAAAATCTGTTATAGATTTTTTCATCAAATTTACCCAGGGATAATTTACATTTCGTTTTTGATTCAAAATCTTCAAGTAATGTTTTATTGCACTTATATCGCTTTAAAGTGGAATTTGATATAGCATTTCCAGAATAGTCATTTTCTTTTTCGGCAATAAATTCATCATATATCCGAAAAAAATCATCCTTTGCTTTTATTTTTTTAAACTCCTCATTAAATCTCTGACGGATAATTTCAATATTTAGATCCTCATTAATATTTTTGTACCTATTTACAATTTCAGTAAAGAAACTACTGTACCGGTCTAATTGTTTTTTAACACTTCTATGATTCTCCGCTTTTTTAGTTCTTCCATTTAAATCATTTGGTTGTCTATTTTCAAAATCCCATTCTGCAGGGGAAATTTTTTCACCAGTAGAATAAATGAAATTTTTATTTTCATTTAGGAAATATGATCGGAAATAAATTAAAGTTTCCTTGTCAGATTTTGGTTCCTTCAATTTATACGTAAAATTCATAGGTGCTAATTTAGGTGCTACTACTTCTATATTTAAGCATAGAAATAACATATATTCACTTATGCAAATATATGTAAAAATCTGATATATAGTACTTTTAAGTATATTTATATATAATCAGATTAATAAGGTTCGTTTCCCTCCAACTCCACATTTTATTAAACCAACCCACTGAAATTCAGTGGGTTATTTTTTATTTAGTCAGTAATTAATCGGTAAGTGGAAAATGTAGTGGTCGTTTTATGTCAGTTTTTATACAGAACTCCTAACAACTTCATTCAAGAATTATCATTGATTTCCCTTTATCAAATAAAAATCAATCCAAGAATCTAATTGTTTTGCATCGTTTGGTCGCAGAATGATTTTTCGATTTTTATCCAGCAAAAAATATCGTCGGAGTTTCAAAGATGTGATAATTTTTGACAGCAGAACTCTCCCACTTTTTATAATCACTGATACTGACGAAAGGAAAACGTTCTACAAAATTTTTAAATACTTCTGCATCGGTATCTAAGGAAACAAAAACCACTTCTACACCCTGTTCTTTCCATTTTGAATACAAACCGGAGATCTGCAAAAGTTCTTCCGGACATGCTGAACACCAACTTGAGCCGAAAATCAATGCGGATATTGCTGCATTTTTCAGGATTATTTTGCAGCTTATTTAATATAGCATCAATTGAACAAGTCTTAAAGCAATAATTAATATTCAGTACTTTTTATGTAATTTAAATCTTAATCTTTGTTTTGAACCTTATTAAAAGTGAAATGTTAGTACATATTTCGGCATAATTTAGGCATTTACTGTCGAGTTTAATTTTCAATAGGCTTTTATTTGCCCGTCTTGCAAAATCCATTAACTTTGCACAAACCTAATCTAATGAGTAAAAAGAACACGAAATACATCTTCGTAACGGGCGGTGTAACTTCTTCTTTAGGCAAAGGAATCGTCTCAGCTTCACTTGGCTTACTGCTAAAATCGAGAGGATTCAATGTCACCATCCAAAAACTTGATCCCTATATTAACATCGACCCTGGAACGCTGAATCCCTACGAACACGGCGAATGCTACGTGACTGAAGACGGCGCAGAAACTGATCTGGATTTGGGTCATTACGAAAGATTTCTGGATTCTAAAACTTCCCAAAACAATAATGTAACGACCGGTAAAATTTACCAGACCGTTATTGAAAAAGAAAGAAAAGGTGATTTCTTAGGTAAAACCGTGCAGGTTATTCCGCATATTACCAATGAAATAAAACGCAGAATTAAAATTCTGGCGAAACAAAATTATGATATCATCATAACCGAAATTGGTGGAACCGTGGGCGATATTGAATCTCTTCCTTATATAGAGAGTGTGCGACAATTAAAATGGGAATTGGGAGAACACAATTCCATGGTGATTCACTTGACTTTATTGCCTTACTTGGCATCCAGTGGGGAATTGAAAACAAAACCTTCACAACATTCGGTTCGTCAGTTAATGGAATCGGGTATTCAGGCGGACGTTTTGGTGTGCAGAACCGAGCATAATATTCCGAAAGAGCAACGTGCAAAATTAGCACAGTTCTGTAATGTGGCTTTAGAAAACGTAATCGAATGTAAAGATCTAGAAACCATTTATGAAGTTCCACTTTATTTACAAAAACAGGATTTCGATGATGTAGTCTTAAAGGAACTGAATTTAAAATCTGATAAACAAGCAGATTTAAAAGATTGGAAAAATTTCCTCAAAAAATATAAAAACCCGAAGAAGAAAGTAGAAATCGCGTTGGTTGGAAAATATGTTTCCCTACAGGACTCGTACAAATCTATCGCAGAATCCTTTATTCACGCAGGTGCCGATCTGGAAACTGAAGTGAAAGTAAGATGGGTTTACAGTGGCGAAATCGACGAAAGTAACATCGCAGAAACTTTTGCAGGGATTGATGGAATGTTGATCGCTCCAGGATTTGGAGACCGAGGAATTGAAGGAAAAATCGCTGCTGCAAAATATGCACGGGAAAATAATATTCCACTTTTGGGAATCTGTTTGGGTATGCAGATCATGACTATCGAATTTGCAAGAAATGTTTTGGGTTATAAAAAAGCCAACTCTATGGAATTCGATACTTCAACACCAGAACCCGTGATCTCTTTAATGGAAGAACAGAAAAATGTGGTTGATAAAGGCGGAACAATGCGCTTAGGTGCGTGGAAATGCGCTTTAAAGACAGGCTCAAAACTACAGGAAATCTACGGCACGAAAAACATTTCGGAAAGACACCGTCACCGTTATGAATTCAACTCGGAATTCAGAGAAGAATTTGAGAAGAATGGCTTGGTTCCCACAGGATTTAATCCAGAAACTGATTTGGTAGAAACCCTCGAACTGAAAGACCATCCTTTCTATATCGGCGTTCAATATCACCCGGAATACAAAAGTACGGTTGCTTCACCCCATCCTTTATTTAAGGCGCTGATTAAAGCTTCTTCAAAAAAATAAAAACCAAGAGATAAAAGACAAAATGTTTTTTATCTCTTTTCTTTTTAAATGACCATCTAAAAAATTCTTCATTGCCAAAAATTTCAGTATTTTTGTCACCCAAAATTAAAAGGTAATCATTAGAGAATTACAAACCTTCGAATTTTAAATTTCAAACAAATTAAAATGCAGCAAAATAACGGTTTAGATAAAAATCAACTGATCAGTTTCGCCTTGTTTTCCCTAATCTTAATTGGTGTTATGTTTTACTTTCAAAACAAGCAAGCCAAGGAACAGGAACTCAAACAGGCCGAAAACAAAACACAGGTTGTAAATAAAACTGCCAATAATGCCGCGAAGCCGGCGCTCGTTACGAATCTTAACGACAGTGTTAATACAACTTCTATTCAACAGATAGAGTTAAAGAACAAAGAACTGACTTTAGGAATTTCAACTTTGGGTGGTCAACTTTCTACCGTTGAGCTTAACGAATTTAAAGCTTACAATAAAGTTTCTGATGTTAATGATAAGAAGTTGCTTCTTTTTGATAAAAATAATTCTTCTTACGGTTTTCAGTTCAAAGATAAAACAGGAAAAACTTTCAATACAAAAGACTTGGTATTTTCGCCAACTCAAAATGGCAATTCCGTCACGATGCAAGCCAATGTAAATGGCGCTGTCATTCAGTTCATTTATACATTACTGGATAAATACACCGTTGACTTTAATGTAAAAACACAAGGTTTAGCACAATTGGTTTCTGATTCAAAAGCAGAATTCGTTTGGGACTTCACGGCGCGTCAACAAGAGAAAGGGCGCTCTCAAGAACAGACACACACGGAATTTAACTATGCTTTCGACAATTACAGCAGTTTCGATTATGACGGCAGAACGACAATGGAAGAGCCGAAAGAAACACTGAATTGGTTAGCGATCAAACAACAGTTTTTCTCCATGGTGATCGAGCCGCAAAGTGGTTTCAAAAATTCACACGGTAATCAGGACATGATTGAGGAAGGCGAATTTTTGAAAAAATTCAATTATAACGGACAGATTGATTTGGTTAATAATGAATTGAATCAGGATTTCAAATGGTATTTCATGCCTTTGGATTTACCCCTTTTGAAAAGTTACGACAAGAATTTTGATGAATTGCTTCCTTTAGGATGGTCATTTATTGGAACATTAAACAGATGGTTCTTTATTCCAATGTTTAATTTAATTTCAAGTTGGGGAATCGCTGCAGGTTGGGTTATTTTCTTAATGACGATTATTGTAAAGATCATTTTATCGCCGGTTATGTTCAAGCAGCATAAACTGAGTGCCATGATGCGGGTGATTCGTCCGGAGATTGATGAAGTAAACGCCAAATACAAAAATGCTGATGCCATGAAAAAGCAGCAGGAAACGATGGCAGTTTATCGAAAGGCGGGCGTTAACCAAATGGCTGGATGTCTTCCGGGTTTACTGCAGGTTCCGATTTTCTATGCCTTATTCCGATTCTTCCCGAATATGATTGATTTGAGAGGAAAAAGCTTCTGGTTTGCAAAAGATTTGACCGCTTATGACGACGTCATTAAATTACCTTTTCACATTCCATTCCTACAGGACCATTTAAGTATTTTTGCAATTGCATGTACGATCGTTATTTTAATTTATACGGTGATGACCGCAGGGAACATTCAGCAACCTACTCAGGAAGGAATGCCGAATATGAAAGTGATCATGTATATCTTCCCGATCACCTTTTTGTTTTTCTTAAATACTTCTGCTTCGGGACTTTCCTGGTATTATTTCGTATCTAATGCGATTAACATCTTAATTATCCTTGTGATCAAATACTGGATTTTAGATGAGAAGAAAATTCACGCACAGATTCAGGCGAACAAACAGAAAGAGCCGAAAAAGGAAGGTAAATTCCAAAAGAGAATGCGTGAAATGATGGAGAAAGCTCAAGAACAGCAAAAAGCACAACAACAGCAAACTCCTAAGAAAAAATAACCAATCTATATAAAGAACAAAAAAAACGGAAGATATGATCTTCCGTTTTTTTATGGAAATAAGTCACTTGTAAAGTCTTCAACTTCCCCCGGAGATCGTACTTCGGAATAATCTAAACGAAAGGATTTTCGGTGGTGAATGGTGGGACCATATTTATTCAAAGCTTCCCGGTGCTGCTTGGTTGCGTAACCCATATTTTTATTCCAACCATACTCAGGAAACTCTTCATGCAATTCAATCATGAGCTGATCACGATAATTCTTCGCTAGAATGGAGGCACACGCAATTGACAAAAACTTAGAATCCCCTTTAATTATACACTGATGAGGAATAAAAGGATAGGGATGAAATCGATTGCCATCAACCAGAATTAATTCAGGTCTTATAGTCAGTTGGTCCAGGGCAAGATGCATGGCATGAATACTTGAATTTAATATATTATGTTCATCAATAAAAGAGGGCGGTAATTCTGCAATGGCATATTCCCTCACATGCTCCTTGATATAAGAATCCAAATCTAATCTTGTTTTAGATGTTAATTTTTTAGAATCATTAACTAAATTTTGGTTAAAATTATGATCCAGAATAACAGCTGCTGCTACGACTGGTCCAGACAGACATCCTCTTCCAACTTCGTCACAACCCGCCTCAATATAATGCATCGAAGCACTTTTTTTTAATTTCATCACAATACCTTTTCTATAATTATTTCTCAATAAGGCTGATAAAATTATAAATTTTTTAATAATTTATTAACAAATAATTTGGTAATCTCAATAAAAGTTTGCACATTTGCTTCAATGAAAAAATTTAATTTGATATGAAGAAATTAACAACAAGCGTTTTAGCAGTAGTTTTAACTTCGTCATTTGCTTTGGTAAATGCACAGAATGTTCAAGACACTATTAAAACGCAGAACATCGGTGAAGTAATAATTACTGGTGCTTTAGGTATTAAGAAAACTGCCGATGCTACCACGAGTGCACAACAAGTAGTTGGGGCAAAGGAGTTAAATCAAGCTGCTGCACCAAATGCAATACAATCGTTAACAGGTAAAGTATCTGGATTAAAAATTACGAATACTAACAGTTCAGTTAATCCAGATTACAACATTGTATTGAGAAGTGCAAAATCTGTAACCGGTAGTAATCAAGCATTAATTGTTATTGATAATTCAATTTCAACGGCAGCAATTTTAGGAGCCTTACCTCCTGAAGCTATTGAAAACGTGAACGTGATTAAAGGTTTACAAGGGTCTGCACTTTACGGATCACAGGGTGTAAACGGTGTTATTATCGTAACAACAAAAAGAGGAACTAAATCTGAAAAAATTTCTTTTAATTTAACCTCTGCAGTTGAAATAAGCCAAGTATTTAAGTTACCGAAGGTGCAAACCAGATATGGTAAAGGTGTACAAGATGAAAGCTACAGTGATGTAGATTACGGAGGTACAAACTATGTGCCATGGGAAAACACATCTTGGGGACCAGCTTATAACGGAATTTTAGGTGGACAAACGGTACCAACAGGTCTTCCACAACCAAACGGACAATACATTTATGGTCAATATGCCCCTGTAAAAGATCATTTCTCAAAATTCTTTCAAAATGGTGTTTCTTATCAAAATGGTTTAAGTATAAATGTTGGCGGATCAGATTCTTATGCATTTGTATCTATGAATAGATTGGATAATGGTTTTGTAGTAGCAGGTGATAAACTTAAGCAAAATAACTTCTTATTCAAAGGAGGAAAGAAATTTGATAAATTAAGAGTTGACGGACAGTTCAACTATATTGGTAGACTGGTAAACCAAACAAATGGTGGGTTATATGACGATCTTTTGCAAATGCCAACTACAAATGATATTAGAGCCTACAAAAATTCAGGTTTTACAGGTTATTTAACACCATATTCTGTAAATCCATATTGGAGTATAGAAAATGAAAGATTAAATTCAAGTCTAGAATATTTGAATGGTATTATCTCGTTGCAGTATGATATTAATAAAAACATTAATGTAACATATACCGGAAATCTTAGTCTATCAAAAACTGAGCAGGAAAATCACAATAATGGCTATAACAAAGTGATAACCTATGATGACCCAAATGTTTCGATTCCTACTGGTGTTGCTTCGTACTACTACAATAGAAATTATACCGATAGAAGATATTATGGCGATTTGTTGTTGAATTTTGATTATGATCTGAACGAAGACTTTAATCTAAAAGTAAATTTAGGTAATAATATTCAAGACAGAGCGTACAACGCTAGATCTGTTGGAGGGTCAGGATTAATCATTCCAGGCTGGTACAGTGTGAATAACATTAGTTCACTTGCGCTGCCTACAGACACTGCTGTAAAAGAAGATGGAGGCACTATGGATAATTATAACAGAAGAGTAAAAAGTTATGCATTTTTCGGAAATTTAGATTTAGCATTTAAAGATTATCTATATCTAAATGGTACTTACAGATACGAACAAAGCTCATTATTTTCCACAAACATCAATGGACAATTTAATAACAAAGCATACCCGTATTATTCTGCAGGTCTATCCTTTATCCCTACCAAAGCTTTTGATTTTGGAGGTGATGTATTGACTTACGTGAAAATTGCACCTAGTTATTCCAGAGTTGGTAATGCTAATTTAAATCCATATTCAGTAAATCCTACCGGGAATGTAGCTGCAGGATATCCTTTCAATGTTCCTTCTTATGTATTGAATACATCTGTGACAAATCCAAATGTAAAACCTGAATATTTCACAAGTATTGAATTAAATGCAATACTTGGTTTTTTCAATGACCGCATTACTTTGGAAGGTTCTGTTTATCAATCAAAAACTAAGGATTTAATTATTGCGTCAGCTCCTTCCAATACTAGTGGGCTGTCGTCTTATGTGGACAATATTGGAAATGCAAAAACAACTGGATTTGATATTGATTTGGGGCTTACACCTATTAAAACTCAAAATTTCACATGGAATTTACACGGTTATTTTTCTAAATCAGAAACTATCCTAGAATCCCTGAAGAGTGGTGCTTCTCAAGTTGCTTTACTTACTTATTCCTCGCCTTCTATAGGTGTAGCTGCTGTAGTAGGAGAGAATCTATACTCATTTGTAGGCTCAACATACCGTAAAGATCCTAATGGAAACATTATAGTAGGTGCAAATGGTGTCCCTCTCATCAATTCTGCTCTTTCTGTTTTAGGTAATGTAAATCCTGATTACACAATGGGACTAACTACCTCTTTCAAATATAAAGGACTATCCCTTTCTGCAGTAATGGATTATAGAAAAGGAGGACAATTTGTTTCATTTACCAAAGGTTTACTAGCGTTTACAGGTGGTCTTGAACAAACTGCAGATCAGGAAAGAGAAAATGGATATGTCGTGCCAAATTCAGTTCAACTTGTAGGTGGCAATTATGTAACTAATAGTACTGCGGCTTACTCTGCTGATTATTCAGGTGTTGTGACTTACTGGACAGGTAATAATTTCAGAAGAACAGGTGAAAATCTTATCGTAGACGCTACTTTCTTCAAAGTAAGAGAAATTGCGTTGAGCTATGATCTTCCAAAATCCGTTCTACAGTCTACATTTGTCAATGGTATTACTGTAAGTATGTATGCAAGAAATCCAATCGCAATCTATGCGAAAAGTAATAGAAACTTTGCTGATCCAGAATCATCTAATTACAGCGGGAATTTATCCGGAATTGCTGATACCTCGCAGTATCCAACTACAAGAACATTCGGATTTAAATTAAATGCAACCTTTTAAAATTTAAAAATAATGAAAAATAAAATAATATTAATGGCATTATCGGCTACCCTATTTGGTAGTATATCGTGTAATGATTTTTTAGACACCAACGTAGATCCAGATAGAGTAGATGCAAATTTGCTTACTCCTAACTATATCTTCCCTGGAGCTGTTACTGGAACTCATGCAATACAAGCTAGAAATTTGAATGCTTTTGCTGGCGTACAAATGAATAGTTTGGCAGGAAATTCTTATTCATTCGGTACTCCGTTTGTTGATGACTACACACCAAATATTACTTCTGGTTACAATGCAGCAATTTGGGATACAATGTTTAGAAATGTAACTAATTTCCAAACAATAATTGATTTCAAAGACCAAAATGGTGAATATACCAGATATAAAGCGATGTCAATGATCATGAAAGCTTATTATGTACAGATCCTTACCGATTTGTACGGTGATATGCCTTACACAGAAGCTTTCAAGAGAGAACTAAATCTTTCACCTAAATATGATAAAGGTGAGGATATCTACAAAGCTTCCATAGCAGATTTGGAAAGTGCAGTTCAAATGATCACTTCTGGTGCAGGAACAAGTCCGGCAAGTGCAGACATTGTATTTAATGGAGATATGTCAAAATGGACTTCTTTTGCGAATGCAATTAAACTCAGATATTTAGTAAGAATGTCTAACGTTACAGGTGAAATGGCTACCTACAGAGATCAAAAATTGAGTACTCTTGCAGGCGCAACGTATCCAGCTACTGATGTAACTACGAATCCTGGTTATTCATCGGCAAGTGATACTAAGCAAAATCCTTTTACAAATTATTGGATTGTTCTTAGTTCAGGAGCAAGACCAACCGCAGGTAATCAAGGATATAATTTATATACTGCTTCTGAACACATTGCTTTAGCTTTAAATGGAAATTTAAGATATATACCTCAAGATGGAGTTGGTGTTGCTACCAGTGATTCTAGAGATGTTTATCAAAAATTCAATGGAATTAAAGATGGAAGAAGAGGCAGAATGTTTACATTGATTACTCCTCTTGGCGGTGTTGCAGCAGACGCAACTGTAGAGGGAGTTAGACAAGGTGCGACTCCAGGACAGCCAGGTGCTGAAGCTGGTAGAACAGCAAATACTGTTTCTAGATTTGGTTTAGGATTAATTCTAGGTAATAATACTTCAATTACGTCAACCGCTCCTGCTGCTATTGTCGCAGCTGCATCGGCTAAACCTGGTGTTCTAATGTCAAAAGCAGAAATAGAACTACTTTTAGCAGAAGCTGCACTTAGATATCCTGCAAACATCTCAGGTTCCGCACAATCGCATTTTGAAGCGGGTATTACTGCTTCATACAATTATTTAGGCGCAAGTGGATCTGCTGCATATATCACAAGCGTAAATAGCGTTCCAAAATTAGGTTGGACTGGTTCTACAGATAATAAAATCGAAGCGATTATGACTCAAAAATGGATTGCACTTACGGGTGTAAATCCAGAACAGTCATTCTTTGATTATACAAGAACTGGATATCCTGTTACACCACTAGCGACTATTGCAACAGGTACAGTGAAGCCAAACAGACTGATCTATCCAACTTCAGAATACGCGTCAAATGCTAATAATGTTCCGAATGTTACTGCCGCAGACGTATTTACTAAAAACATGTTTACGCCTTTCTGGGCTAGATAATTTTTTAATAAAGTTTTGCAAAATGAAAACCGGCTCAATTTCTGAGTCGGTTTTTTTTATTATTTTATATCCATTGCCGCCTCTAATTATTTCCGATAGAATAATTTTTGGGGGCCGATAACGCCAACCGGCGCGATGTATTTACACTTAATTTGGAACCAAATTATATCGGAATCCTAAATCAATTCTTTAAATTACATCATTAAAAGCCATATAGACGTGCAACTTTAAGAGGCTACTTCTTATTTCCGTATATTTGTAATTCAAAATTTAGTAATGAACAGTAAGAATATTATAGAAAATAAAATCCTGGAAATTATCCATAACCTCTACCAGATCCAAGTGGATAAAGTAGAAGTTCAACAAAATAAATCCGAATTTGAAGGCGATTTTACGTTTGTCACATTCCCTCTCGTTAAGCATCTGAAAAAGAATCCCGACCAAATTGCCGTGGAACTTGGCGATGCTTTAGTTATTCAAACCGATTTTGTCGAAAGCTACAAGGTTGTAAAAGGTTTCCTTAACCTGACAATCCGCAACAGTTTTTTTCTCGACAGCTTTAAGACCGCAAAAGAAAATTTTGATCTCAAAGAATCCAAGGATGAGACGGTCATGATCGAGTATTCTTCCCCCAACACCAACAAGCCGCTGCACTTGGGTCACATTCGGAACAATCTTTTGGGATATTCCGTAGCCGAAATATTAAAAGAAGACGGTTACAACGTCATCAAAACCCAGATCATCAACGACCGTGGAATCCACATTTGCAAATCCATGCTCGCCTGGAAAAATTCCGGGACAAACGATACACCCGAATCCACGCATTTGAAAGGCGACAAACTCGTCGGGAATTATTATGTGGCGTTCGATAAAACCTATAAAAAGGAAATCGCTGACTTAATCTCTGAAGGCTACGATGAAGATACCGCGAAAAAACAGGCTCCAAGCATTCAGGAAGCGCAAAAAATGCTTTTAGACTGGGAAAAAGGAGACGAAACCGTTCGGAACCTTTGGACAGAAATGAATTCGTGGGTATACGCCGGCTTTGCCGAAACCTACAAAAGACTGGGCGTCGATTTCGATCAGATTCAATATGAAAGCAATACCTATCTTCTGGGCAAAGATCTCATTCAGAAAGGATTAATCAATGGCTCACTTTACCGGAAAGAAGACGGTTCCGTTTGGTGCGACCTTAGCGAAGAAGGATTAGATCACAAACTTCTACTTCGCGGCGACGGAACTTCGGTTTATATGACGCAGGATTTGGGCACAGCTGTGCAGCGTTTTGAGGAGAATAATATTCAGAAATTAATTTACACCGTTGGCAACGAACAGGATTATCATTTTGATGTTTTAATCAAAATCCTTCGAAAACTTGGCTACACTTGGGCTGAAAATCTTTATCACCTTTCCTACGGAATGGTCGAACTTCCGGCGGGAAAAATGAAATCCCGCGAAGGAACAGTTGTCGATGCCGACGACTTGATGCAGGAAATGTATGTCACGGCAAAAGAAAAAGCTCAGGAACTCGGTAAACTCGAAACCTTATCCGAAGCGGAGAAAGAAAAATCTTACGAAACTGTCGGCTTGGGCGCTTTAAAATATTTTATGCTGAAAGTAGATCCGAAAAAGAAAATGCTCTTTAATCCCGCAGAAAGCATCGATTTTTCCGGCAACACAGGCCCTTTTATCCAATATACTTACGCGAGAATTCAGTCTCTGCTCACCAAAGCCGAATACAAAGAAAAAAGTATCGAAGCCTACGAAATGAACTCCTCCGAAAAGGAATTGGTCATGAATCTCGCCAATTTCAAAGAGGTTATTTCCCGAGCGGCAGAAACCCTTTCTCCGGCCTTGGTTGCAAATTACATATACGAAGTGGTAAAATCATACAACTCTTTCTATCAGAACAATCCGATTCTAAGTCAGGAAGACGAAACTACAAAAAACTTCCGTTTAGAATTATCTAATTTAACGGGGAAGACCATTAAAAAAGGCCTTGAACTTTTAGGAATTGGAACGGTGAATCGAATGTAATATGTGGGCATGCCCCTTCGCTGCCCTTCAATTCCACGGCAACTTCGGGTCGGTCTTCGGCTCCCAATCTTTTTTATCGGTCTTGTAAAACAGGACCAATAAAAAAGGATTTCCGCCTACTTCCTCACGCAGGATCTTGCAAATTTAAAAACCTATTTCAAAATGAAGATTGATTTTTCAACCCAAGAACGACCAATAGCAAATACGGAATTTGAAAAACAAGTTCTTTCTTTCTTACGCAGTTGGAATGATGATTCTGCAACGGTAAAAGTTCAAACTTCAGGCTCAACGGGAACTCCGAAGGTTTTCGACATTGAAAAAGAAAGAATGCGTCATTCCGCAAAAATGACGTGTGATATTTTAGGTTTGAAAGAAAGCGATACTGCCCTACTCTGTCTTCCCGTAGAATATATTTCCGGTAAAATGATGGTCGTTCGCGCTGCAGAAAGAAAATTGAACCTCATTGTAAAAACACCTTCGGTCAATCCGATAAAGGATTTAAACCAAGAAATTACGTTCTGCGCAATGTCACCACTTCAAGTTGAAAACTCACTGGATAAAATTCATTTCATTAAAAATATTATAATTGGCGGAGCGGCCGTTTCAGAATCACTGAAGACGAAAATCTTTCAACAACTTAAAGGACCAAAAACTCAATCAAATATTTTTGAAACGTACGGAATGTCGGAAACACTTTCGCACATCGCGCTAAAACAAATTTATCCGCTTGCAGAAGAGTATTTCACGGTTCTTGGTAATATTAAAATCAGTCTCGACGAAAGAGGTTGCCTGCAAATTGATGCACCCCAATTAAATCCGGAAATTCTTAAAACGAACGATTTAGTTGAAATTAAAAATGAGAAGGAATTTAAATTTCTGGGACGAATTGATCATGTCATTAATTCAGGTGGCTTAAAAATCTACCCCGAACAGTTAGAAAAATTGGTTAAAAAGGAAATTCCAAACGAAGTTGTTTTCCTCGGTATTCCTGATGAAATATTGGGTCAAAAATTGGTTCTTTTGGTAGAAGGTCAAGAGAATGAACAAATAATCGACCGATTAAAAACCCTTGATTATCCTTCAAAAAATCACCATCCCAAAGAAATTATTTTCCTGGAAACGTTTCCACGAATCCCAAATGGTAAAATAGACCGTCAGAAATTAATTGAAAGTGTTTATAAAGGGTAAATTACTGGAGTTCTATTTTGAACCTCTATTTTATAATCTTTATTCTTTTATCTTTGTTCTTTACTCTTATTAAATGAAGGATTTCTCCAAAGAATTAACGTACAAAACTTCCCGCAGCAGCGGTGCAGGCGGTCAGAACGTGAATAAGGTAGAAACTTCCGTGACCGTCATGTGGAATGTAGCAGAAAGTGAATGTTTTTCTATTGAAGCAAAAGAGATGATTTCTGAAAAACTGAAGAACAGAATTAACGCAGAAGGTATTTTACAACTTACCGTTTCTGAGAGTCGAACACAGCTTCAAAATAAAAAAATCGCAACCGAAAAAATTTTATCTCTGGTACAAAAATCTTTATTTATCCCAAAATCCCGAAAACCCACAAAACCTTCCCGCTCCAAGATTGAAAAGCGCATCAAAGCGAAGAAGGAACTTTCGCAGAAGAAAGAAAACCGTCGATTTAAAGGGGAATAATCGGATAAGATTTTATGATCCTAGTTTAGGTGATTATTATAATCGTTTCACGGTTTAAAACTTTGCGATTGTCTTTTCTTAACTACCTTTTTATATTTTTCTGAAAAGTCATAATTCCCTGGCAAGAACACCTGAACTCTATTTTAGCCCCGATTGCAGTGAAAATCCCGCAATGAAGGGGCGAGCGAAGCGAGCCCCGAAATGAGGAATTGCAACGAAAAGCGGGACCGAATGTCAAAAAGAAGCAAAACAGGAATGCTCCTGAAGAAATTCTTTAAATTGATTATCTTTGCTAAAATCAAAAAATTATGAGTAAACCGATTACCGAATTTATCGAAAAATATTACCTGCATTTTAATTCTGCAGCTTTAGTTGATGCCTCAAAAGGATATGTTGCCCACTTAAAAGATGGGGGAAAAATGATGATTACTTTGGCTGGAGCAATGTCTACCGCAGAGATTGGAAAAATTTTAGCAGAAATGATCCGTCAGGATAAAGTAGATATTATTTCTTGTACCGGAGCGAATTTAGAGGAAGATTTAATGAATTTGGTGGCGCATTCGCATTACGAAAGAGTGCCGCATTACCGAGATTTGACGGCGAAGGATGAGTGGGATTTATTGGAAAGAGGTCTGAATCGTGTTACCGATACCTGTATTCCGGAGGAAGAAGCGTTCCGACGTTTGCAGAAACACATCGTAGAAATCTGGAAAGACGCAGAAGCAAAAGGTGAACGTTATTTCCCGCACGAATATATGTATAAAATGCTTTTATCTGGCGTTTTGGAGCAGTATTATGAAATCCCGAAAGAGAATTCCTGGATGTTGGCTGCCGCAGAAAAAAACTTACCAATCGTTGTTCCGGGATGGGAAGATTCTACCATGGGAAATATTTTCTCCAGCTACTGTATTAAAGGAGAATTGAAACCTTCTACCGTAAAATCAGGGATTGAATACATGATGTATTTGGCAGACTGGTATCCAAAAAATTCAGGTGGAAAAGGCGTTGGTTTCTTCCAGGTTGGAGGTGGAATCGCTGGTGATTTCCCAATTTGTGTAGTTCCGATGTTGTATCAGGATTTAGAAATGACCGATGTTCCTTTCTGGTCCTATTTCTGTCAGATCTCTGATTCTACCACATCTTACGGTTCTTATTCCGGCGCGGTTCCGAACGAGAAAATCACGTGGGGAAAACTGGATATCAACACACCGAAATATATCGTTGAAAGTGATGCAACAATCTGTGCACCACTGATGTTCTCTTATATCTTAGAGAATTCTTAATTAGGAACTAAGATTTCAGAGCCAGAAATTAGATTTTAAGAATCTGAACTTATATAATATAAACCGAACCCTTTCAATTGTTTAGATTGAGAGGGTTTTTCTTATTCTGAAGAGATAGAAATTTTATTAAAAATACGCCGTGTAAGGTTATGGGAATATTTTGATACCATTCAACGGTGTCTTTAATCTTTAATCCTTGGTGATTTTTTTTTGCAATGATGAATTCATGTTATAAAAGCAGTATTTTTGCGTTTCGAATAATCAATATTATCGAATTTTTTTAATGCATATTTACAATACACACAAAATGAAATTACTAAAACCTCTTGTTTTATTAGTCACTGCAATTACTATCAATGTCAATGCGCAGAGCAGCCGACCAGACAAACTTTACAGTTCAAACGGATTCGGTTTCTCAATACCGGTGGGTAAAACCGCAGATTATTATGGTCCAAAATTTTCAACAACGTTGGGTTTAAATATAGGATTAGGAAATGGTGGCTTATTTTTATATCCAAAATTAAGTTTACATGCTTATCAATTTAACCAACTTGTCGCCGATGAAGGGTATACTTATAAGGTACAAAAAGGAAGATCTACCACTTATTTATTAAACGTAGCGTTAGGTTACCGTAAAATTGTAGATAAATGGGCCTTTTACGGATTTGCAGGCGCTGGTGGAGGCTTTATTTTAACTCCACAAGCAAGCGTGAACGCTGCAACTTTCGAGGTGAACATGAAAAATAAAACTAATGCTATGGCGATTGCAGAGGCAGGTGGCGGTGTCGAATACAATCTTGGCGCTCTTAATTTATTTACAGAAGTAAGTTATATGCACGGCTTCAGAGATATACAGAATGAGAAATTTAATTCCGTCCCAATTTCAATTGGTATAAAACCAAATTTAAGTAAGTTATTCAAAAAACGTTAATCTCTAATTTTCATTTTTAAAATATAAAACCCTTTCAATTTTTGGAAGGGTCTTTTTTTTTGGAGCATCAAGATCTTGTATTTTTTGGGAAAACGGTCGCGCTGTCCGCTGTATCTTTTTTGTTTCGAAAATATAGTAAGTGCAGAAAAGGGAAAAAACAAAAAAGGATGCCGCTTCCATCCCGGCTGGAATTACTTTACCGTTTTTTATATAAAATTTTCAGAATTTACGATTACTTAATCCAAAGAATTAATCACCACATAATACCGATAAGCCAAAATTCCCTTTTGAAACTTATTCATTTTCAAAGGATCTTGCCCACCCAGTTTTGGTAAAACCTTTTTGTTGATTTCATTAAGTATTACAAAGAATTTCTTTTTCATAGCTTTTTAAATTGTATTTTTCAATGTACAAAATTACCATTAAATTGATCAAGTGAACGAGCTATTTAATAAACAGGTTTTCGAAATCATCATGCTGATTCCAAAAGGCAGAGTCACGAGTTATGGCGCCATTGCGAAAGCTATTGGCTATCCAAATCACGCAAGACACGTAGGAAACGCTTTGAGAAATTATGATGAGGATTTTCCCGCGCATCGTGTTTGCAATTCTTCCGGTAGAATTACGGCAAGCTGTGTTCGGGATTTTGTAGGGAAATTAAAATTGGAGGGTGTGGAAGTTAAGGACGGGAAAATTCAAAATTTTAAAAAGGTATTTTGGAATCCGCTGGAAGAATTATGAAATTCTAGACACGACGTCGCCACTTGCTCAAACTTACGATAAAATCCTATGACACAAAGAATCAAAAAATTTAGAATTCTCGACAAAAAAACCTTGTCAGGATTTGAAACCCTGACAAGGTTATAATTAAAAAATCTAACAAAGTCTTTCTTCTTCGTTCTCTTACTTACTCAACTGCTGGTAACTTCTCTGAATAAAATCCGTCAAGTCTTTTCCTTTCAACAAATTCTGAGAAAGTTTCGCTAAATCTAAAGCATACTTAATCTTAGAATTTTTCTCCTCAGCATTTTCATTTTTCAAAATTTCTGCAGCCAATTCGCTGTTAGAGTTCACCACCAGATTATACATTTCCGGGAAAACGCTCATTCCAAACATTCCGCCACCGCCGGTTGCCTGCATGTCTTTCATTCTACGCATAAATTCCGGTTGTGTAATGATGAATGGTGCTTCGGAACTTTCTAAGTCTTCAACCTGAACTGTAAATTTCGTATCGTTTACCGCTTCTGTAATGTTTTTCTTCAAAGCTTCTTTTTCCTCTTCAGTTAATTTAGAAATCGCTGTATCTTCTTTTTTGATCAAATTATTAATGTGATCAGCATCGACTCTGGCAAATGAAATTTTCTCTTTCGAAGTTTCTAATTTCTGAATTAAATGCGGAACAATCGGAGAATCTAAAAGCAGAACTTCATACCCCTTATCTTTCGCAGCCTGAATATAGCTGTGCTGTTCATCTGCATTTGTCGCGTACAAAATAACGAAGTTTCCGTTCTTGTCTGTTTGCAGCGGTTTTACTTTTTCTTCCAATTCAGACCATAAAAGATACTGCCCGTCGGTTGTTGGATATAATGCGAACTTATCAGACTTATCAAAGAATTTATCCTCGGAAATCATTCCGTATTCGATAACGATTTTAATGTCGTTCCATTTCTTTTCATAGTCTTCACGGTTTTCATTAAATAGAGAAACCATTTTATCAGCCACTTTCTTGGTGATGTAAGAAGAAATTTTCTTCACCGCACCGTCAGCCTGCAAATAAGAACGGGAAACGTTCAACGGAATATCCGGAGAATCGATCACACCGCGTAGTAACATTAAGAAATCCGGCACAATTCCTTTCACCTCATCGGTTACATAAACCTGATTTTGGTATAACTGAATTTTATCTTTCTCGATATTTAAACCATTCGTTAATTTCGGGAAATAAAGAATTCCAGTTAAGTTAAATGGATAATCTACATTCAAATGAATATTAAATAAAGGCTCCTCGAACTGCATTGGATACAATTCATGGTAGAATTCCTTATAATCTGCCTCACTTAATTCGCTCGGGGATTTCGTCCACGCCGGAGTTGGATTATTAATAATATTATCAACTTCTACCGTTTCCGCTTTTGCATCTTCTGCCGCGTCTTCCGGTAAAGGCAAAGTTTCTTTTTTCGTTCCAAATTTAATCGGAACAGGCATGAATTTATTATATTTTAACAACAATTCACGGATTCTGGATTCCTCCAAAAACTCCGTAGAATCTTCTGCAATATGAAGAATAATCTCAGTTCCTCTATCTGTTTTTTCAGTTGTTTCTTCCAAAGTGTATTCCGGACTTCCGTCGCAAATCCAACGAACTGCTGGCTCATCTTTATAAGATTTTGTAAGAATTTCTACTTTTTCAGCAACCATAAAGGCCGAATAAAATCCAAGACCGAAATGACCAATAATTCCGGAATCTTTTGCAGAATCTTTATATTTTTCTAAAAATTCTTCCGCACCGGAAAAGGCAACTTGGTTGATATATTTCTCAACTTCCTCTCCCGTCATACCAATTCCTTGGTCTATAATAGTTAAAGTTTTCGCGTCTTTATCAATTTTAACTTCGATTTTCGGTTGTCCGAAATCGACTTTAGCTTCACCGATACTTGTCAAATGTTTCAACTTCAAAGTCGCATCAGTCGCATTAGAAATCAGTTCACGCAAAAATATTTCGTGATCGCTGTACAAAAACTTCTTAATTAAGGGAAAAATATTTTCCACCGATACATTAATATTTCCTTTTGTCATGTTAATTGATTTTTAAATTATGAAGTTCAGTTCTCAAATAAAACACCAATCTGCTCAAAGTGACATATTGTCAATTTTTTTTGGGCAATCCCCTCGCTAAAGCTTTCCCGCCGCTCGGGTCGGGCTATGTGCACTGCAACTCCTCAAGCCATGCATTTCCCAACGCTTTTTCCGGGGTTTCCGTTTCTATCCCTATTGCAAAGCGGGATTTAATTAAGCGGATAGGTTTTCAAAAACAGTACAGAAGATTCTAGGTGTTTAGAACTATAAAAAAAAAGACAGCGAAATCGCTGTCTTTAAATTTAAAGTTGTTCAAATATCAGATCGATATCTTATTCCTTTTTATTTTTAATTTCTTCTCGGATTTTTGCTTCCAGTTCGTCAGCTAATTCAGGATTGTCTTTCAACATATCTCTTACCGCATCACGACCTTGACCCAATTTTGTTTCTGCATAGCTGAACCAAGAACCGCTTTTCTTTACAATTCCTAAATCAACCGCTGCATCTAAAATCTCACCGGTTTTAGAAACTCCTTCGCCGTACATAATATCAAATTCAGCAATTTTAAATGGAGGTGCTACTTTATTTTTCACGATCTTCACTTTTACACGGCTTCCTACCGCTTCATCACCTGTTTTAATCGGTGCACTTGCTTTTCTGATATCAATCCTTACCGAAGCATAAAACTTCAGCGCATTTCCTCCCGTAGTTGTTTCAGGGTTTCCGAACATTACTCCAATTTTCTCTCTCAACTGGTTAATGAAAATCACGGTACATTTCGTTTTAGAAATTGTTCCAGTTAATTTTCTCAACGCTTGAGACATTAATCTCGCATGAAGTCCCATTTTAGAATCTCCCATTTCCCCTTCGATCTCCGCTTTTGGAGTCAAAGCTGCCACTGAGTCAATTACTACAATATCAACTGCACCGGAACGGATTAAATTATCGGCAATTTCCAAAGCCTGTTCCCCATTATCCGGCTGAGAAATGATTAAATCATCCAGGTTAATTCCTAATTTTTTCGCATAACCTCTGTCAAATGCGTGTTCCGCATCGATAAAAGCTGCAATCCCTCCCGCTTTTTGCGCTTCGGCAATGGCGTGTAAAGTTAAAGTTGTTTTCCCTGAAGATTCCGGACCATAAATTTCAATGACTCTTCCTCTCGGGTAACCACCCACTCCTAAAGCTAAATCCAGTCCTAATGATCCAGACGGGATCACTTCAATAGAAGTATCCGCAGATGCATCTCCCAAAGTCATTACGGTTCCTTTACCGTAGGTTTTATCTAGTTTCTCAAGCACCAAAGCCAGTGCTTTTTTCTTATCTTCGATACTGCTCATTTGTAAAATTATTTTTTCAAAAATACGGAATTAAAAATTGAAAAAAAGTCAAATAAAATTTAATTATCACTTTTTTAAAATAATTTTTAAAAAATAATTGTTTGATAAGAAATAATTTTCTAGATTTGCACCACCAAAATAATGACAGACCCATGGTGTAACGGTAGCACTCCGGTTTTTGGTACCGTCAGTTGGGGTTCGAATCCCTGTGGGTCTACAAACAACTACTGTAAATCAGTAACTTAACATTATCGGGGACTAAATCGGGGACTAACGTTCCCGATTTTTTCCTTTTTTTATAGTTTTGTCTAATAAAGATATTTTGTAAATCATCTTCTCGCTGCAAATCTATTTTGATTTAGAGTGTCACTTTCGTAAATATTGTTATTCTGAATTAGTTCTTTAGAAATTAAACTTGCTGCATTCCTACTGTGCTCTACAGCAAATAAGTTTTCATTTTCTACTTGTCTATCTTTAACATAATTCCTATTCACATTTAACTTCAGTTGTAATTCCTTTTCTTCTTTATATTGAATGATTAGCGCATTTTTTGTTAGAGGCAACTCCTCAATCTGCGCTTCAATAATTGCAATCTTTTCCGCAGTCATTTCAGTCTGTATTTCTATCTCTGTCACATTTACTCCTTTTGAAGCAAGATTTGCAATGGTATTTTGAACTTCCGATTTTGCTAAATCAATCGATTTTTGATAGAACGGTAATTGGTTTTGCCAGTAATCAGAATTACTGTCTTCGGTGTTTGTCGCATAATCTTTAATTCTATCGTAAGAATTCTGTGCTTTCGCAACTTCACTCTGGACTTTTGTAAAATCTTCATATTTTCTTAAAACAAAAGCACTATCGGCAACAAATTTACTCTTCTCACTCTCTAATTTTCTTTTCAGCAATTCAATTTCAATTTTTGCTCTGGTTTCAGGATTTGTAATGATCGAAGTTTTTAGTTCATGTGTGCTTATATCAGAGATATCTAAAACGTTTGCACCCTTTTTCATTGCCTCTAAATATCTCGCTTGTTTTGCCTGTAATTTTTGCAACATAAAAACATCAATGCTATCATTCGTAAGCATAAAATTGATGCGCACATTTTCATTTTTGTTTCCCTGTCTCCACGCTCGACCTTCAACTTGTCGTAAAGATGTAAAATTGTAAGGCAATGTAAGCATATACACATCCGTCGTATTTTCCTGCAAATTCATTCCTTCTTGAATGGCTTCACTTCCAATTACAATTTTAATTTTGCCGGCATTAAAATCATCTTGAATTGCTACCCGTTGTTTTTTACTCGTTCCGCCAGTAATAATACCTACTTCATCGGGTTTATATCCGAGATCTTGTATTAGATATTCTTTCAATTTCGGAAATTGTGCCACAGCCAATTCAGAATATATGATCTGTCCAGAATTAGAGATATCTTCTTTATTTTGTCTGATCAGATTCATCATCTCAAATAATTTTGGTGAATTTTCTATAAATCCAGTTACAGTTGGTTCCTGACCATCATAATAAATTGATAAATAAGGTGAGAAAGCAATTAACCGAGCATTTAAAATATGGGTTAAGATTGCCCCAGGCGTTTCTGAATCAAAATTATCGTTCAGTAATTCATATTGCTCTTTCGTCAAATCATTCTGTTCAATTTTATATTCTTTATTAATTTTATTAGGGCGGATTAATTCTAAATTATCCTCCTCGCCTTTGATATCTATAAATTCTGAAAGTAGTTGCTGAAATAATTGATTGTTTTTAAATCGTCTAACATTTGCCTTGAATTTAATATCTCCTTTTGCGTCAATTTCCATATCGTTGTCCGCCTCCATAAAAGTTTCAAAGAAATTATTTACATTGAAATAACCTGACTCTTCTAATCTTTTGTTGGCTATTAATGATAAAATTGAATAATATTCCAAAGGTTTATTAGTAAAAGGCGTTGCTGAAAGTAGAGTTACATTTCTGCCATTTTGCTTATCCTGAATATATTGGGCTGCCATCCAAGTATTAATACCAAGTTTTGAAGTTTGTTGATTTTGATTTCTAAAATCTGAAGAAAAACGTCTGTCTTCAATCTTCACCTTTCCAACAATATGATTGGCGTTATGAACTTCGTCGTAGGTTAAATGATCAAAACCAAAATCTTCCCAATCATAAATTTTTCCACGTTTCATCTTGCCTTCGATCTCTTTCTCTTTTTGTAACTCAATCTGTTCTTCTCTTTCTGTATTTGTAACGCCCTTCAATTCGCTTGCTGAAATGTATTTGAATTTTGAGGACAGTTCTTCGGTAATTTCATTTGAGAATCCAATGTTATTAAACCCAGCATAAGTTACTATGGTTATTTCTCCCTCTTTATTATCGAACTTCGAGAGATCATAATCAGTACCCAAATTACCCAGAACATTGACTTTAGCATCTGGAATTGTTTCAAAAATAGTTTCTACCCATTGTTTCAGAATACTGTCATTTGGAACTACAATTAATGGTTTTTTTGAGTTTCCACGTTGCATCGCTTCATGTAAAGAAAGTATGCCAGATAATGTTTTTCCGAACCCAACTTCATGCGCCAAAAGTCCAACACCTTTGGTCGTTTGTCTTCCTATTCCAGATTTTTGAACTTCTGTCAATCTTAATTCTGTTCCTTTAAAGTTTTGGTAGATCTTTGAAAATAAAGGAAATTTTGAATAATCAGGCACGTGAATGTGATTGTAATTTTTGTTGAATTCCTTTACAAATCGCTCTCTTAAATCATCAGATAATTCTTCTGAAATAAATTTTGAAAATAAATCTTTTGCTGCAACTTTTCTACGGTCTCTAATCAATGCATTCCGCTCTTTATCACTTCCTGTTACAGTTTCGTTATCTACAAAACTTTTTACCTCCCAAGATGATGATCCTGCAAAAGCATCATTTGGTAAACTATCTACGAAGTCTTTAAATTTTTCTGCCAAATTATAATCAACAGTAACCATTTCAGTTTCTCGCTTTTCATGGTTGTATTGTTCTTTCTCAATCTGACCTAAATTAAATTTATGGACAAACTCATGATTTGGATTTATTGAAATTTCATCTAACGTTTTTAGTTTTGGTAGTACATTTAATAAAAGTGTCTTTTGCTTTTCATAATATTTTTTTTCCAAACCAGAAATTCCCCAATCTTCTTCGAAATCCTTTTCAAGTTGGTCTAACTTTTCATAAATATTCCCTTCTGCATAGTAAAAATCGTGAACATACTTTCCATTTTGATAGTTGGCGAACGCCATATGTCTGGTGTGATTTTCAATTGTCCCGTCATAAGAAGTAGCCTTGAATGCTGCAATTTGAGCATCTGTAATATCCGAACTGTTTTGTAAAGACGCATCCACAATTTTATCATCTTTTACAAACTGATACTTCAGAATTCCTTTCTTTATAAGTGGTAGCGACTGAATTTCATATTCAGGATTTTTACTTTTCTGGGATTGAAGTATTTTATCTGCTTTCTCAATTACATCCTTTAAAATTTTGACTGATAGTTTACCTTCGTCTCCAGAAATTTGAACTTTTAATTTTGAAAATTGATCTATTTGAGCAAGTATAGAGGGTGACTTGAACTTTAAAGCATTCAGATTTAAAAGTACTATCTCTAATTTTTCTAAAACTTCCTGTTTGAGTTTTTTATTTTCATTCGCTGTTTTAGTTGAAATATTCAGCGGAATTTCTGGAACGAGATCTCTGGCTTTCTTCTTTTCTGTAATATTTACATCTAAATCCTCAAAAAGATTTCCAATGCGGACCGTCTCTTTTTTATTCCGAAGATTATTTAAAAGTCCAAGTGCTTCTTCTAAATTTCCATGAACATAGAATTCCAAACGACCGAAACGATTGGTTTTTTCTCTAATTTCTCCTAAAATATTTTGAGGATTGTTTTGAAAATAATCTGAAATATCTTGTCTTATCGCTTGACTGTTCTCTTTAAGAATGATGATGTCTGTCCCGATTTGTGTGCCTGCAAAAGCACCACTTGGCAAACGATAAGCATTCAATAATTCAGCGTTATTCAACTTTTTTTGTCGATTTATCCAACCAGACGGAACGACCATTGCCAAGATTCCACCTTCTTTCAAAGAATCTATTCCACGTTTTATAAAATAATCCTCGTACTTTGAGATTTTACTCTCTTCACCTAAACCTTTGTACAAACCACGATGTTCGCCGTAAGGTGGATTACCAATTACCAGATCATACTTTTCAGAAAATTCAGTTAAATCCTTTTTAATGCCTTTTTCATTAATAAATTCCGTTTCAAATGACCGAAGATTAATTTCAGCTTCAGGATGAAATATTTTAGCAATTTTGGCGGTAATTTCATTTATTTCAAATGCAGTGACATTCGTCTTTATGGCTAATCCTTCTGCTGCATTTATAAATTTGCCAGTACCCACACTTGGTTCCAAAACAGAAATCTCCATCCTGCTTTTAAATCGACCTGAAATTAAATTGCGAACTGCATCTACAATCTTACTATCTGTGTAATATTCATCGAGAATTCCGCGACCTTCTTTGGCCGTGCCTCCACTTTTAAATTGACTACAAATATCTTTCAGATCATCTGAAATTATAATATTTTCATTGATTAAAATCTTGCCATTTTCAGAAACAAAGCAAGCCGCAGAAACTACTTCCGCGACTTGCTCATTGGTCAGTTTTTGACCTTTATATTTTTGAATTAAAATCTCTAATCCAGACGAAATATTAGAAGTTTTTTCTAATTTTCCATCCAGTTTAAATTCTCCGCTTTCATTTTTTGAAGCATTTTCTTGTTGTGAATTTCTAGTCGATTCTCCAACTCTTCTTCCTGATAGATCGATCCGCTTTGATTCTTTAGATCCATTTCTAACATCGTCGCTACCCAATCTTTGTCCGCTTGTGTTACTTCCTTTTTGCTGGGATTCGACAGTTTCGCTAAATTTTCTATCACCTGTTGTTGATTGGTTTTTGAAATTTTCATTTTCGCCAGATTTTTGTTCTACTAAATTAATATTTTTATTTTGAATTTTTATTTTATTCTGTAAATAATCATTCAAGTCATTATTTCCATTTTCTGAAATATTATATAATGTTCGAATGTCTTTAACATCCTGATCTTTAAAAAAATTTAAAATCTTATGTGTGGCTTGGCTTCCGGCTTTATCACCATCCAAACAAAGAAATATTTTACCTTTGTAATCGCTATATTTATTTAAAAATTTATCGAGATTTGTAGTAGAATTGAGTGTTATTAATGTTCTATTATTCTTTTGATTATTGACTTTTAGTAGTTGTGTGAAAGATAACATATCTGTCATTCCTTCAAAAACTACCACTTCATCTTTTGTACCTTTTATTTCTGAAATATCGTTTTTACCGATCTTGGATTTCATCAAAGAATTACGAATTTCAAAACCACCGGATATATTTTCAATTCCAATTCCAAAATAATTTTTGTCGCCAACTTCGTAATGAATTTGCCTCGTATTATCAATCAGAGTTTGCTTTGAAATACCTCTATCTTCGAAATAGGCAATCAATCTTTCATTATTTGGTATGAATGAATTTGAAATTCGAATTTCTACTGATTTACTTTCATCTCTCAATAAATCTTTTCGATTGTTTCTAAAATCATTATCGTATTGCATAAAGTTCTGATTAAAGTTTTTAACGTATTCTAATGAATCATTCCAGTCTAATTTTTCAAAAGTCATTACTGCTTTTAAAATCTGACCGCCTTCATCTGACTTGAAATCATAATAGCCATCTACTGAAACAGAAAATTTATTATCATCTGTCAAAAAATAATATTCGTTCCTAATTTTGCGGTCAAACTTCACAACATTTCGATCTTGTAAATGCTGAAAATAATCAACCAAAGAAATACTATTGGAAATCTGTCGAACTTCATCTTCAGAGTAAAAACGAGAATCTACAGCCATTACTTCTTCTTTACAAAAGCATTAAAATCAAAAATTTCCTTGGCCTCATTGTCCCAATTCTTTCTTGTAATCAATTGAAGCGTAACAAAAACATCCTTCTTTTTGTTGTAAGAATCTATGCGCTCTAATCTACCGCCATAGTCTTCTTCGGCGTGTTTGTATAGGGAATAAGGTAAAATCGTATCTGTTGGATAAATATAAAACCTTGAGTAACTCCAGGGCGAATTCACCTCAAATCTTTTGTAATTTTTATTGAATAAAATTGTGTCCGACAGATTTTTTTTATTCTTATAATTGGGAATCCAGTCTTTTGAAAAAATAGCACCTTCCATTTTATTTTGAAGTAAACTCGGTTTTTGTTTTTTAGAAATTTCTGAAAAAATAGTATTTCCGCTATTTTCAGTCCCGATTTTAAAGTAAACAGAATCCCTTATGTAGTAAATGTTTTCTGTCAATTCAGGAAAGTTCAAATCTGGTATTAGTTCCAAAATATTTGAGTTTGAATAATTCATCCTTGAAATATGAAAATTCTGGACTTTATCTAAACCTTTTGAAGCATCCACATAAACGTTCGAAATTAAATCAATTCCCCCTTTTTCAGGTTTGATCTTTTCTTTGCAGGAATAAAAAGTCAATAATATCAGCATCAAAACAAAATATTTGGGATTTGATATGGAATGATCTTGAAGAGGATTTGAAAATTGGTGTAACATAATCTTTGCTTTTTAAAGAAAAAAAACGGTTGATAAAATTTTCGTCAACCGTTTTTGTAATTAATGTTTGCGGTTTTTTTATCTCTTAATACTTTGCTCTTTCACGTTGCCTTTATCGTGCTTATTATCGTTCTCCAAACCTTCCAGAGGTTTATTTGTATTTATGCGGTTCATCTCATTATCGTAAATGCTTAAATTTTTATATTGAGGATTAAGCACAGCTTTGCCTTCCACAACATTATCATCTATTTCAAATTTGACTTTCACCACGTTTCCTTTTTCCAAAGATTTTATAGTGCTTTCTCTATATTCGGGTTTATCGAAGATCAGATTAGATTTCTCTACGATTTGATCGGTATCTACTCCATAATTTTTGTAGAAATTTTGAAAATTATAATTACCGTTTTCAGATTTAGGCTCCGCAAAATTTAGTTTTACAAAAGCCGGTTCTAATTGTTCTGTTTTCGGATTGGTAAATTCAATTTTTACCGATCTTCCTTCTAACAGATTTACCGCTTCTTTTGCTGTAAATGTATTCTCTCTATTCACCTTGAAATTCTGTGAGATTTCTTCACCCTTATCATTATTCAAAACTGCTTTGTAGGAATTTAGAAATACACCGCCACTTTCTGTTTTGTTAAATTTTAAAGTAAAATCCACTTCATTTCCGAGCGACGCTCTATCTGAACTGGTCTTAAGTTCAAATTGATTTTCCACAGAGTCTATTCCTGCTTTTAAATCCTTGTGAAATTTTTCACTTTCACCAAAACCTAAATATTTTAATTGGTTTTGTAAATAATCTACCTGGTCAAATTCTTTGTTTTCCATAATTTCTGATTTTAAATTGTTATTGTTAATTGTAATATGTATTGTCGATTGTCTATTAGAAAGAAAATCAATCGCACTTTTTAAATCTTCTGGCGATGAAATAAAAAATTTCTTCATTCCCTTTCCTTCTGTTAAAGTGTAGGTTTGATTTTCAGAAAATGAAATATTCTTTAAATTTTTTAAAACCTCGGGAATTGTTTTAATTGAAAATGATTTCGTTAAAGAATCGTCACTTGATAATTCAGACAATCTAAATGGATCTTCGCTCAAGATCTTCTTTTGATTTTGGCTATAATAAAGTTGAAATTTCTTTTCTTGTGCGGTGAAAACTCTCTCGCCATCTCGAAAGAAAAATTCTGGACTTGATTCTTTCAATTCTTTAACAAAACCTTTATAGGCTTCGCTTTTCGGTATCTTAATTTTATCAAGCAAGGAAAGTTTTATCTCTTCTGGTTTACTCGTGTATTTTACTTCGGCTTCATTTGTAGTACCCAACTTATTTGAAACACTGTTTATTAAGCCACTATCTGCAAAAGAATCATACATTTTTCTACCATTTTCGCTTTTAAATTTAAGCCCATCTAAAATCTCAATATTTGAAAATTGAAGTTTTTCATTATATTTATTTACCTCTTCCGGCGTGATATTATTACCATAAAGAATGCATTTATTTCCACCAAACTTTGCCACTTTGCCTATAATAAAACCAACTTGATTTTCAGGAGGCATTATAAATTTCCCAACAATATTTAATTGATTATTAATGATCAACATTTCGGTTTTATCTGATACTCCAAACTTTTGGGATGTAATAAATTTGGCAATATCTGCCGAACTTGTTATTTTTTCCGGCTGATAATTTTCAACTAAAACCTGTTTACTAAATGAATAAGGCTGAATTTCCTGAAAGGCATTTGGATTGGATTTCATTGCCATTTTATCTTCGAAAATTTCATTGAAAACTACATACTGTCCGCTTCTCAAATTAATTATTACACCATCGTTTACGATTATATCTGAATCATCCAATGCTGCTCTCAATTTTCTGATACAGTCAATATCTGCCTTGGAAACTTTTAAATTTCCACTCGGATGATTGTGAACTAAAGTAATTGAAGAAGGATTTACTTCCAGCACATTACCTATCATTAATCGATTATCAACGAAGGCTGCATCAAATGTTCCAGTAGAAATGTGCTGTACGAAATAACCTTTGTCTTTGAAATCATAAACTAAAAATGCGTGCTCAACGGCTTCATTTTCCAAAGATTTAAAAAGCCACGCTACATCATCTACACTTGTAATTTTTTCATTTCCGAATAACTGCAATGATTTATTTTCTGCAAACCGTCGTTCTATTAATGCAAAATCTGTGGATTGAAGAGAATCTTGTGGTTCCCGTAATAAATTGGATCCGGCACCAGTATCGCCGGCGTTAAAAAGTTTAAAGGGTAATTTTTCTCCCGAGGATGTTTTCGCATAATGCGTAGTTTCATCCTCCTCAAATGCAAAATTCGAGTTTGCCGATAATTTCTTTTTCTCTGCTGTATTATCCGTCTGAATTTGTTGTTCATCTTGTCCTAAATTTTTATCATACTTTTCATACAATTCCTGTCGCAGTTCATTAATTGGCACCACAGCATCATAATCAATCAGGTGCACTTTGCTTCCTTCCTCCAACCTCACTTTCAGAGATTCGCCATTTTTAAAATAATTGAACCCCATTTTCATAAATTCAAGATTAGCAATCGCTTCATCTATAGATTCAAAATCCATTTTCTGAAAACCAGGTGATTCCTTATTTTCATTGTATTTTCCAACGTCTAAAGTGATACTCATTTTGAATTAATTAACGTCTAAAACCTCTTGACTTTTCTCTGTTTTCTTCTTCTTTCATTTCTGCTTCATGCTCGCGGTTTGCATCTTGATACAAATCCGGATCGTTCACATTTAGTTCAATATCTGATTTTTCCTGTTTTGGATTTAATTGTGAAATGGAGTTTACCGTATTAATTTCTTTCGAAACAATATTTAAATCGTTAGTAATTTCTTTTGCTATTTCAGGGTATTGATCAATTTTGTCCTGTAAAAAACCTTTCAATTTTAGAAGTTCTGTTTTGTAGCGATTTAATTCAGAAATATCTTTTTTATCGGCAATGATTGCAGTCAATTCCAGTGCGTTTTTTATTAGGTCAAACTCAATTACCTTATTCGTTTCCTTATCAAACACAAAGGCTTTCTTTTCAAAATCTAATTGGTTGTTGCCTTTAGACAGATCTTTTATTTCCGAATATTCTATCCTTTCCTTGCTTTCTGCCAAAATGCTGGAAATATTTTTATCCCTTTCCAGAAAAACTACATTCAATCGGCTGTTATTTTCAACCAGTTGAAAAGTCGCTCTGTTTTTTTCATTGTCTGCTACAATGGTATATCCCTGAAGGAATTTCTGAATATCTTCTGCGGAAAGTTTTTTTGAAAAAGAATTATCAGGTTCTACAATTCCGTATTTCTTTAATTCGTCTGTAGGTAAATTGTTAGTTTGCATAATTTTGTGCTATTAGATTATTTGCTTTAATTAAATCGTTCAGAAACCGTATTGGATTGATATAGTTGCCATTTTCAATCACAGAAAAATGTAAATGTGGACCAGTAGAGTTACCAGAATTACCGCTTTTTGCAATGGTAAATCCTGCTTTTACAAATTCTCCCACCTTATAATATATTTCAGAAAGGTGCATGTAGGCCGTTACAAAAGAATTTGAATGTTTAACTTTTATATAATTTCCTCCACCTTTCGGATCCCACCCTGAAGCGGTTACTATGCCATCCATTACAGAGTAAACCTTTTCGTAATTTGCTTTTAAATCCGCTCCGTTATGAAGTTTTCTTCCGCCAAAAATCGGATGAGTTCGGGTTCCATAAGGCGATGTCACAGAGATTCCATTTTTTAATGGCATGTGGATTTTGGAAACTAAATTCTGCTCATTATCATCTATAAAACTAAAAGTCTTAACCGATTTTAAATCATTTTTCAAATGCGCATTCGCTTTTAGAATGAGTACTAATGAATCTTCAATCCTTTTAAAATCAAATTTCTGATCTTTAAGTTTTGATGAATTATTTTTCATCATTATTGATTTTAGAGAATCAATTTCTCGTTTTAATTCTGCCTTTGATGTAGTTTTAAAGATATTCATAAAACCGTTTTTCTTTCCCTCTTTTGTAATTTCTGTATTTTGTTTTCTTAATACATTTTGATTTTCCGTTGCGGGAATATCCTTATTAACAACAGTGCGCGTAAATGTGTTGAATTGCGCATTCATCATTTGGCTAAAAAGGACTGTTAGTACAAGAATTGAAATTTTTAACTTCATATTTATTATTTTATGCTTTTGCAGTTTCATTAACTATTAATTCTACTTCCATATTTATTTTTCTGAAGTTTGTCATTAGGACTTCTTCCTTTCTATCATTTCCTTTCTTATCTAGAAATGAGTAATAGTCGGGCATCCTTAAATAATTGTCTTCTTCTTTTTTGATAGCGCTCATATCAAGATTAATCTTTCCGCTGATCGCAGAAGTTTTATATTCTTCAGTATTATTTTCTTCTCCTTGTGCGATCATTCCAACCATTTCTCCAGTTTTTAATGCTGCAATTTTTCCTGCAGGAATCATAAAATCCATTTTTTCATTGATGCTTGTTGAAGTGCCGGTTTGGGAAATAGATTGCGAATAACTTTTCTGTTTTATTTTGCCGAACATTTTCTCCATCCAATCCAAAGTATTTTTATCTCTGGCAGAACCTGAAATTATATTTCCCACGATTGCTGAAATAGTATCTGCTACTTCTTTCTTATAAAACTGTCGCAGTTGTGGAATTTCTTGCAGACCTAAAATCACAGCGATCTTATTACTTCTGGCTGTTGCGACTACATTGTCGATCTTGTGGATATATATAGTTGGAAACTCATCTGCTATAATTCCACCCGGTAAATTACCTTTTGAATTGATCAGCCTCAACGTTCGGTTTAAAACTGAAGAATAAAGTGCGGAATTAATATCCTGCGTTCCTGGATCTGAAGCCAAAATGACAATGGAAGGATTTTCTTTATCTGTGATTTTTAATTCAACTTCATCACCAGAAAAAACCCAAAAACTTTCTTTTGTTGCCAGTCTGGAAAGAAATATTTTTAAAGTTCCTACCTGTCCTTCTAACTGATCAAATGCTTTATTATCGTAAGCCGTTTTAAATGGCGAAAGCAATGAGTAAATTTCTTCATTTGAAAAAAGTGTATCAAAAATATCTTTATAACTCCTGTTCATAAATGAAAGAATGTGTGGCAAGTCAGAATATTTGCCATTCTCAAAGCGCGCAAAAAAATAAATACTCGAAGAGAGAAAGTTGATAGCAGACTGCGTGAAAAATGCTTCCGATCCACCTCCCGAACTTGAACCTCCTTTTTGAAGCGAGGAAACCATCGATTCTGCCATTTCCTGTGCTTCTGCCAATGTTTGGATATATTCTTTTTTAAATGGATTTACCCTTTTTGATTTTTCAACCTCATTTAAATTGATGACGTGGAATTCGTGATGATAGTCCGGATCTCTGTTCTTTTTTAGTAAATAATGATAGTATGCGATTTTGGCTAAATCGGGAAACTTGAAATCGTAAATACAGAGACAAAACCCTTTATCGATCATCTGTCGGATTGCTGGATTAATCACTCCAAAAGATTTTCCAGATCCTGGCGTTCCAATAACCATTGTTCCTCTAAATGGATTAATATTAATCCAACCTTTATTGGTTTTTTTATTAAACCTGAAGAGATATGGAATATTTACAGAAGTATCCGTATTGACCAACTCCGTATTTTGCGCAAAACTTTCCTCCTCAATATTCCACCGATCTTTCCCCATTTTCTGCTGCATCAATTTTGAAATATTATCTGCACCAACCTGCGCTACCAATGCTCCTAAAAATGATAGTAGCGTGTAAATAATTTGAAAGAAATTTAAAGGTGGAAATATTTTCGGCAAACTATTATTGCCTGCTTCTGAAACAATTAGAAGGGAACCAAACATTAAGGCTAAACCAATAATTATTGGTAAAATGATCTGCTTTCCAATATTAAGATCAATTTTCTTTTTTGCTCTCGTTCCAATTGCAACCAATGCTATTAAAACTATCGTGCAAAACTTTGCATTTAAAGGTGGGTAAAATAAACCCATCTTTGAAAACTTGGTAAGCAAATCTGTTACAAATGGAATTTTAGCGGTTAGAAAAAACAACGATGCACAGTCCAACAAAACGATGAAGTAAACCATCTTCTGGAAAAAACTGTAGATCTTAATTTGATTCTGTTGTTCTTGCATCTTTTTATACTTTAGAAATCAAGTGCTCTTTAGATTTCCCTGATTTATCATAATACAAATCAATTATAGAATTGATTACTAAACAATCAATGTAAACTCCGCACTGTAAATAGAAATTTCTTAAATTCTCAATTATTTCTGAAAAGTCTTGTTTTGATATATTCTGATAATATATTTTATGGAATTTTAACTGCTTAATTTCTTCATTTTCTTCTAATTCATTTGTATCACCAACAATGATTGAATATTCTTTAATTTTTGATAAAGCGCCAATCCAAAAGTATTCTCGTGCATAAAAAATATTGCAGTGTGAGCCTTCGATTTTCAATTTTTTTATACTTATCGGAAAAATAGTTACGAAATAATCATAAAATTCATATTTAAGTTCATCACCTTTTGCTCGTATTATGGTTTGCTTAAGTTCGTTTTTCATTTTATTATCTCTTAATTTAAAAGGTATCTGCGTTCAAAATGTCAGAATACTTCACTTTCATTTCTATGGCTCTGCCAGACAGTTGTTCTTCCAGCAAACGGATCTTCATCACCTTACTATTTGGATAAGTGAATTTTTTGAACACATAAATATTGCGGTAATTCTTTTTAAATTCTTTTTGACGGTACAATTGATAAATGGGCTCGAGTGTGATACTTTGATTGTTTGTTGCTTTGTAAATTTTCTTGTCTTCTACTGAAAATTTTATTGCATCTATATCATATCCCAGATTGGTAGAATTTAAAAAAGTCATGTCTAAAAAGATGTAATCATTAACCACATAAACGTTGTTGATTTGCATCGTCAATTTTAAATTTATCACTTCCCGAATTGGTTTACCTACCAATTTTTTTCGCAAAATATCTAGTGAAAACTTTTGCAATTCTGTACTTGAAAATGCCAGTTTTGGATATTCAAGAGGCTGCATATCTTCGGGTTGAATTTGAATATTTGTAACTGCTTTCCTTTCAAAATCCAAATAATTTATTTTGTATTGTGCCATAAAAGATTGGCAAACAATTGTAATCACACCCAAATTATTGAGATCAATATTCTTTTTAGTTGCAGCAGAATCTGATTCTAAAATATCAGTAATTTTGATTCTTGCAATATTTTCTGCAGGTAGATCTCCTGTTAAATTATTAGTGGACAAATCCACAAATTGTATTGGTTCCGGTGAAATAATATGCAGACTTATTCCTTTTGAAATTTCCAGATTGGTAAGATCTGTAACCCTTTTTTCTGCTATTTCAGTTTGGGCAAAAATGCTTGCTGTTGAAAGAAAAAACAGACAGCAAATGAGGTTTGTTATTGAATTTTTAATCATTGTTATTTTTTTTAAGTTCTTTGTCATTGATCAGATAGATGTAAGAATTGTATTTTAGTTTTGCTTTATTTTGCCGAATCATATTGGAAATCGTTTTCGAAGTAGAACTGAATAAACTAGAGAACAGGCTCGTGAAAAAACTTTCTCCACCACTATCCATTTGAGTTCCCTGCACGGAATTACTTCCCATCTCGCGAAGCATTTCCCGGAAGTCACTTTGTGGAACGTAAAGTCCCTGCATTCCGTCCATATCAAAAACAGAGAGATTGACTGGTAAAATATTTCCGTCTTTTAAAATTGAAATCACATTTAGATTTACCCTTTGCATTGAGAAGCCTGAAATCTGTCCGTACAGGATTGTTCCTTTATTAATTTTGTGCTTTCCTACATTTATCTCTTCAAGTAATCTAAATCGAATTCTACTTCCCAAATAGCCTTTGGTATTTTCATCTATCACCGCTTTAATAAAATTGTCGCCGTTCTTTTTAGCGATTGAATTAAAACTTGGATTAAGTGAAGATTTATCTACCCTCAATGTTGAATTAAGAAATGCAGTCATTTTTTCTTTATTTCTTTTCAATTTATTCTCTGCGGCAAGGGCTGATTGATATTCCGGATCTTTTGCTTTTTCTAATGAATCCATCATGAGCATTTGCTTTTTCAACATTTTAACAGGATCATTTTCAACCTCGTTTTTCGCTGATCGGAAATTATTTTGAGTGGCTGAACTACTATTTCCATTAATATCATTTCCACTACTCTGATTATTCAGTATTCTCATCATTTCCGCGGAACGCTGAAAGTCTTTTTCATCAGAATTATTTTGGGACTTTTGTTTGTAATAGGATTCGTTCCCAACATTACCATTTGCGCCACTATTCAGACTTCTTACAATTTTTAATGAATCTATATATCGCTTCTGCTTATAATCCAGATTATCAGAATAATTTTGCAAACTATCTTTGTCTTTATCCATTCCATCCAGCATTGATCTTCCGTCACCTCTTTCAAACAGATCATCATATGCCGCATTTTTAGATAAAATAGAATCTTGAGTTTCACCTAAATTCAATGAGAGATCCTGCGAAGTTTCCGCCGTTGATTTGTCTTTAGCCATGTATTTTGTAGTCTGAAAACCAAGAAAAATAATAACCGGCAAAAGAATCAGTGGGAAAATATATTTTGGCTGTTTAAAATTAATTTTCTTAATGTCCATTTTTTAAATTTTGATATTGGTTGAACAAATATTCTATTCGAAGGCTGTCATTTTTTGAAAGTGGGTCGCTTTCTCTTTTCTTTTTCAATGATTGCAATTCGTTTACGATCACCTCTATTTTTTGATCATGTTTATCCATATCAGCCTTTACCTGATCACTTTCAGAATACATTGTTGGAATTTTATTACCTATCGATAGTTTGGGGGTGAAAAAGTGGTATTGAATAAAAATCAACCCAAAAGATATTATCAGCACAACCATTATGTATCGGTACACTTTCTTTGGATGTTGATATATCCACTCTTTTAACATGAGAAGATTTTTCTTCGTTAAATTATATTTTGCTGTAAACATTAGTAGTTTGATTTTGCTTTGTTGGATAACTCACTATTATCTAAAATCCTCCAATTTCTCAATAACACACCATGTGGATTATTCGGACTTCTGATCATATCCTCAAAATTCCCTTCAGTAATCAATTTTCTCATGATTAAACTATTTTTTCGATTGATCATTTGAGTGCCGTAGTAGATGAATTTTTTACCTGGCAGATCCATTTTTATAGAATCAGCACGAACAGTAACAAGTGAGTTTCCGGATATTATTTGATTGTAAAAACCTTTTTCTCTTAAATTGGTGTATTCCTTCTTTCCACTATCATCAATCAAATACAACGATTTTTCAACATTTTCCTTAATGTATCTATCGTCCGGTGCAAGTGTGAAAAATAACCTGTGAAATAATTCGACTTGAGATTTGTATTCTACGGGACGATTTAAAAGTTCGTCGGTTTGTTTGATCAAAATCGGCACACCATTATCAATCACGTAAAGAGATTTTCTAGAATCCTTTATCAACTGATAGGCGAAAACAAATCCCACAATCACGATTACAACCGAAAACAGAATTGAGGCTATCGACACCGCTTTATTTATTTTGATTTTTTGTTCTATGTTTTTTACGAGCATTTTAAACTGATTTTTTATTTGAAATGAAGATGTGTGAAGTGATTTTAGATCTATTTTTTATTCATTTTATTTACTGATTTCGCAATTTCTCTGGCGGCAGTTATGGCACCTGCTGCTCCACTCGCGGCCGCTGCTGTCGCTGCTCGTCCAACACTTGCAACTGTACCTCCTGCTGCTTTTCCTTTACTCATAATTCCTGCTCCACCTGCAGAAACAATTGAATCTGCGATAGACGGAACCATTAAAATTCCAATTCCCGTAACGATGTAAGCAACCGCCGGAAATAATGCAGTGTACATCATTCCGCTATTTTGAACATAAACACGCAGTGTATTCATATCTGCAACGCCACCTGAATCTATTATCAAAGCATATCTATCCAATTCCATTTGGTAACCAGACATAATTAATTGCTGTCCAATATTGATAATGGTGTATGTGATAAAAGTGTAGAGATTGATATTGATGAATTTCGTCACCCAATTGCTAAATGAATTTTCAAATCCGGGTATCAAGGAAATTCCAATAGCAATCGGTCCCAAAATAATAAGTACATAACTCCATATTTTTTGAATGAAGAAAATTAAATAGGTGCAAACCCGAAGTATGGTTAAAGAAACTCCTTCAATAATTTCTGATAATGTTTTCTGAATTTTAAATTCCATTTTCATATACCATTCTTTTGCAGGTGCTAATAATTTATCTACATCGATGTCATACCAACTGTCATCTGCTTTGCCTTCCAACTTATCCAAAGTTTCCTGTTTGGCTTCTTCTTCCGCTTGTTGTTTAATAAGAATTTCTAAAATTTGGTTTTGTTTTTTAAAGCGTTCTACTCTTAAATCATTGGCGTCTTGCTCAATCTCTTGAAAAAGTGCAATTCCAGGTTCTGCGAGAGATTGTAGGGGATATTGAATCATTGAGGTAAATGCTCCCCAATACATTAAAATAAATGCAATAATGGTTGGTCGAATCATCGGGGTAACTTCCCAAGGTCTTGCTCCTTCCTGCATTTGCCAACCCAAATATCCCATGTAGCACAATGCACCAAAACCGCCAATTGCTTGTCCCAACATTACTGCTCCTGCAGATTGTGCCGCCATTGTTGTGTCTAGTTTTGTAAAGGCTTCCATAAACCATTTCTCAAAAGCGCCGTCGCCTTTTAAAAATTGCAAAAGTTTGTTATAACTTGCTGTATCATTGGTTTGACCAAATACAATTGTCGGCAGAAAAATCAACAATAGACAAATTGTGAGTGTTACATATTTATTCATCTTTTAAAATTTGTTTTTATAATCCAACATTACTTTTTGAGCAATTGCTATATCTTTTGCTTGCCAGTTCGCTTCGATCTTATATTTAGGTTTTGTAAGCAGTTTTTTATATTCCAGATAGAGCGTGTTCTTATTATCAAAGGCTCTTAATTGATTTGTAAAATTTCTCCAACCTATTAAAGTTTCATGGTACATTAGAAATCGTTTTCCGCGAGGCATATCCAAAGTCCGTGAATTTTTGTATTTATCTTTCAGCAAAGCCAACTCCTTTTCAAGGTGTGCAATTCCCCCATTTGCCAGCATATTCTGATAGGTTTTATCATCCTTCAATTGCCATTCGAAATAATTTTGAGGATTAACCGGAAATGAATTCAAAGGATTCAGCATTCGGTGATAATATAATAGCCAAAGAGGATCTGCGGAAACAGTTGCAGAACTCCAATGCGCTAAATCCTGCACATTTCGAGTGTAAAGTGTATCGACCTGAATTTTTATTTTTTCCGCCTCCTTCCTTTGAAATTCCAGTTCAACAAGCCTTTGCACTTCAAGGCCCGTTGGCTTTAACGGACGAATATCTGCACCATCTTTATAATCTCTATTTTTAGCCGGTGCAAGCCAACCCCAAACGGTAGCATAAGCAAAGTTGGTCTGAACACCCAAAGTATATTTTGGATAAGGACGAAAATCTCCCCAGGATTCAAATACCATTCTTTTGTTATGTGCAACTATCGACGGATCATTTAATCTTTTGACCTGTCCAAAACTAAAACTGCCAAGTAAGAATGCTGGAATAAATAATAACTTGTTGAAAAAATTTCTTTTCATAATTTTTTTAATTAAAAATGAAATTGTAGTTCGCTAATATGTTTTTTACTATGGCTCTATCAAGGTTTACATAAGTATTTATGGTTGGAATTTGATAGATGTAAGGTGTTTTTCTGGCATTTTTTAATCTGATCTTTATACAGATTAAATAGCCATTTACCATTTGTGCTTTCGTGGAAAGATTTTGAATCAAAACTTGCCTGTCATAAGGATCCATTAAAAAATCATTCTCTTCATGCAGAATATCATTTGTTAATTCTGATTGCATCTTCAACAATTCTTGTGTTGCACCGATATAAAATCTATTGAGAAGAATTGCATACTCTGGATGTTGGACTGTAAGCGATAACACATCATTTGCGTTAATACCGATTTGAACAAAAGTTTTCGATAAATAATAAAGTTGTTTTCCCTGTTTAATGGCTGAATTTATATTAGTGAGTTTGTCATAAATATATTCCTGAATTGCTACTACCTGCGCTATCTTCTGTTTAATTTCGTCGTAGGTTTTCTTCTGCTTTTCATAAGAATTTAAATAAGATTCATTACTGGCCAACCGCACCGCTTGATTTTTGGTCAACTGCATCAGTAGTTTGTCATTGTAAACAACAGTCTGTGCATTCAATTTTAGAAAAGTTGTGCAGACAGCGATCGAAAAAAATAAAATATTTCTCATAAAATAATTTTAAAAGTGAATGATGATTTGTTCTACGATCTGCTTATCTTTATTGATGTAATTGAGGATTACAAACTTTGTCCATTCCACTTTCTTTTTGATATCTCTAACTTTCATCAACATGAATAATGAATCTCTCCTTAAATTTGTGACTTCTCCTAATGCGTATTCCAGTAATATTTTTCTCTCCGCTTTCTCCATTTGATTTATGGCTCCATAAGAAATCACGATTCCCGAAAGTAATCTGACTACCATTTGCATATCATCCACAAATTTTATTTCTGCAGGTAACACGACCGCCAAGGAGTAAGGTGCAGTCTGGATTTCAGTAATAATCTTCGACTGGATATCCTGAATTTTCTGACTTTCCAAATAAATAGCATAGCCTGTCGGAATGGCTTGCATTGCAAAATCAACCAATCGCAATCTCTCCTGAATTTTCGTCGTTGTTTCCTTAAATTTTTCCCACTGTTTTTTGTTTACTACTTCAGTAGTTAAATTAATGTCCTGCTTGCTTTTCATTGTTTTCTGACGATCATTTTCCTCCATAGTGTGGCGGATTTCCTGATTCATCATAGGAAAAGAGACGTTTTCTTTTTGCCACGGCGGTGTAGAATTTCCTCCGGAAGAACTTAACACGACATAAACTGCAGGCAGAATAATTAAAAGAATGAGTTTCCTTTTCATAGAAGATATTTTAAGTCTAAAATCTATTTTTGTACGTCCACATAATATTTTCTACAATGCTCATATCTGTATTAATATACCCTTGAAATGGATTAATCGACTGGAACCAACCCAACCTGATTGCCCGTTCAATGTTTAGTTTTGTAGCAAGCAACCAGATTTTTAACATCGTCACATTTTGAGAAACTGAAAAAAGTAATTTATACCGATCTCCGGCAGTCGCAAGATTTAGTTCGCCCGGTTTCAATAAATCAGTAACATCTGTAGTTAATTTTATAACTTGCTCATAGGCTTTTTGCGTTGCTTTTACGCCAAATACTGAATACTGTGGCTTGTTGCTTGTCAATGTTAAGATGTCATTTGAATATTGTAAGCACCGGTCTAATTCATTATAAATGCTCACCACCTGAACTCCGTTTTTTAAAGTTCCGGAAACTTCATTCAGCCCTTTTAAAACTTTATTTTGAATATTGTTCGCCACTGCCATTTGAGTACTCACCCAAGTTTGCGCCTGCTGTAATTTCGTTTGCTGCTCAATTGTTTTCTCCTGTTGATTTTCCAGATTATCAGAATACAACTTGAGAGCGAGTGTGGTGGTAACATCGATGTATGTATTTTGCGCAAAGGCAAAACTTCCAGCCATTAACAATAATGAAATGCTAAACTTTTTCATATTCAAATTTTTTGGATTCAACGAGTTCTTTGAGATTCATTTGCCTGTCAACCAATACCTGGTCAATAATTTTTAAAATATTTTGATCGCTGTATTGCTGTTGTAGTTGTTTGTAATATTCAATCACATCTTCATTTAATGGTTGCTTGTAAAGATTAACCAGCCCCACCATATTTTCCATTTTATCATCAAGGATTGTAAAATCTTTTACAAATAATTGAAGCGCTTTATCATAATTTTCACAGTGTTCTGCGTAATATTCAATGGCGATTTTTTCGGGCTTTTCTGTGGTGTACGTAAGATATTGTTCGAGTGAAACTTCATTTCCATAGACTTCTCCTTTGGATCCGCGCTTGATATAAAATTCTTTGAAGCGACTTCTTCCAAATTTGTTATTCAGATTATTAATGGTGAATATTTTATTCTGTTCGACCTTATTTAAAGAAAGCAATGAAGCGATTTTATCGAAATTATCCTTGAATTTTGTCTGATCCAGTAGAATGAATGTATCAGAATTATTAATGATAGAATCCTTCACCACTGTGTTTCCAATGATATCATCCAACTCCTGCGTTACCACCACTGCTTCTCCCCAGAATTTTCTTACCGTTTTATAGAGATAAAGAATATATCCACCCATTAGTTTTGAAGCAATTGCTTTCCAGGCTTCTTCAATAATTAAGGCTTTCCTTCTGTCTTTCCGTAATCTCATTTTTTGAATGAAAGTGTCCATGATAATGAGCGTAACGATTGGAAATAACTTCGGATTATCTTTTACGTTATCAATCTCAAAAACAATAAAAGGCTCATCAAACAAAGTATTGTCTGCATTTTCATTAAGTGTTGTTCCATATCTTCCACCTTTATAAAAATCCTTTAAAACAAAGAGAAACGTTCGCAGTTTGAATTCACTCTCATCAATTTTATGCTTTTTATTATTCAAATAAATCGGTAAAAACTGATCGCAGTAATCATAAAAACTATTGAATGATAATTCTGGAACAGTTAATTTCTCTTCCAGTTCTGTAATTCTTTTTATCAATGCATTTCTAATTGCATGTTGCCATTCATCACTATTTTCAGGACGTTTGATAATGCTTTTTGTCTTTGTAATAATGAGTTGTGTTTCATCATAGATCTTCCTTCTTTCTGCATCATTTAAAGTTTCGTAGGCTTCAAAAACTTGATAAAATTTAGAAGGATCATAATCCGGATTACTTACGTTTTTATCGGGATGATGTAATGAAATTAATTTTCTTCCCTGATCTCTAATGTCAGTTGCCGTAGCATTAAAAGCAATTTCTAAAACATCATAATAATTCTGATTTTCCTTTAAATCTTGTTCATATTCAGCAACAATGTCCTCTTCATGAATATTATATTTTCGCAGGTACTGAAATAATTCTTCTGAAGTTTTGTTCTCAAACCAATCAGTTCCTCCATTGAAAAACTGATGATAATAAGACATCAAAACATTATCTAAAATGGATTTTTGTGTAGAACTCATCGTAGAATCTGCACCTTGCCAAATGAGAAAAACAAGATTGGTTAAAAATTCAATTTTTTCAATATTGAACTCGTTTTTGTCCATTAGAAATGGATTCATCGTGATTGGCTTTTCTTCCGTGTATTGAATATACCTTCCACCTTTATACGCGCAAAGTCCGGAATAGGAATCACCTGTATCAACAATAATTACATCATAATTGTAAGTGAGGTATTGCTCCACGATATTATTCATCAAGAAAGATTTACCAGAACCGGATGGACCAAGTACAAACTTATTTCTGTTATTTATTCTGCCGGTTTTCATTGGTAAATCTGAAGGATCTATCTTTAATGGAACACCCTGTCGATCGGTAAATCGCAGGTAGAAATTAGAATCTTCGTTCACCGGGTAACTTTCTTTAAAAAAAAAACACAAGGCCGCTTCGCTTGTCGTTGTAAAAAGATCGTATGTTTTTAATTCCACCGCATTGCCCGGAATACAACATCGAAATAGTTCCAACTGGTTGTAGGAATTTTGCGAAACGATTATTCCCTTCATGAACAATTTGTTTTCAATTAACGATTGGATTTCTTCCATTTTTTCCAAAGAATCTGTGGAGTAGCACATTGAAAAATGCGCATCTACAATCAGTTGACCGTCCATAGCGATATTATGCAGCAGGTCATCAATTTCTTCTGCTACAATAGCATTGGAAGGGGAATTATTTGCAACTCCTTCGTGCTTCTTTTTCTTCTTTTCCAGTTCCCTCTGTTTAGAAGATTGCTGTGGAATAGAAATTATTTGATTGTAAATGATAGTCTTGTAATCATCCAGTTCATTGATAAAAGAAAAATTATCTACTGCAGTTTCAGACGCAGATCCATTACCACCTAAAAAGGAATAAGTTTCAATTTCAGAAGGAAGTTCTATCCTTTCTACATCTACAAAACTGATTGTTTTTACGAACTTATCTCCAATAATCAAATGCTCACTGGTGGCTTTGATATTGTTAAATGAAGGCGTTTTGGAAAAGTTCATTGAGAGAACTCCATTGATGTAATACTCTAAATCTTTCTCCTTTAAAAATTGAGGATCACATTCGTTTTGAGAGAGAAGCATGAATATTTTCAGACATTTATCGCGCAAAACTTTGTAAGATTTTGCAGAATATTTGTAGGTATTTTTCTTTGTGTTTTGATCTACAATATCCGTGAAAAGTAAAAGCGTGTCTATGGTTTTAAATAATCTTCCGTCGAAATGTTCTGAATATTTATGTTGTAGAAATTCGGTAGATTTTTCAGCAACATAAGTTTGTTTACTGAAAATATCAATCTTTTGAACAATATGATTTTCGCCAATAATTGCAACAACCTGATTCAAAATAGTATGAAATTGAAGATAGGCATCTGGATCCGCAGAATATTGTTCAACGTTATTTTTGATCTGAATTCCAATAATTGGATTTCCAAACTGACCGATAAGTGCATCAAAATTCCATTTGTTGTCTTTCCCGTAGTCGTAACCGATAAAAGGAATTTCAAATGTCTTTTTCTTTAAGTTCATATTTTATTTTTTAGATAAAAGTTTTGCATTTTTGAATTTGGCAGGCAGGATGTGCAATTCTTCTTCGTTTTTAGTCTTGTTGTAAAGTCCTTTAGAATCCTGTGTTTTATAACTCAAAAAAACTCCGGCTCCTCCGATTGCCGCTCCGATGATCATTCCTAACAGTCCGAATATTGAAGAAAGTATTGCTACGAGAACCAGTCCACCTACTGCCGATCCCATTGCGTAGTAGATGTATTTATCTTTCAATCCGAAGAAAATAAGGGGTTTTTTAAGCCCCTTATATAGAAAGTAGCCCACTAGAAAATGGCAGCGATAAATGTCGGAACCAACAATAAGAAAATACAGGCACCACCCCAACCAACAATCTCTTTGTTGATGTCCTGATCACCGTTTGTCCATTTGTTGTAAATTCTGATTCCACCCACCGTTCCTACAATAGCACCAATTGCGTAAATCAGTAATCCAAGATCATTGATGTATCCTGAAATGGTTGTTGCTGCAGCACCTAACGCCGCACTACCTCCTGATTGCGCAAATGTTGCACTGATTGAAAACAGTACAATAAAGGCTGTTAAACTTTTTTTCATCATGTTGTGTTTTTTTGAATTTCGATTCATTTTGTTTAAAATATATAAGGTTTAATAAGTGTTATTTTTGAATTGCTCTGTTTTGAAAAACTTTGCGACCATCTTCATGCTCAATCGTTTGTACAATGGTTTCTGCCTGATTAAACATTTCTCTGAATTGTGCATTATCCACTTTTCGAGGGACCTGAATATTGGCTGCTTCTAATGATTTATCTGTATTGTCATTGTGATCATCTGCATCCTCATCTTCAGTGTCACCTTGGTCATTGGAATATTCTTCAATTATTTTTTCGGAAGCAATTTCCTCTTCTTCATTTGCTAAAATTTCAGATTCGAAAGAATCAATATTTTGTTCAGACTCAAATCTTTGCCGCCAAACTTCAATGTCTTCTCTGTCTTCTGACAGATCATTGCTGCTCGGAAACTCCCTTTTGGTAAATGACTTTGGAGTGTTCAAATTTTCTACATCTTCAATCCCTACCGTGGTAACATCATCTCTGTTCTGCTCTTCAAATTCAGCCAAAGAAAAAACATCGCTTTCCTCCGTAACCAAAGTAGATTCCTTTTTTATGAAGAGATCATAAACGATATTTCCTATGTAGTACAGGATGTAAAGCGCAATTAGAATGATTAAAAATTTTGTCATAAATAATAGTTTCTCTAAAAGGTAATAGTGTAGAACTGGGTTAAATATTGGTATCCAGGTTTTCATTAATACAGGTTATTATTTCGTTAAAGGAATTTTTAACTGCATATTTCTGCTCGTAAGTCAATTTTCTGGTGTCGATTGTTTGCAGACAGTTTCTTTTAAAAACAGGGCTTTTTATTAATGTTCCATATTTTTTTATTTCAGCATCCATTCCTTCCTGATTCAGATATTTGTAGCCCTTATCGTATTTCGAGCGGATAAAAATTCGTTCTGACTGACTTTCCAGTATTCCTAAAAAATTGACAAACACTAAAGTTGATTTTGCAGACACATCTGAATACTCAAATGGAATGATGATAAAGTCACTGTAAATTAACAGATCACTGTACTTTGCATCTAGCGTTCCTGCCAAATCAAACAGGTTGATATCGTCGTTATCTTTCAAATCCAGAATTGTTTCAAAATCTGAAAATGGCTGCTCGACTTCTTCTCCGATAGTTTCCACATCATATAATTTCGGCAAATCCAATTCTTCGTCTTCTTTCCATTTCTGGTAAAATGATTTCTGATAATCAAAATCGAAAACATTGATATTCCGTTCAGAGATTGCCGAAATATAATTCGCAAAAGCAATAGCGAGGGTTGTTTTTCCGGTTCCTCCTTTTTGGGTTGCAAAAGTGATTATCATCTATTTTCGTTTTTTTCTTCTCTTTTTCAATTCATTTTCTCCGGGATCTTTTGCTGTTCCTGAAATTTTCATCAATTCAAAAAACATTTCATCAACCGCTTTCATAACTTTTCCCGCAACTTCCTTTTGAGGATTTAAAAAATTCTGATACTCCTTTTCTCCAATTAAATTTTGCAGTTTCCCTATGAAATGATGTTCCTGACTGATTGCGTAAAACTTACCGTTTTCACTTTTCACAATGGAAACTGTTTGCTTATCATTCCTATTACTTAAACTATTTCTAACATGATGTTTTACTTCTTTCTGAATTTTTCGATAGGTTTCGAGATCTTTATTTTTTTTATTCTCGAAAAGCATGAATTTCTGCAGTTTGATTTCTGGTTTAGTTTTCCGCAAAAATTTTAAAAGCACTGATTTTGATTCTTCGTCTGGAATGTGATAATCTTTCAAAATTTCAAATAATTGTTTATCAATTTTCTCATTGGTAAACTCGAATAGTTCATTCATTTTTAAAACCTCGCTTCCTTTGTAAATTCTTCCCGATTTGTGATCAATTAAGGTGTATCCAAAAGGTTGAAAATTATCTTTTTGATGAAACACGATGTCTATCCCAAAAAGGGTTCGCATTTTTTCCTGCAATTCACTTTCAAACTCTACTTTTACTTTAGTTTTATCCTGTTCACTTTTATCCTGATTTTCTGGTATCACAGATTTTTGCTTTCTGCTATCTTCAACTTTAAATACTTTATTTGAATGAATTGCTTTGTATTTAATTAAAATTGCTTTTATCTGATTCTTCCTGCTGTCATTTTTATTAGTCTCAAAATCTATTTGCTCACTGTTTATTGTTCTTTGCTTCACTCCATTTTTCAGAATATCAAAAGCCTTTTCATCCAGTTTATTTTTAATCATTACAAAGCCATTTCTCTCCAGCAATAGTTTTAATTGATTAATGGTGCTGACTTTATATTTCAATAAATTTTCAAGTTCTTCATCAGGTTTTATGTTGTACAGTTTTTCAAGTGTTTTAATTAATGCTTCCTGTGATTTTAATTTTTCAAAACTATCATTGATCTTTTTCGCAGTTGTCTTATCAACTCTTGTTGAAACGATGTGGACGTGATTGTTATCTGTGTCATTATGAAAGACGACTGTGAAAGGCTGATCTCCGTAACCCATTTCTCTCATAAAGTTCTCCGCGATTTCTGTTAATTCTTCTTTAGAGTGCTCCTGAAACTTTGTAGAAATCATCGCATGAAATTGCGGCTTAATGATCTTTTTGTTTACTATTGAAATCGCTCTCAAATAATCTCTCACCTGTTGCTTATCACTTGACTCATTAATGAAAGAAGGAAAGTTTTTCATCAGCATTAATTCTCCTTTTCCGCTATTTATTTTCTTATCGTGGTAATTCACTCCGGGAAAACTTGCACCTGCTGCCGGCATCATCTTCACGATCATTTTGCCAGCATTGCGTAAATTTTCACAAAAACAGCATTTTGTTTTTCTTTCAATTTTACAACTTCAAGCAATTGATCTGAAAATCTTTTCAATTCTAAATCGCTGACGTGTTTTTGGCCATTTACGATCCTTGCAACTTGATTAATATTGGTTTCAATTTTAACAAATAGATTATCCTGTTTTTCAATGAACTTTAATATTATTCTTCTCTCGTTGTCCAGTATTTTTCCTTCTACAGAATTAATGATTAGACTTGTTAATGAAATATTTCTCGCATTACAGAATTTCTTCCATTCTTCTTTTTTAAATTTTTCTATTCTTAATTTTATTAAATGTTCCTTAATCATTTTCCTCTGTCAAAAATCAAAATCATCATTTGTGTTTGTATCTGAATTATTCACGTTAAGGCAGGTACGGTTTTATCCAGTTCGAAAAGCCTTGTACTTCTCCATACGTGTAGTAGGAGGTGGACATTTGATTTAAAGAAGAAACAGGAATTTGTAAACCGTAATTTTCTAAAAGTGCCGGAAAAAATTGAGTTGAATTTTCTGTGTGTAGCAAAACGATTTGATTTGGAATATATCCGATATCGCTGAAAATGTCCGCAATCCCGATAAATGCATTATTCAAAATCGGTGCTGAATCTGAAGATCGAAAAATTTGAAAGTAAACGTTAACTATTCCATGAACTTTCCTAAAAGTTACCGCACCTTTCAAACCTGCAAAGTTTTTGGTGCCGATTGAATAATATTTAGAAGCGGTAAAATATGCGTTGGTGTTTCCGTAATAATTAACTGGTGCAGACCAGGTTGAAGTTGAAGTTAATCCCGAAGTACTGGTCGGATCAAAAGATAGTACAATCCTGTATTCAATTGGTTGAACTTCCTTGGAGTAAGTTTGCCATAAATTTCCATCAAAATAATAGGGCCCGGCTTCACTAACATTTATCACTTGACCGGTCAGATTATTGGCTGGAGAAGTTGCAAAAACAATCGCGCCCTTTTTCGCAGAGGAATAGAATTTTGCTGAAAGTTGATCACCTGTTACTCTGGGTGGAATTATTCCATCATAGTGATTAGAGTCATTTGGTTTTCCAACAACATCCAGAGTTGTTTCAGGTGTTGTAGTATTAATCCCGACTTGTGCCCGAAGTGATAATGTAAGTAGACATAAAAAGAAATAAAGTATTTTACCCATCTATTTGATTTATAATTTCAGGGCAAAATTGAGGAATCAATGTATGCGAAGCAACACTGCATCAATGCTTTGGGCTAAAAACTATTAATCTGGATTCAAAACAGAAAAAAAAAGTCTAAAAAAGTGTAATTTGGGTTATTCTGGACTCTAAACCTTATTCCCAATGTAAAAAAACGAGTTCCGAAGTTTTTTCCCCTTTTGCAAAAAGGCAAGATTCGTCTTTGTAACCCAACTTGAAAAGTTGTGGGTACAAAGACACATCTTGCTATCAAAACTCCCGCATTTTAGGAGAGGTCTGAAAACAAAATTTTAGAATTAGTAAAAGATTGAATTTTAGTTGAATACAGTAATATTGCTTTTGAAAAAGAAAAGAATTGTACTTGGTATTCATTAACGCAGGTAATGTGTCTACTTGTATTCAATTTACGCAAGTGCTGTATTTGTTTTACGCAGGTGCAGAAGATAACCTGCATTCATTTAACGCAGGTTGCTGCATCTTTTTTACGCAGGTTAAAAATAATCTGGATTTAAATTACGCAGGTTTGCCGGAATAATTTTAAGGTTGAAGAAATTAACCTGCTATTATTTTACGCAGGCTAGTGTAATTTTTGAGCATGATAAGAAAATATTCTATATTTATTTTACGCACATTGTTGTATCTAATTTACGCAGGTAAAATGACTGTAATTGCTGAAATAAAATATATACTACTATTGTTATGACTTATCCATTTGAAAAACCGGTGACGCCTTTGTGCAGATTAAATGGGTAAAATAGGATTTTACTTTCGTTTTCGGATCGATAAAGATTTCACTTTTCCATTTAATTGATAGTTCCCAGATGTCCCACTTTCTAATTTTGGTATAATATGGGTCAAAATCTGGACAGAAAACTTCAAAGTTTTGACCTTCTTTATCATCTACAAATTGAATAATTATGGATGATGCTGCATCATCCCTTTTCGGGATTGCTGATTCTATTATTTTGGCGTGAAGTTTCATGCACAAATATAGATAGGTTTTGTAGCAGTAATAAAATTATTTTGCTATAATTTGGGACAATATTTTAAATGTATTAATTTCAAAGAGTTTACAAATTCCATGTTCTTATAAAGTTATCAAGTGTTTTTCTCCCCGGTTTGTAATTTTTCAAATTTTCTGAAATATAAATATTATAATCTCCTTTTCCAGGTTCGCAATCACTTCTTGTAATATATAGCCCAAAATCCAACCTTATTTTTTTAGAAATTATTGGGAACATTATTTCTGGTAATTTTGACTTCCCAAACTTATTATAATGTTGCTTAAAATATTTTAACCAACACAGAATACTCACAAATTCATCTTCGGTAAATTCTGAATTCGTTTCATCAACAAATCTGATATCTTCAGGAAGTCTATTTTGAATTTCTTTTATTTGAGTTAATTTCGTCATTTTAATAATTTATTTTAGTAACGAGTTTTCTATATTGTTGTTTGATGTAAAATCTAAACAGTAACAATTACCCCCGTTATTAATTGCAAAACCAAATATAATTTCAATATTTTCGAAATTCCATTTTCTTATAATTTCGTCAGTAGATTTCTTTTCGTCAATTGAATAAAGTCCAGAATTATTATTATCGATTCCAAACAAATTTATTAATTTTTTGACTAAAACTTCTGCTTCTCTAATCATTACAGAATTTGCGTTATTATGCCTTTGACAATAGATTTTTGTGGAATTTTGGGTCACACTAATTCTATTAAAGTAATTAAAAAACTTATGCAAGTTTTTTAAGATTTCTGTATCTTCAAAATTTATATTCAAATTTTTTCTCAAAATCACACTGTTTGTCAGTTCGTATTCCAAAGTTTTAAAAAATCGATGAATATCATTTTCTTCTTGTTGAATAAATTTAGTTTTACTATTTAAAAATTCTTTTATCGTTAAAATACGTGTTTTTATATTAAAAAACTGATAACAGATGTACGCTTTCGCAATTAAACCTTTGTCATCAGTAATTAAAAAATCCGAAAACGAAGCATACCAAGCGTGATTTGCATCTGTACTGATACTCCCTAAAGATTGACTTTTTCTCAAAGGCTTATCTCTTGTGACATTATGCAATTCCAATGAATTAAAAAACATAATAAACTTGTCATAATCATTGTAATGATCTACCGCGTTAAAAAGATCTCCCATCATTTCTGTGAAACTTTTTCCACCAAAATTTTCTTTGAATTTCGCGTCAAACTGATTTCGCCATTTTTCAAAACTGTATTTATCGCTATTGACAAATTCTTCCATCATTTTCTTCAGAGCAATTACTTCAGTTTTATCTGTCAGTAATTTATTTCCAAATTTAAAAAGATTATTAATCATCGAACCCATAGTTTGATCTTGACTTACTGGCAAAAAGCGTTCGGCATATTCCTTTTCTTTGTCAGATAAATTTGGATCAAAAAAATTTGGGGCTGGTTGATCCAATAATGCTTGGAACGTTTTTTTTGCAACTTTTAATAACTCATCCTCATCATTATCACCCTCCTCTAATAATTGAAACATTGTGTCCAATATATTATTGTTAGGATTTATAACATTATTATAAATTTTGAAATCAGTATCAAAGAAGGATTTTGTAGGTTCTGCCAGAAGGCATTCAGTAGTTCTTTTTATGCCATCATAATTAAAGTAATGATCTTTAACGTAATTTTCCAGTAATTTTAAATCATGATTCCAAAAAGATTCATCTGAATTTGATAGATCTTCGTGATGAGCGTGTGAATAAGTAAAAATCATGATATCCTTCAAGTCATCCATCAATGATTTGAGTTCTGGATTGAAATTTCTATTAGACTCGTTTAGTAGGGAATAAACATTTTTATCGCAGTAAATTCTTATCATAAAAAATCAGTTGACTTTAATTATCTATTTATAAATACCAATTTCTTCGATTTTAAAAAGGTCATAAATAAAAGGTACACCATGCCAAGGACCATTACCAAAACTTGGATTTCTTCTAGATTGCTTTTCATTATTTGCTTTGTAATCGATTAGAATTTCCTTGAAAGACTCTATACTATCTACATCAAAAACAATCTTTAACTTTTCAAAATATTTTTTTGAAACTAGTTTGCTAAAAAAAGTATTGGATAATTCCTCACCTTTATAAATATAAGTAACTGGAAACCATTTTTTGTATGACAAAACATCATTATTATTTAACTCATCAATATAATGTAACAAAAGATCTGCTTGAATAAATAGTTGTTTATTTAGTTTATCCGAAAGGTTACTAATCATTAGTTCCGCAGAACCACTAATTTTATTAAATTCCTGTTTATAGTACTCATTCAATATTTCAGGGTGTTCCCGAATTTCTATAAATTTTTGCGCTTTAATTTCTCTAATATTACTGTTCTGATAAAAATACGGTGAGTGTAAAAATTCTGCTAAAGCATTATAATTTTGATTCTTTAAGCATATTGCAACTACATAAATAAAAAGTTCATGAAAAATAAATTTGTAGTGCTGGTATTCTGCCGTTGACCAACTTCTCAAATTTACATCCTGTGGCCTATTATAGACATCCTTTTCTTCGAATAAAGATTTTACAATATCCACGTCAAAATTATATTCAGTTTTAGTTATGATTTGAAGGAATTGAATAAAATCTTCACGTAAATTCCTGTATTCATGTATCTTATCCACTGACTTCTTGCCGGCATCCAAAAATGTAATTCCATTTTCCAAATTTAACCTGAATTCAAACAAATTACTTTTAAAATCATCAATAAATTCTTGTGCTAAACTGTTAATTCTATTAGGATTTTTAGACAATTGATTTTCCAATGACCTTACAAGGAAAGAAGTATTGCTATTCACTATTGATTGATCATCTGTAATATAGGAAGGTTTATTTCCTAATTTCGGTTTAACAATCTGTGGCGCATCATAAATGTTTCGAACCAAATTCTCATAAGTTTCTTCAAAATATTCTTCTTTTGAAAAATCGAAATATAATCTGTTTTGTAAAAATATCGGCAAATAAACATTATCACTTTCATCTCGCTCTACAACTAACGGTAAAAATTTTTCTTGTTTACCATCCTTATAAATTGAAGGTGTTATAATTTGAGTTTCTATTCCAACTCCACCATCTCTATTATCTGCTTTTTTACTATATTTCTCATCAGATATAATTAAGACTCGATCATATAGATCTTTTTTAACCATTGTTTCCATAAAAAAAGTAATGTCGTGTCCTTCTTTCGCACTCCACCTATCTAATGTTACATCGATGCCATCATTAATTAATCGTGTACCTAAATTTTGCACCCAATCTTGGTGAGCTTTATCTCCCCAACTGTATGAAATAAAAACTTTTTTTAAATCCATCTTTATATTTTAAATTAATCCTCATACAAACCATCCCAATACATCTGCAGAAGCCCGATATCTTTAGCAGCAAATTAATCCTTCATCAACTGAATTTTACATGCGTCATTTGGGAGATTGTTTCATATGCAACCTTTTGTCGTTCACTATTGGGACTTTTGAATTCCGCTTCTACATCGGTCATATAAAATGTATTTTCATAAGTCAGTCCTTCGGCTATCACTAAAATATTTTCTATTTTGGAGTCCATCATATCCTCCTGTTTTGGACTGAAATCTGCGTCGTCAATTTCTCGTGCTTCTTCCTCTATAACAATTTCTACAAGAAGCTGTACGTTTTCATAATCGATGTTCATAATAATTTAGGCTAATTATATTATCTCATGTCGATAGCATTCCTTTTCTCCACATAGATTCTGCTATACAATTTATGAAGTTCCTCAGATTTATCTAATCCAAATTGATTTATCTCAAACATCTCTTCTTCAGATAAGTGATGAAATGGTAACATAAAACAGTAGCAAGGCATAAATTTGTAAAACTGCTCTAAACATCTGTCATAGAATTGATGTAATGTTTGTGCATCTACTACTTTTGTAGAAAAGTTTCTGATATTCGCTTCTGTATTTATTGCTAATACTTTGATTTCTTGAATGAAGTCTTCTTTTGTTTTCATCGTATGTATTATAACTGTTCACTTAAACTCCCCGCCATCAATTTCGCCTGCTCCAAAACCGTCTCCGTTGCTTTCACTTCCAAATCTGGTGGATAACCGTGCTTCCGGAGGATTTTCTTCACAGCAATTCTCATCTTGGCTTGTACATTTTCACGAACTGTCCAGTCAATACTGGAGTTGCTTCTGATGGTATCTACCAATTCTCTGGCAATGTGCCGCAGAATATCGTCTCCCAAGATGGAAACTGCACTGTCATTCACTTCCAAAGCGGAGTAAAAAGCAAACTCTCTAAAATCTAAACCCAAATCTTCTCCTCTTCTATCTGCCTCTTTAATATCTTTTGCAAGATTGATTAATTCCTGAATAACTTCTGCCGACGAAATCAGATTATTTTGGTATTTACGGACGGCGTTTTCTATCATTTCTGAAAACTTTTTCGATTGTACCATATTTGTTTTCTGTCGCGTTTTCACTTCATCATTCAGCAACTTTTTCAGCAGTTCAAAAGCGAGGTTTTTGTGTTTCATTCCTTTCACTTCTGCCAAAAACTCATCTGACAAAATTGAAATATCCGGCTTCTTAATACCGGCGGCATCAAAAATATCAATCACTTCCTCTGCCACTACAGCGTCAGATAAAATCTGTTTTATAGCGGTTTCTATTTCTTCGTCACTTTTCGCTTTTCCACTTTGGGTGACTTTTACAATTCTTGATTTGATCGCCTGGAACAATCCAACTTCATCACGAATATCAATTGTAAATGGATGCGGTACTGAAATTGCGAAGGATTTACTTAACGCGGTTACCGCATTTGTATACCGTGCTTTTCCATCTTCTAATCCCAAAATATAGTTCGCTGCTTTTATCGGAAAGTATAATTTTTCCTTGTGTGTCATCGTAAAGAATGACTGATAATCAAATCCTTTAAATTCTGATTTATCTACAGGTTGTTCCGAAAACATCTGCGCCACAATCTCATATTTGGTCATCATTACAGAAGCGGCTTCTTCCTGGTCAAATGCAGGTTTCCCTTTTCCGCCGCTTTCTACATAAACTGAAAGTGCTTTTTTCAAATCTGTGGCAATCCCAATATAATCAACCACCAATCCACCTTCTTTATCTTTGTAAACCCGATTAACCCTTGCGATTGCCTGCATCAGATTATGACCTTTCATGGGTTTATCCACATATAGAGTGTGCAAACTCGGTGCATCGAACCCGGTAAGCCACATATCGCGAACTATAGCAATTTTCAGACTGTCATTTTCATCTTTCAACCGCTCACCTAATGCTTTTCTTTTCTTCTTGTTTCTTACATGAGGTTGAAAGTCCAGCGGATCGGAGGACGAACCTGTCATAACGACTTTTATTACGCCTTCTGCATCATCATCGCTGTGCCAATCCGGTTTAATTTTAATTATTTCTGCATACAGTTCCACCGCAATTCTTCGGCTCATACAGACAATCATCGCTTTACCTTCTAAAATTTCGTTTCGCGCTTCGAAATGTTTTACAATATCGCTGGCAATCAGTTTTAGTCGGTCGGGATTTCCAACAATAGCTTCCAGTCTTGCCCATTTTGCTTTTTTGTTTTCAATGTCATCACTTATACCTTCCTCCCTTTCTCCATAATCCGACATTTCTTCGGCAACCAAATTAAGTTGCTCGTCAATTTTATATTTGTGTTCTTCTTTTAAGATAATTTTTGCTAATCTGTTTTCATAAAAAATTCTTACCGTTGCGCCATCTTCTACTGCTTGCTGAATATCATAAACATCGATATAATCACCAAACACGGCCTGCGTATTTTTATCCGTGTTTTCTATTGGAGTTCCTGTAAACCCAATGAAAGAAGCGTTAGGCAACGCATCTCGCATATGTTTGGCAAAACCGTCAATAAAATCGTACTGACTTCTGTGCGCTTCATCTGCAATCACCACAATGTTTCTGCGGTCTGATAATTCGTCGAAATCTCCCTTTATATTTTTGAATTTACCGTTTCCTAAATCGATTTTCTGTTCGATTTCCGGTAGAAATTTTTGGATCGTGGTAAAAACAATTCCTCCCGAAGAAACAGACAATATCTTTTTCAGATGGTCTCTGTTTTCCGCCTGCACAGGGGTCTGTCTCAAAATATCCTGACTCATGGAAAAAGTATCGAACAGCTGATCATCCAAATCATTTCTATCCGTCAAGATCACCAAGGTTGGATTATTTAAAGCTAAAACCAATTTTCCTGCGTAAAATGCCATCGACAAACTTTTGCCACTTCCCTGCGTGTGCCAAATAACACCCGCTCTTTGATCACCATTTTCTGCAGTTGCTTTTATGGTCGCGGTTACCGCCTTGTTTACCGCAAAATATTGATGATAGCGCGGAACGATCTTCGTTAAGAATTCTTTGTTTTGGTGAAAAATTGTAAAATGGCGGATCAAATCTAAAATCACCGTTTTATTCAGCATACCTTTCACCATTACTTCCATTTGCGGAATATGCTCGTCAGCAATTAATTCCCCGTCAATTGATTTCCACGGAACGAAAAACTGCTTGGGAGAAGTAAGCGAACCGTACAAAGCATCCCAACCGTCTGATGCAATGAGTAAGGCATTGTACTGAAATAAACTCGGAATGGTTTTTTTATAGGTTTGCAACTGGTTGAAAGCCGCATTTACATCTGCGTTCTCATCTGCCGCATTTTTAAGCTCAATTACTATTAATGGCAAACCGTTTACGAACAGAATCACATCAGGTCTTTTGTTGACGTTTCCTTCGATTACGGTAAATTGATTGACGACTAAAAATTCATTGTTTAATGGATTTTCATAATCAACCAACCAAACTTTGTCACCGGCAATTCTATTTTCTTTGCGGTATTCTATATCAACACCATCGGTTAGGTATTGGTGGAACTGGTAATTATTCTGAAATAATTCCGGGCTGTCCGAACGCAAAACTTTTTTCAGGGCTTCTTCCCGAGCTTCGTAAGGAATGGTAGGGTTTATTTTTGCAATGGCTTCCTGCAAGCGGTTTTTTAAGACGACTTCGTTATATTCTCTTTCCTGATAAAGCCCTTCCGGTGAAATTTCTACCCCATTAATATATTCATAGCCAATATCTACAAATTCCTGAATGATAACCTGCTCTATGTGATCTTCGGATATAACTGCTGCCATAAAATTTATTTAAAGGTCAATTTTTCAAACTCAACTTTTGTTTTTAATTTTTGAGCCACCACATCATTGTATGCGATTTTACCCAATCGCTGCAATTGTGAAATTAAAACACTGGTGTGAATCTTATTTTCTTTACTGAATTGCAAAATTGCATTTCTGGTGCTGAGTTCGGAATTTTCTATTTTCGCCCGTACTGCATCTTTGATGAGCATTCTAGATGCAAACTCATCCGCTTCTTTTTCTTTTCCCAAATCCGGTGAAATCTCCTCTAAACCATCTAAAAATATGTCTGACTTGTTGTGGTAGCGAATGTGCGCCAATTCGTGATAAAACGAAAACCAAAAAGCATTGTAATCTTTCTTCCGGTCGGTCAGTTGAATGAGAGGAACGGTTTTATTCTTGATCCAACGTGCAGCCCCATAAATTGGTGCTTTGGAAAGACATGGAGAATACACGACGCCCACACCAAAAGAAGCACAAACTTTCTGAATTTCTTCAAGCCAGTTTTCCGGTTGGTTGTAGGCAATGTCCTGCAGCAGCGGTAAAGAATCTGTTAATAATTTTTTATCAAAAGCCGCCAAACTAATTCGTTCGGCTTGCAGTTCGCCAATTCTTAACCACGCCGAAATGGCTTTTGGATCTGTGGTGTGTTTCAGTTCTATTTTAAAAGCGAGCGATTCTTCTGTGTAAATGCGGGACCAGTCATTGGGTGAAGCCACACGGAAAAATTTTAACAGATGTTCTGCGATTTCTGCCTTCACCGAAGTTTCGGGAAGCAGGTTCATTGATTTTAACGCAGTGATTGGGAAACCGGAGATCCAGTCTTTGCAGTTTTCCAGAAACTCCATTTGCTCTATCCGCATCAATTCTTCCTGGTATTGTCTTTCAAGATTTAGCCAAAAACTCGCAGGAATCCCAAGAACATATTCCAGTTTCGCGGCGGTATCTTTGGTGATGGGCGCTTTTCCTTTGATGAGTTCATTGAGTTTTGGGATTGATCTTCCCAAGCGCTCCGCCAATTCTGCCTGCGACATCCCGATGAAATCTATATTTTCCTGTATAGATGCTCCGGGTGCGCTTAAAAGTGATTTTTTTAGTTCCAGTGTTTTCATTGCTTGGCTGATTAATGAGGATCTTCTACAGATTCTATCTTTATAATTTCGATGGTTTTTAGATCTACTCCGCCATTTTCTAAAATGGGAATAGGATCTTGATCTATGGTGAAAAGAATTCTCCAGTTTTGATGAATATCTACAGACCAAATTCCCTTGTTACCCTGATGTGAATGCAAACGTAAGACAGGAATTTTAGCAATAACCGATAAATTATCTGCAGCTTTCAGCTCATCGTATCTTTGTTTAATCTTCTTCGCCAACTCGCCGTAGGTTTTCACCAAAAGCCGGTCGTCTGTAAAAGAGTTTTCTAATTTGTTACTTTTGAATCTTATCTCCACTGCAAATTTATGTTTTTATTTACTTATTAGGTTAATGATTTTTAAAATTTACAAATCTTTAACGTTTAGCTCACCGGAAATTAGTTTGGGAAGAAGTGTGTCGCGGAGGGTTGAGAGTTCTTGATTCTCCAATAAATTATTGCGCATAACTTCAAATGTTGCATTTGCTTGATTTATATATTGGTGGAGAATGGTACTATCTGGAATAATACAATTAATCTGCTTAAAATTTGTTTTAGAAATCTCTAAGAAAGTTGATCCATTCGCCCTTTCAATTACTAAGTGCATATTGACTTTCAGCCAGTATAAAATAAAAATATTAGAAAATTCTTTTTTTCCATTTATCGCAATATATCCTTGATTGATTGCAGTTTCTATTTCAGTAATTGCCAAGTAACCGATGGGTGCTCGGGAAGAAAGCAGTAATGTTCCTTTCGGCAATAATCCTGAACTAATTTTTTTTAAACCTTTTGCAGTTATCTTCTTATCGGTATCAATTAGCAAAGGGAATTCTAAATTTGATAAGTCACGCGGACTTGTCCAGTGATAAATTCCGTCCCAGAAAGAAGCATCTTTTGTACTCGGCGTTGTACCACCTTTCACTTCTAAAATATCGTCGAGAATTCCAATTTCCCAATCTTTCGGAATCATTCCCAGTTCACTTTCTACCATTTCTCCTCCGGAAGATTGGTAAGGCTCGCCGTTTTCGTTTGGAAATTCAAAATCAATAAACCATTGTTTAAAAAGAGTTTGTGCGAGTTTTTCTAATTCTTTGTTGATGTTATTGTTGAGTTCAATTTTATCATCTAATGAAGAGAGAACTTCAGTAATAATCGAGGCCGACTCAAAATCAGGAATTGGAATTGGAATTCGCAGTAAGTTTTCTTTATTCAATTTAGGCTGTACCGCTCCAGTTAAATAAGGGCTGACATTTAAATTCTTAAAAAAGTAAGATATCCAATTGTTTAAAAATTTATCTTTTCCCTGAATAATATGTGCATGATTATTAACCCAAAATTTGCCTTGCGCTCTAAATGCAATTGGTGTTTTTCGTGATCTTAGATTTTCACCATCTTCTGAGATTAAAATATAATCGCCATCAAAAATGTAATCATCAATATAATCAACAATTCCCGATGCACCATAATATGGATATTTACCTTGCCTTTTTGAACGAACAATTGAACTTAAAGGAATTCTTTTATTATTATAGATATCTGCAATTTCGTCTAATTTATATTCTTTCCACTCGCTCATTATTAAAATAATTTGATATACCCGGTAAAGGAAAACACGCGGTTTCTGCTGTTTCCGGTTACCTCTTTTAAAATATCTGCTTCTACAAAATCTGAAACCAGTTGGTTGGCCGCTTTGTAACTTATACCCAAATGCTCCTGTACCTGCTTCACATGAATAACCGGTTTTATAAATAAATACTGTAACAGCAGATTGGCATTCATTCCTTTTTTACCAAAATCTGAGGCAATTTTATTTTCAATCCCTGCCTTTAGTTCCAGGATATTCGATAGCGTTTGGGTAGCGTTTTCAGCAGTTTCTGCAACGCCGACCAGAAAATATTTTAACCATTGCAAGATGTCATTTTTGGTTCTAACGTGCGTCAAATTATCATAATACAAGCTTTTGTTTTTTTCGAAAAACGCCGATAAATAAAGCAGTGGTTTGCTCAGGATATTCTGATCAACTAAAAACAAAGTGATGAGCAGCCGCCCGATTCTGCCATTGCCATCTAAAAAAGGATGTATGGTTTCAAACTGATAATGGGCGATTCCAATCCGAATCAGTGCGGGTACATTAATATGATCATTGTGCAGGAAATTTTCCAGATCACCCATGAGTTCATTTACCAAATCATGACTGGGCGGTATAAAAACAGCATCTATTAAACTATTGCCACCAATCCAGTTTTGGCTGGACCGAAATTCTCCCGGTAGTTTGTTTTCTCCACGCACGCTGTCTAACAAAACTTCGTGAGTCTTTTTGATCAGCCGGGAAGAAATGGGTAATGTTTCTAATTCAACAATAGCTTGGTTGAGTGCTTTCACATAATTACGCACTTCATACCAATCGTCTTTTCGCTCGGGAGAAATTTCTTCTATATCCAGAAGAGCTTCATCCATCCCTGTTTGTGTTCCTTCTATTCTGCTGGAAACTACCGCTTCTTTGGTAACATGCAGTTGTATAAAAAGATCAATATTTGGGACAAGCTTCGAAAAGGAATTTAGTTCGCCCAATTTTATGGCCGCCTTCTCTAAGAGTGTATTGATGGTTTGATCTTCCCATTTCCACTGATCATTTATTTTTTCCGGCTTAAAGAAGGTATATCCAGTAGGATGTTTAGTTCGCCTACCTGCTATATATTTTTCAATCTGTATCATTAATTTGCTATTTTATATAAGTAACATATAAAAATTAGTATGTTCTTTTTGACTGTCAAAGTAACATATAAAAAACTATATATTACTTTAATCTAAATTTCAATTCCAACTTTTGCCAAATTAATTTTAATTCTTTGCTGTAAAGCGGTAGATTTTTCAAAATAGCCTTTTAGGTTTTGTGATATCTCGGCCACCTTCTCGTCGTAAGAAATACCATCGTCTTCCGCTTCTTCCGTTCCCACATATCGTCCCGGCGTGAGCACGAAATTATTAGCTTCTACTTCTGCCAATGTTGCAGATTTGCAAAATCCCTGCACATCTTCGTAACTCCCATCTATATTCCGCCAATTGTGGTAAACATCTGAAATCTGCTTGATATCGTCATCATTAAAAGCCTTGTTCTTCCGGCTGATCAAGGCGCCAATTTTTCGGGCATCAATAAAAAGAATTTCTCCGGCACGGTTTCTAAATTTATGGTTGGTTCTGTTGCGCGCCAAAAACCACAGACAGGCAGGAATTTGCGTATTGAAAAATAACTGCGTTGGCAAAGCCACCATACAATCTACCAAACCTTCGGTTATCAATTGTTTCCGTATCTCCCCTTCAGATCCGGCATTGGTGGTCATAGAACCATTTGCCAAAACAATACCTGCTGTTCCGGTGCTGTTGAGTTTATTAATAAATAACTGCAGCCAGCCGTAATTGGCGTTAGAAGTTGGCGGAACGCCGAATTTCCAAAGATGTCTGTCCTGCAATTGTTCACCGCCCCAATCTGAAATATTGAAGGGTGGGTTCGCCATGATATAATCGGCTTTCAGGTCTTTGTGTTTGTCATTATGGAAAGTGTCACCCAGTTCAATTTTAGCATCTATACCCCGGATGGCGAGGTTCATCTTGGCAAGTTTGTAAGTGGTTGGGTTGCTTTCCTGCCCGTAAACGGCAATATCGCCAATCTTTCCACCGTGCGCATCCAAAAACTTTTCACTTTGCACAAACATTCCACCGCTACCACAACAACCATCGTAGATTCTGCCGCTGTACGGTTCCAGCATTTCCACCAGTAATTTTACGATGCTTTCCGGTGTGTAGAACTGGCCGCCTCGTTTGCCTTCCGCATCTGCAAACATTCCTAAGAAATATTCATAAACTCGGCCCAACAAATCTTTGCTGCTGTGTCCTTTCTCTTTAAATCCAATATTTCCGATTAAGTCTACCAGTTCACCCAGGCGTTTTTTATCCAGGGCAGGTCTGGCGTAATCTTTTGGTAAAACACCTTTCAGACTGGGATTATCTTTTTCGATGGCATCCATCGCATCATCAATGTCCTTACCGATACTTGGAAGTTTAGCGCGCTGATGCTGTATAAATCCCCACCTGGCGGAAGGCGGAACATAGAAGACATTTTCGGCGAGATATTCGTCTTTGTCTTCTTCATCAGATAATTTATCGGCTTTCAGCGTATTGTATAAATCTTCGAAACTATCAGAGATATATTTTAGGAAAATCAAACCGAGAACGACATGTTTATATTCGGCGGCATCCATATTATTACGCAGTTTATCTGCAGTAGCCCAAAGGGTTTTTTCGAGTTCTTGATTCATTGTTAGTTTTTAAGTTTACGGCGGATTGATGCGTTAAAAATAAAAAAGATAGAAACTGCAGGTGAGTTTCTATCTTTCATGGGTTTACTTGCAATCTATTTCATCCTTTTCAAATATAAGAAATTTTTGCGGTCTTAGTTTTGAAAATTAGATTATAATTTGGAAAATTTTAACATTACAAGACATTCTTATTGAAGTACTTTTTCTTAAGCCAAAATGAAACTCGAACCAATAAAATCAACGCTGGAACTTCAACTAAAGGGCCAATCACTCCTGCAAATGCTTGTCCTGAATTCAATCCGAAAACTGCAATAGCAACAGCAATCGCCAATTCAAAATTATTTCCTGCTGCCGTAAAAGCTACCGCTGTAGTTTTATCATATTCCGCACCTGTTGCTTTAGTAACGAAAAATCCAATAATAAACATTAGTGTAAAATAGATTAACAAAGGAATTGCGATGATCACTACATCCATTGGAATCTCTACAATCATTTCTCCTTTTAGCGAAAACATTACTACAATGGTAAATAAAAGCGCAATTAAAGTTATGGGCGAAATTGTCGGAATGAATTTGTTGGTATACCATTCTTCGCCTTTTATTTTTACTAAAATAAGTCTGCTTAAAATTCCCATTACAAACGGAATACCTAAATAAATTGCGACACTTTCTGCAATAGTTCCGATTGAAATATCCACAATTGCACCATCAAAACCGAAATATGGCGGTAGAACTGTTATAAAAATCCAGGCATAAAAACTATAGGCAAAAACTTGAAAAATACTATTTAAAGCGACTAATCCTGCTCCATATTCGCTACTTCCCTCCGCAAGGTCGTTCCAAACGAGGACCATTGCTATGCAACGAGCCAGACCAATTAAAATAAGACCAACCATATATTCGGGATAATCTCGCAAAAATGTAATTGCTAAAACAAACATTAAAACGGGACCAATTATCCAATTAAGAATGAGCGAAATAGAAAGGATTTTTGTGTTTCTGAAAACCTTTGGCAATAATGAATAATTGACTTTTGCCAATGGTGGATACATCATCAAAATCAAACCGATTGCAATCGGAATATTTGTAGTTCCGCTACTAAATGAATTGATGATGTTTGGAAATGTTGGAATAAAATACCCAAGTCCAACTCCTATTGCCATTGCGACAAATATCCAAAGCGTTAAATTTCTATTTAGAAAACTTAATTTTTTTGAAGCCATTTTTTATGAATTTATTTGAGAGAAAACGTAAAACATTTCAGTTGCTATTTGCAGACTTCTTTCATTGTACTTTTCTGCTTGTTGTGGTGTATCGTCAAATACTTTTGGGTCTTCAAAAGTGATAGGAATTCGTTTTTCTGCGCCAAACACAATTGGGCAGGCCTCATTTGCAGAATCACAAGTAAGAACTGCACAAAAACCAGATTTTGGGTTAAAATCATCATTCAATATCTTTGAAAATCCAATTATTGGATGCTCGTTATCTGCATATTTAATGGAATAAACAGGATTATCATTTTTAGAAATTGTGTTTATCTGAAAGCCTGAATTTTGCAAAGTTTCTGCAACCATTGGAAAAAGTGCGGTTGCTTCTGTTCCGCCTGAATAACAAAATACATTTTTAATATTGAAGTAAAATGCCATTGTTTGCGCCCAAACTTGTGATAAATGGCTTCTTCGTGAATTGTGCGTACAGATGAAATTGATTCTAATTTCTTGATTTTTTAGAACCTTAGCCTCAATAAAATCCGTTAACGGTTGTAAAATTGCTTTACGTTCTTCCGAAATATTTTTCGGATTTAACGTCTCAATTGTTGTTTCAATTTCTAAAAACAAGTTTGATTTATTTGCTTTCATTTTTTTGTTATTTTAACAACATCCACCGCCTGGCGTACAGGAAGATTCGTTGTTCAGTTCAGATAGTTTAACTTTTGGTTTTTCGTTTGGAATTCCACATTTATCTTTTGCCAAACAGTCGGTTTCTTTGTTGGTTAGCAGAAAGTTCTGTCCCTCAAAGTCAAGCCCAAATTTTCCAATCGTATCTGCTTGATATTCTACTTCAATTTCCAAATCTTCAATCTCTAAAACACGTTCGGAAAGTTGAATGATGTCCAATAATTTTTCGGGATGAAGTCTGTGGTCATAATCATTTGCGTTCCAAAGTTGAAAATTAACCACTTCTTCCTTTCTCACAGTTCCGCCACAATCAATAAAGTGCTTTGTGATTTTTCCAATTTCTGTTACGTGGAAATGATTAGGTACTAATTCTCCATTTGGTAATTGGAAAGCGATCTTTTCCAATTTATTCAATTTGTCTTTAATTTCGGATAGTTTCATTTTTATATTTATTAATTGCGATTAAACGATTGACTGGAGTAAATTTTTTAGCAACAATCTGCCGTGGGAATATCTTTATCTAAAAATTGGTGCATTAGTTTTTTCATTTTAGTCCAATTCTCAATGTCTATACAATAGCAGGTTTTTACTCCTTCGACAGTTCCTTTGATGAGTCCTGTGGTTTTTAGTTCTTTTAAATGTTGAGAAATAGTAGGTTGTGCGAGTCCAATTTCTTCTGATAAATCTCCACAATAGCAAGCGTCTATTTCAAATAACCGTTGTAAAATGGCCACTCTTGCTGGATGCCCAAAGACTTTTGCGAATAAAGCGATTTCTTTTTGCTGATCTGTGTACATATTTTATGTCTGCTTAATTACCTATATTCATTGTTTGATTGCAATATTACGATTATTAATTTATTTCAGCGCAGATTCCTATGAAATATTTTACCAATTAACATATTTTACTAACCACTCATTCAAATCCTTACAATCCTCATATAAAATTGAGCAATCCTCCACATTCTCATATTTGTCGACAATCTTTTCGGCCAAAATACTTCCACTCAAATCATTATCCAGAAAAAGTACAATTTTATCATATTGCGTCAGTTGTTTTTCAGCTTTAAAAAACATCGCCGTCGAATTTAATATCAAATAATCAGAATTGGAAATCTGAACATTTGGTAAATTGAGATAGGTAAGAAAATCAAAAAAACCTTCGAAAACGCAGATCTCATTTTTTAGGTTCAATTCATTTTTTATTAAAGTAATATCCTTTTTGCCCAGACAGATTTTAGAATATTTATTTCGGATTTCAATTCCTCCAGCATTGTTGTAAAAGCCGACGCCAAAGTAATTCTTTCCTTTCATTTGATAGTGAATTTCTTTAACCAAATGCTTTTGATCAAATACTTTTCTTGACTTTAAATATTCAGCCAATGCCAAATGTTCAATTTCTTTTACTTCTAAAATTTCATAATTTTTGTTTGACTCAAGAATACTTTTGTTTGTTGATTGGACTGAAGTGTCAAACTTTTCTAAATATTGCAACGCATTTGAAACGGAACATTTACTTAGTTGCTGAACAATTGAAATCACATCATAACTTTTTCCGGTTCCAAAATCAAAAGCTTTGTTTTGGGCAAAATCTACGCAAAGACTTGGCGATTTTTCTTCTCGATCAATCGCGAAATAGAAAGCGGTCTCTGAATTTTGCTTCACAGGAAATAGATTGAATGATTCCAGGACTCTTCTAATGCTTATTTTCTCCTTGATTTGTTCGCAATTCATTTTTTTCTTTTTTAAAGCAAATTTTTATGATCGAAACCCTTTTTAGATAAAAAAAACTTTTCTCTACTTTTAAATCTCTTTTACTGAAGCCATATATAACCTTATAGCAAAGGGTTTACGTTATTTCTGAAATGAGTCCAATACCGAAAGTGACATGAGTCCAATTCCGAAAAAGATATGAGTGCAATTCCGAATAGAAGCACTATTACACATGAGTCCAATTCCGAAAACATAGATAATTATCTATAAAGTTATCCACAATTTCATTTCTTATTTGCAATGAATGAGTCCAATTCCGAAAAGTCACATTTAAAATTATAAATTTTAACATTTTATTAACTTCAGCGAGTCCAATTCCGAAATGCGGATGAGTCCAAATCCGAGAATGAATGAGTCCAAATCCGAATTCAAATAATGACCGGATAACCGTTCGGAAACAATTCTCCCATTTTTGTATCTGCATAATTCTTTTTGATGATGTTTTGAATTTCATTCAGAAAAGCGCGACCTTGATAGTCTGTTGATTTTTTTTTCAGCATTCTGTTTGTTTTAATAAATTCAGCAAATGCTTTTTCTATTGAATCTCTCGTTTGTGCAATGCTTCTGTAATGGTAAAAGAATTGAATCATTTCACCTTCCTGCAAATCAAATCTCTCTTTTAAATAATTCAACCTCCTATTGATTTTACAACTCTCTTTTGGATGTAAAGCACCTTCTTTCGTTACTATTTTAGATGTATCGTAGGGAACAATTGTGATTGAATCTTTATTACATTTAAAATTGAAAGACAAATTGTTGTATTTATTTAAATTTAATCTTGCGGGTTTTAAAAATTTAAAACAAAAATCATTAGCTGATCTATAATTGAGACCGAATTTTTTATTGAGTGTTGAGAGTTTCGCCGATGTCCCCATTACAGGAATTTTGGAGAGCCAGATTGCAAAAATAATATGCTTATTATTTCGAATATGATACACTAAATTGTATAGAACGTAATTGTATTCAGGTATTACCATTAATTTTTTCAACCAATAACTGCTAATTAAAAACGTGGTGTAACCTCTAACATCATAACTCGGCAGGGAAATAAGTCCACCAAAAGTTTTAATTTCTTTACCTTTTGAGTTTTCAGATCTGTGCCAAGCCATTTTAAATTTTGTAAGGAATTCGTAAGCAGCAACTACTTGTTTAGTAGATCCGCTTGGAGAAATTTTACTGTTCCTTATTTTTATGGAAGCAAAAGTATTGTTATCAGTCTCAAATTCTTCGTCAAAGAGAGAAAGTTGATGCGGACGATCTGTAGGACGAAACTGCTCATTCCCAATGATGCTCACAATGTTAAATATTACCCTCAATGCATTGATAGGAATATCTGCAGCCTCACTATTTTCGAAAATAAAATCGTCCACAAAATGGTTTCCCAATCGAATTTTATCAGGCAATCTGTCAGTACTATTTTCAATTTCTTTCCGGATGATCCGAAGATCTTTGTTTGGGACCGCCATATATCAAATACTCAAAAAATTATTTCGGTTCTGTTTGTAATTTGATTCCTTCGCTTTCTAAAGTTTTGGTTCCATCTTGTAAACTAAAATATTTATAAATTTCAATACCAATTCCTTTGAAAACACGCTTTTCTACTTTACCAAAACTGGAAACTTTTACTTTCTGAATTCCCTTATATTCGGTAAGCATTCTTTTGATAGTAACTGCTTGACCAACTTTTATCTCACTTATTATCATATTATAAATTTTAAAAACTTTGCTTTTGCCCATTATTATGAATCACCGTCAATCTTTATTCGTCTAATAGTCGGGATTGTCTCGATTGTTTTTTTATTTTTTATGGCACTATTATATAAATAGGGTAGAGAATTTTTTAATGCGGACTTCCAATTGGTTATAGGTCGATCAAAATTATTTTTCCAACCGTTATTTGTCCAGGTTTGATGTTTGTTTTTAATTTCTAATAATAAATTATCATCATAAGATTCTATCGATTCCGCATACTCGATAAATTCTTTTAGAGTTGGAAAATCCATTATTTTCTTTGTTGAAATATCATCAATTTCTGAAACTGAAGTTTTTAAAATTTTAGATTGAACTAAAACCTCTTCATTTTGCTTCTTTGCTTTTCTTTTTTTATTTAAGTCATCGTCAAAATGTTGGTTATCAAGAATTAAAGGATAATCTGATATCAATGATATTTCTGCAGGAATGCCAGATATTGATTGATAAGAAATAATTCCAAATCGTCGGAGTTTTTCCTTACAAACTTTTACAGTCTTCCTGGTCATCTTAAGTTGCGTACTTATTTGAGTGTCAGAAATCGTAAACTTCAGACTTGTACGCTCAATACCTATCCTTAGTAAAAAAAAATAAACCGATAGTGTTGACAATCCTAATGCTCTACTTTCATTAAACTTCCAAATACGATCAGAAAGTTCCAGATTATAATTTTCCATGCTTGGCGAACAATTTTAGTGCTTTATCTATTTCTACTATAATTATATTGCCATTTTGTACTATTGCTTTGTCTAATATTCCAGAAGATTTTATTTCATTTGCTTTAGATAGAGAGCAGCCAAGAATTTTCGCAATTCCTTTCAAGCCATATTCATATTTTTTTTCAGCATTCAATTTATTTGCAACTTCTAAAAATTCCTCTACAGTTAGTTGCCAAATTGGTGTTTCGGGATCAATATTTCTCATTTTTGATTATCGTTAAAAAGTTTCAAAGCCAACTCCGCATCAATAATAATCGTTCGTCCGTTTTGACTGATTGCCTCATCAAACATTCCAGTTCGTTTTAAAATTCCTGCATAATTCTTTGAGCAACCAATTAGTTTTGCTAATCCACCTATGCCATATACATGCTTGCTTTCAGTTGTGTTTTTGGAAATTGATTCAATTTTATTTACAGGTAGTCTGGAATCTAAAATTGCTACAAATTCACCAATTGTTAACTGCCAGATAGGTTTGTCTCTGTCTTCCATATTAGTTAATATTTATTTGTGGTTGCAGAAAAATCTCTTCCTCGGTAAATCCCTTTTCTTTATAAAATTGAACAGCGATAAATAAAGTAAGTTTATTGCTGTTTCTTTTTGCAAGACCTAAAACCGATTGTTGCTGAATGTCAAGTATTTTGGCTAACTCTATGCTGAAATTATTCTCATTCAAAATCTTTTGAACTATTAATACGCTCACTTTTTTCATTTCAATTATATTTTTATATAAATAATTTACTATATTTGTATTGCAATTAGATTGCAAATATAGATTTATTTCTATATTAATCGCAAATACATAGATATAAATCAATAAAAATATACATGACTATTACTGAACGACTTCAAAAGTATATGGCTCACAAAAATTTGAACGCAAATAAGGTTACTGTAGATGCAGGATTATCGGTGGGTTTAATAGGAAGAGCAATTAAGAATGATTCGGGATTAAATTCTGATACCGTCGAAAAAATATTGATTGCATTTACTGATTTGAATCCGGAATGGTTTATATCTGGAACAGGGGAAATGCTTAAACCAGTCAATCAAAGCATTCATAGCAATGGATCGCCAAATAGTGTTAATAACAATATTAATGGAAATGTAAATGGCAATGGCAATTTTTCTATTACCCACAGTGAGTTTTCAGGCATGATTGAACTTCAAGCAGAAACAATGAATAGGCTGAAAACAAGTCAAGATCAGTTAACTGAAAGTATGAGGCAAGTTAGCTTACTCATAGAACTATTAAATAAGTAAACATGAGGAAGTTTTTACTTATTGGCTTTTTTACCCTTGGAGTTTCTTTTCATGCACAAAAACAAAAGCAAACTTTAAAGAAAAAAACTTCAACAATTGTTAATAACGCAAAAAATCAGAAATCAAATAATTCTCAACAAAACATAAAAGTTGAAATAGTTAATAGCGGAGATTGGAACCAATACGAGCAATCTTCCTGGTGGCGAATTGTAAAACGGAATGATAAAGACCTCTCTCAAATTTTAAATTTAGATAATTCTCAATTACAAATCAGCGAAAGTGCTATGGGTAATAATAATTGGAGAGATGAAAATGGAAATTTCAGTTTCAGGTCTATTTCTGAACCTTTAAAAATATCACAGGAATTTATTAATAAAAAAAATGAGAAAGGCGAGAACAGAGATTCTGTAGCTGAAAATGAAGCATTTGAAACTACTGCACTAATTTCTTCATTATCTTTCAAAATTTTACTACACCCAAAAGACAATAAAGCCGATACGTCCAAAAACATTGCAAAAACTATCACCATTTTTTCTGACGGTCAATTGGTTAAAACTCTGATTTATTCGTATGATGATTTAGTTCAAAAAGGAGGAATCTCTATAGAAAATTTTAATGTAGAAATCGACAAATCAAATATTAATTAGTTATGGAAATTAATTATCATTCTCAATTTTTGCTTGACAAAGAAAAAGACAGCACGACCGGAAAAATCCGATTTAGAATAAAATGGGATAAAAATATAATCGCTTTTGGAGTTGGTCACAGGGCAGAATTTGACAAATGGAGTTTAGAAACACAACGTTGTAAAACAAACTCTACACATGGTGTAAAGAAAATTCCGGCAAGTGTAATAAATAAAAAAATAACTGATTACGAATTAGCATGCGAACGTGTTTTTAGAAATTTCATTTTTGAAAACAAAACACCGGATAAAAAATCTGTAAGAGAGCAATTTAATTTAGAAATAGGTAGAAAAGTTGTGACAGAAGTTGAAATTGAGAAAACGGTGTTTGAAATTTTCGATTTATTTGTTAAAGAAGAATCAAGGATAAATCTTTGGGCAAACACAACTTTCGCAAAGATGAAAACATTTAGAAAACACCTTAAAACATTCGACCCAAAAATAGATTTCAAGAGCATAGATGAAGAGAAACTATTAAAATATCAATACTTCCTACAGGAAAAATTAGAACTTCAAAACTCAACTACATTAAAAAACTTTTCCTTTCTTCGATGGTTTTTAACGTGGGCGACTAAAAAAGGTTACAACTCAAATACGACTTTCCAACATTTTAGACCAAAACTAAAAACTGTTCAAAAGAAGATTATATTTCTTACTCAAGAAGAATTAAAGAGTGTGAAAAATTTAAAGATTCCAGCGAAAAAGAAATATTTAGATAGAGTTCGTGATGTTTTCCTTTTTCAATGTTTTACAGGTTTGCGATATTCTGATGTCGAAAATCTCAAGCGTAGTGATATTCGTGAAAATTTTATTGAAATAATTACTGTTAAAACATCTGATAGTTTAGTCATTGAATTGAATGATCACAGCAAAGCACTCTTAAATAAATATAAAGATTCACAATTTGACAATTATAAAGCATTGCCAGTAATTAGCAATCAAAGAATGAATGAATATCTACGAGAATTAATGGAATTAGCAAAAATTGATGAACCTGTAAGAGAAACTTATTATAAGGGAAATCAGAGATATGATGAAGTTTTTCCAAAGTATGCACTCATGAGTTCTCATGCCGGTAGAAGAACTTTTATTTGCAATGCATTATCATTGGGAATTCCACCACAGGTTGTCATGAAATGGACAGGTCACAGCGATTATTCTGCAATGAAACCCTATATTGATATTGCAGATCAGACGAAAATAAATGCGATGGAGAAGTTTAATATGCTGTAATCATTCGTAAAAACAATTAAAAAGGTCAATTTATCATTCAATATTTTAAATAACGACACTGTCCCGCAAAGTGTGTAAGTTGAAAAGTTTAAGACTTGAGTTTTTTATAACTTGAGCCTTTCTTCAAATATAAGCATAAATTGATTTAATACGATTCCCCAATCTCGAATCGGCATTGTCCATTTTTTTGTTGCTTCTCTTAAGGCAAGGAAAACTGACTTTAAAACCGCATCATCAGTAGGAAAAGACATTTTATTTTTAGTATATTTTCTTATTTTTCCGTTGAGATTTTCTATTAAATTGGTGGTGTAAATGATTTTACGGATTTCCACCGGAAATTCGAAAAATACCGTTAATTCATCCCAATTATCTCTCCAGGATTTGATGGCATACGAATATTTAGATTCCCATTTTTCTGCAAAATCATTTAAGGCGGCTTCTGCGGCTTGCTTGGTGGGAGCGTTGTAAATGTGTTTCATGTCGGAAGTAAAGGCTTTTCTGTCCTTCCAAACTACGTATTTACAAGCATTTCTAATCTGATGCACCACGCAGATCTGAGTTTGAGATTGTGGGAAAACACTGCGAATAGTTTGGGTAAATCCATTGAGATTATCCGTTGCAGTGATCAGTATATCTTCTACGCCACGTGCTTTTATGTCAGTTAAAACGCTCATCCAAAAACTGGAACTTTCGTTTTTTCCAAGCCACATTCCCAGAACTTCTTTTCTTCCATCCCGTCTTAAACCAACGGCAAGATAAATGGTTTTGTTGATAACTTTTGAGTTCTCACGGACTTTAAAAACAATTCCATCCATCCAAACAATGAGGTATAAATCCTCTAGTGGCCGATTTTGCCAAGCGACAATCTCACTGGAAACCGCATTGGTAATCCTGGATATTGTGGATGTTGAAACATCAAAATCATACATTTCCTTGATCTGATCTTCAATATCACTTACACTCATTCCTTTGGCATAAAATGAGATGATAACATTTTCCAAACCTTCAATAATATTATGCCTTTTGGGAACTAAGGCTGGCTCAAAAGTACTTTCCCTATCCCGCGGAACTTTAATTTCATCTTCGCCAAAAGAGGTTTTTATCTTCTTGGTTTGATGGCCATTGCGATAATTTCCGTCTTTTGTTTTTTGATGTTTCTCGGTATCCAGATGGTCATCTAATTCGGCTTCGAGCATATGTTCTACGGCTCGTTTGTGCATTGTTTTGAAGAAAGAGGTTAAATCTTCTCCACTCTTGAAGGATTTGTAGAAATCCTTGTTGTTTAATAATTCTTCTTTGTCGATCATAACTGTATAAAGTTTAAAAATAGTAAAAAGTTATTTCCGAAAAAGTTTTGAGCTTTTGAAGGCTCAAAATTTTTCAGAATAACTTTTCAACTTACACAGTTAGTGAAACACTACCAATAACAAAAACTAATTAAAATTTCATCTTCTGAATTCTCACCGCATTCAAAATAGCCAAAAGGGCCACACCAACATCCGCAAAAACCGCTTCCCACATTGTTGCCAAACCTCCTGCTCCTAAAACTAAAACAACGGCTTTCACGGCAAATGCCAGAATGATATTTTGCCAAACGATTTTTTTTGTCTGCTTTCCAATATTTATGGCCATTGCAATTTTACTCGGCTTATCATCCTGAATTACAACGTCCGCGGTTTCAATAGTAGCATCGCTTCCCAATCCACCCATTGCAATTCCTACGTCTGAAAGTGCGACGACCGGAGCGTCATTTACGCCATCGCCCACAAATGCTACACTCTCGCCTTTGCTTTTAATTGCTTTCAATTTTTCTACCTTATCTTCGGGCAGTAGATCTCCGAAAGCCGTATCAATCCCTAATTCTTTTGCAACAAGTTCTACCACGTTGGTTTTGTCACCGCTTAACATCGTGACTTTCACATTAAGATTATGCAGTTTAGTAACCGCCTCTTGCGCATCTTCTTTTATCGAATCTGCGATGGTCAAATAGCCGGCAAATTTATTATCATAAGCAATTGCGATGGTAGTATAAACAATTGAACTTGGGTCTAAATCATATTTAATAGAAAATTTGTCTAATAATTTGAAATTACCGACTAATAATTCTTTTCCGTTTACGTTTGCTTTTAAACCGTGACCTGAAATTTCTTCTACATTCTCAAATGCTATTTTTGAATCCAATTCTCCAACAAAATTATGAATCGCAGTTGCTACCGGATGTGTACTTTGACTTTCCAATTTGTTGACCATCGCCAAAATTGTTTTTTCATCAAAATCTGGATGAATAATAACTTCCTGAACTTTGAAAACACCTTCCGTCATTGTGCCTGTTTTATCCATCACAACATTCTTTATAGTAGCAATAACGTCTAAAAAGTTGCTGCCTTTAAACAAAATACCGTTTTTACTTGCAGCGCCAATTCCTCCGAAATATCCTAGTGGAATACTAATTACCAATGCACAAGGACAACTTATTACCAAGAAAACCAGTGCTCTATAAAGCCATTTGCTGAAAGTATAATCCTGTACGAAAAACATTGGAACTATGGTAATGAGAACAGCCAATAGTACGACGATTGGTGTGTAGATTTTTGCAAATTTTCTTATAAATAATTCTGTGGGTGCTTTCTGTGAAGTTGCATTTTGTACCAATTCTAATATTTTAGAAAGTTTACTATCCTTATATGCGGTAGTTACTTTCACTTCTACTACGGTGTTCAGATTTATCATTCCTGCTAAAACAGTTTCACCTTTAGTTTTAGAATCTGGTTTGCTTTCTCCTGTGAGCGCCGCTGTATTAAATGAACCTTTTTCTGAAATCAATTCTCCATCTAAACCTAATTTTTCGCCAGATTTTAGTTGGATAATATCTCCGATTTCTACAGATTCTGCCTTCACAGTTGTTGCTTGGTTATCTTTTAAAACGGTAACTTCATCTGGTCTTTGGTCTAATAAGGTTTTGATATCGGATTTTGCTCTCTGTACTGCAAGGGTTTGAAAAACTTCACCAACAGCGTAGAAAAGCATTACCGCTACACCTTCCGGATATTCTCCAATTGCGAATGCACCAATTGTAGCGATGCTCATTAAAAGAAATTCTGAAAAGAAATCACTTTTTCTTATACTATCAAACGCATCTCTTAAAACTGGTAATCCCACGGGAATATACGCTGCAACATACCAGGCAATCCTTACCCATCCATTAAACCAATTTTGGGTAATCCAATTATCTAAAGCAATAGCAATTATTAATAATGTGAATGATATAATGGCGGGCAAAAACATTTGTAACGTTGTTTTGTCCGTATTATCGTGATTATGTCCAGCATCGTGGGAATGCTCTCCGGCATGTTTTTCCGTTCCAATATCCCTTAAGTTTAATTTCTTTTTTGCCATTTTTTATATTTTAATTTTTGAATATATCGTTTGTATCTTATTATAATAATTTATCAAGTTTAATTTTTGAACCTAAAAATTTTAAATTAAAATTCATTTTTTGAACTTTACGATTATGCTTATTTTTTTAATCTTAATTAATTTAAACTACCATTCCTACCAGTAGAAATATTAAAAATCCTACAAAAAACATACTCGTCTGCAAAAGTGTTTCTTTTTCTTCGTGCGCTTCTTTCAATAATTCTTCAGTTACCAAAAATAATAAAGCAGCGAGACCGAAAGACAGCACCAATTCCAGCCATTCCTGTGATAATCCTGCTAATAATGTAATTCCTAAAACGGCTCCGACAAAGAAGCAGGCACCCAAAACTAATAAAATAGTCAGGCTTTTTTGTTTTGAAAAATTTAAATCCATACAAGCCAAAACTACTGCTAATCCCAGAGAAAAAATTTCGAGAGCCAAAGCGATGGAAAGCAGAATTCCTTCGGTGCTTCCAGCCGCAAAACCAACGCCGAGAAGCACGCCATCTATTAGTAAATCGATGGCCAATGCCACCAGAAGTCCCATCGGCAAAGAATTTTTTACTGCCGATTTTTCAGCGTTTTTTTGAAATTTTTCTGAAAAATATTTTACAGCCAACATCGTCGCGATGCCCAGTCCGAAACCAATTCCCACTTCAATAGGCCTGTGATTTTTAATAATATCCGGCAGAAGTTCCACTGCAACAACTGAAAAAACCACTCCGCCCGCAAAATGCAACACAGAACTCCGAAAACCCGCGTTTGGTTTTTTAAATAATCCGGTAATCCCGCCCAATAAAATGGAAACAACTGGAATTAAGGCGTATAAATAAATTGAAATCATAAAAATATTTTGATGCTAGTTTTGGCAACTTTTTATGGAAACAAATGGTTTGTAACTAGGTTTTAAGGTTTTAAAATTATCCCAAGATTACTCCTCTTCCTCCATATTATTCATTTTAGAAAGCAGGTCATATGCCCCTTTTAAAACTACTTTATCGGATTCATTAAATTTTGCAGGCAAAGTAACCGCAGTAAAACCATTTTCGCTTACACCGGTTTGCACTTCTACCTTCCTAAAGATATATTGTTTTTCTTTTTCCTTCCCATCTTTATCTTTAGTTTTTTCTAAAGTTTTTTCTAAAATAAAAATAAAATTCTTACCTCCGGAACCTACAATTGCCGCATCTGGCAATGCTGGTGTTTCCACAGATCCAAGTTCTATGATAGCATTTACAAACATTCCCGGCAACAGATTTTGAGATACATTCTGAATTCTTGCCAAAACATCTACAGTTCTGTCTCCGTGTATATCTTTCCCTATCAGATAAACTTTAGCAGTTTTTTCCTCGGCGTCACCAGTAGCCTGAAATCGAATAATTTGACCAACTTTTATTTTTGCAACATCTTTTTCAAAAACCTGCACTTTTACCATCATATTACCTGTATTTGCAATATCTGCGACAACCTCATTAGTTCCAACATATTTTCCAATATTGGTATATACTTTTGTTACGTATCCGCTTTGTGGTGCATAAATGTTGGCGCGCGAAGATATGTTACCTCTTGCAACAGAAGCAGGATTGATGTTCGCAACCTGAAGTCTTGCCCGTAATCCGGCAACTCGTGCAGACATACTATTATACTCACTTTGCGCCCGCTGTAAAGATTTTCTGGCTGCAATATTTTCTTTTACCAGTTCTTTTTGGCGTGTAAGATCCTGTCTTAAATAAGACATCTGACTATTGCTTTCCATGTAATCCTGCTGTATCTGTAGAAATTCAGGATTTTCTATCGTTGCCACCACGGTTCCTTTTCCAATATATTTTCCTTCGATTACGTTCATGGATTTTACATGACCTCCAAAAGAAGAGGTGATACTGGTCAGATTTTGCGGTGGAACTTCAATGGCACCAGAGGCTTTTATGTAATTGGACAGATTAGTATTGGTTATATTTCCCAGTTCCATACCGACGCTTTTATACTGTGCTTCACTAAATTCTACGCTATTTGCATCGTGCGGAACTTCTATATTTGCTGTGACTGCTGTTTCTTCCTTTTTATCAGAGTTACAGGCTGATAATAAAAAACCTAAAACGAGGATATATATGTATTTTGATTTGTTCATGATATTGGACCTTTAATTATTTATTATAAACCAGAAATTAATTCCAGTTCTATGGCTGTTTGATTATATTGATTTAAACTTTCGATGTATTGCTTTTGGACTTCCACGGCATTATTTATAGATTGACTTACCTGGTAATAATCCATTTCACCAACCTCAAAGGCGCGCTGTGATTTAGAGATCAGTAATTTTGCCTGCGGTAACGCAGTTTCTCTGTAAAAATTGATCTGTATTTGCAATCGTTTCAGATCAGAAAGCAATGTTGCACCCCGTTGGGAAAGACTGAATGAAAATGCATCTACCTGTGCTTCCTGCAACTCCTGATGAATTTGAGCGGCTTTTATTTTTGCTTTCTGTGCCTTTGCAAAAATAGGTATGCTTATGCCCAATTCTACACCCTGAAATCTTTCACCTACTCCGTAAAACTTTGAAACTCCATTTTTTTCGAAGTTACCCACTAGTGACTGATTAAAATAACCCACGCTAAAATCGGGAAGTAACCTGCTTTTTTCGACTCTTATTTCTTCTTTGGCGACCTCTATCTGGCTTTTCAAAGCAAGTAATTCCGGATTGTTATTAAAAATTGCACTTAGTGGTGATACATCTAAAAATTTTTCAGTAAGCGTATTATCTGCGATATCTTCAATGGTTTGATTTCCGGTATACCGTTTCAGTTGCTCCAGATGAATTTTTATATATTCATCAGTCTGCAATTTTTGAGAAATCGCTTCCTGCAATCTGGTATTGGCGTTGTATTTTTCCAAAATATTTGTTTCACCAGTCTGAAATCTTATGTCTGCGGCACGAAGTATTTTCTCATAAAGCGCGATTAATTCCTCATTTAATGTTCTTTGTTCTTTTCTGTAGAGTAAACTATAATAAATACTTTTCACCTGATAAGTGATCTGATTTTTATAAATTCCTGCCTGCATTTTGGACGCGTTTATGTTAGCGTCTGCCAGTTCTGTTAGTCTTTTCAAATAAACCGGATTCGGAATATTTTGGCTTATGGTAATATTGTTATCATAAGCAATAAGACTATTATATTGTCCAAAAGTGAGATTGATATTTGTTTTTCCGTAATCTCTCACAGAACCTTTTAATGCAGACTGATATTCCTCTCCTAATTTTGCAACCCTTGTGTTTGGATTGGACTCCAGAGAAGCAGAAATTGCTGAATTCAAATCTATCGTTCCTAAAGATGAAGAGGAATTTGTCGTAATTTGACCTTTAACTCCATTACTAAAACCTGAAAGTAAAAACAAAAGAATGATCGTTGTTGTTCCTGCAATTTTTGTTTTTTTAATTTTACGTCGGGAAGGTTTTATATTTTCCACGTAAGAGTAAAGTACCGGCAATAGTACCAATGTAAGAAAAGTTGCGGTGAACAAACCACCTATAACAACTGTTGCTAGTGGTTTTTGTACTTCTCCTCCTGCTCCGGTTGCCAATGCCATAGGTAAAAATCCTAATGATGCAACGGTAGCAGTCATTAAAACCGGTCTTAATCTTATAGCAGTACCTGCGAGAATTCTTTGCTTTACATCATTCATTCCTTGTTTTTTAAGTTGATTAAACTCTGTTATTAATACGATTCCATTTAAAACAGCCACACCGAACAGAGCAATAAAGCCTACACCAGCCGAAATACTAAAAGGTAAACCTCTTAACCAAAGGGCAAATATGCCACCTATGGCAGACATCGGGATTGCTGTGAAAATTAGTAGTGAGTATTTTAAGGAACCAAACGCAAAATAGAGCAGCAAAAGAATTAATCCCAATGCAACCGGTACGGCTATAGACAGTCTTTTGTTGGCTTCTTCCAAATTTTTAAATTGGCCACCATAAGTTATAAAATAGCCGGTCGGCATTTTTACTTTTTCGTCAATTTTTGCCTGAACTTCTTTTACTACAGAGGCAATATCTCTACCCCGAACATTAAAGCCAACGATAATTCTTCTTTTGGCATCTTCGCGCTGTATTTGGTTAGGTGCCAATTGATAACTCACATCTGCAACCTGCTCCAACGGGACCTGGTTTCCATTACTTGCAGTAACAAAGAGCCTTTTTACATCTTCAATACTTTGGCGCTCCCCCTGTTCCAAACGAACGACCAAATCAAAACGTTTTTCTCCTTCGAATACCGTTCCGGCTACACCTCCAGCAAATGCAGTGTTGATGGCGTTATTTATTTCTTCAACATTTAACCCATATCGGGCGATATTATCCCGGTTCAATTTGATAGAAATTTGCGGTAAACCACTAACTTGCTCTACATACAGATCTTCTGCACCATCTATTGAGGGAATTAATCCACCTATTTTCTTCGCTAAATCTGAAAGCGTTTCTAAATCATCGCCAAAAATTTTGATACCCACATCCTGTCGTACACCAGAAATTAATTCGTTGGTCCGTAATTGTATAGGTTGCGAAAAACCGAACGTAACTCCCGGAACCTGTTCTAAAGTTTTCTGCATTTTCTCCGCTAATTCTTCCCGGGTATCTGCACTTGTCCAGTCTTTTTTAGGTTTTAATAAGATCGTAATATCTGTGGCTTCTATCGGCATTGGATCTGTAGGAATCTCGGATGCTCCAATCTTGCCCACAACTTCCTTCACTTCCGGATAAGTTTTCATCAATAAACTGGATGCCTGTTCTATTTTTTCAATGGTTTGCTCCAGCGAACTTCCTACCAATAATCTTGTTTCTACAGCAAAATCTCCTTCCTCCAGCGTTGGTAGAAATTCACCACCAAGAGAATTGAAAATAACTGCTGACAATCCGAGTAATGCAATTGCAACAATCAACACAGTTTTTTTAAATCGCAGTGCACCATTGATCAACGGATCATAAACGCGCTGAAGTTTTTCCATCATTTTATCAGAAAAGTTCTTTTTATGACTAATATTTTTACTCAATAGAAGTGAACTGATCATCGGTACATAAGTAAGCGAAAGAATTAATGCTCCAAATATTGCAAAAGAAACCGTTTGTGCCATCGGGCGAAACATTTTGCCTTCAATTCCTACCAAAGCCAATATTGGTAAATAGACAATTAAAATAATAAGTTGACCAAACGCAGCGGAGTTCATCATTTTTTTTGCAGAACCGGAAACCTGAATATCCATTTCTGCCTGCGAAATTTTTCCTGTTTTCAACTTCCTCATGTGGTGCATGGTTGCTTCCACGATAATTACAGCACCATCCACAATAAGTCCAAAATCGATCGCCCCAAGACTCATCAAGTTTCCAGATACGCCAAAAACTTTCATCAATGCTACGGCAAATAGCATTGCTAAAGGTATAACCGAAGCCACAATTAAGCCTGAACGAATATTCCCGAGAAAAAGAACTAAAACCAATATTACAATTAACGCCCCTTCTATTAAGTTTTTTTGCACAGTACTCATGGCTCTGTCTACAAATTCACTTCTGTCCAGAAAGGGTTCTATCTCTACACCGTCAGGTAAAGTTTTCCGTATTTGGTCTATTTTATCCTTTACTCGTCCAACTACTTCAGAAGCATTATTATCTTTTAATAGCATTACAATTCCGCCGACCGCTTCTTTGTCATTTCTGGTAAGTGCACCGTATCGGGTAGCAGTCCCAAACTGAACTTTTGCAACATCTCTGATGGTAATAGGCAGACCACTCTCCGAATTTTTAACTACAATCCTTTCAATATCTCCAAGACTTGTGATCAAGCCCTGGCTTCTGATAAAATAGGCATTGGGTTTTTTATCAATATATGAACCACCGGTATTCTGATTATTTTTTTCCAATGCTGTGAAAACATCCGAAATAGATAAATTGTAACTCCGTAATTGATTAATATTTAGTGCAATTTCATACTGTTTCAAAAAACCTCCGAAACTATTTACTTCCGCAATTCCAGGCGTACCCAATAATTGTTTTCGAATAATCCAGTCTTGTATGGTTCGCAGTTTTGTAGCATCGTATTTATCCTCAAAGCCGGGTTTAGCATGAACCGTATATTGGTAAATTTCACCTAAACCAGTAGAAACCGGTGCCATTTCAGGATTACCAAGTCCTGCAGGAATGGAACTTTTTGCTTCAGGAAGCCGTTCAGAGACTTGCTGGCGTGCCCAGTAAATATCTATGTCATCATGAAAAATAATGGTTACAACAGATAAACCAAAGCGGGAAATAGATCGCACTTCCTGAATTTCAGGAATAGTAGACATTGTCTGTTCTATAGGATAAGAAATAAACTGTTCTATTTCCTGTGTTGCCAGTGATGGACTTAATGTTATTACCTGTACCTGATTATTTGTAATATCTGGTACGGCATCTATAGGAAGGGTTCGAAGGGACATGACGCCCCAAATAATGAGCGCAATAGTGAAAATTCCGATCACCAATTTATTATTGATGGAGAATTCAATGATTTTATTTAGCATTGATAAAGAAAATTAGATTAAAGTAAAATTTAGATAATAAAAAGTACGCGTTCGCAGAAAAGCAAAACCGTAAATTTTATTTAATAATACTAACCTAATTGAGGCGGTTGCCAAATACTGCCGAAATAGTTGGAGTATGGGTTTGGAATATGAAAAAATTCTGATGAATAGAATTCGTTTGAAAAATGACCAATAAAGTTTGCAGGAATTTGTTGATATACTACAACATTCCTACCACAGCAACTGCACATACAAAAAGACGAACAAAAATCGTCTTTATGTTTTTGTGAATGTTCGTTCTGTACTTTTTCAATTTTAGTAGTAACCACCTCAAAAGTGCTTTGTTCATTATCCGAACAAGGCATACAAAATAGCACGGCTAAATAAATTGTTAATATATAATTGAAAATCTTCACCTTTGCAAAGTTAAATAAAAAATTGCTACCGGAAATTATATTATTCTTGATTTTTCGACAATCCGAAAAAGAGTAAATCTTTCAATAAATTCTAAAAAATTACCTGATATTATTTCATCTTCTATAATTAAATCTGTTCTTTTACAATCTTGAAGAAAATAATTTCGATATCATTTCTACTTATTTTTGTGTGTGCCAATACAGAATTGGGTGAAATGTTGAAATTTCCAAACTTGATACAGCATTTTGTAAAGCATAGTACGAATAAGACAGAACACTCTCTTTCATTTTTAGGTTTTATGAAAAATCATTATGATAGTGAGAAAACACATTCAGATTCTGACCAACACGATGAAAAACTGCCCTTCAAGACTACCAATACCAACGTAAATACAATTATTGCGTTTGAAATTCAGCCTGAATTTTCTTTTAAAAAACCGATTAGTTTTACATCTGACAAAACGGTCGTTTTATATAAAGATTTCTACAAATCCAGTTATTCTGCCTGCATCTGGCTTCCGCCTAAATTAAGTTAATGTATATTTTATATAATTGATAATCAGTATATTTCTGTTTATTAATTACCAAAATTTCTATTTGCAGTTCCTCTGCAAATGGTGTTTTCTAATTACATTAATTTTAAATTTATGCTAAATAAAATTATAGAATTTTCTATAAATAATAAACTCGTTGTCGCCTTATTTACTTTCGCGCTTATTCTTTTTGGTGCTTTGCAACTTACAAAATTACCGATTGATGCAGTTCCAGACATTACAGATAATCAGGTACAGGTTATAACTTCTGCTCCATCTTTAGGTGCAACCGATATAGAACGGCTTATCACTTTTCCCATAGAGCAGGCGAACAGTAATATTCCTGGACTGAAAGAAATCCGAAGTTTTTCGCGTTTTGGATTATCCGTGGTAACGATTGTTTTTGATGATAATACCGATGTTTATTGGGCGCGTCAACAAGTTACAGAACGATTAAGCACTGTGAAAAATGAAATACCAAAAGGCATCGGCGAACCTTACCTCGCGCCTGTTACCACTGGTTTGGGAGAGATTTACCAATATGTAGTACGGGCAAAACCAGGGTATGAAAATAAATTTGACGAAACCAAATTAAGAACAGTTCAGGACTGGATCGTTCGCCGCCAATTATTAGGTGTAGAAGGTGTCGCAGATGTCAGCAGTTTCGGTGGGAAATTAAAGCAATTTGAAATTGCCATTGACCAGAATAAACTACAATCCTTTGGAATTACGGTTGCTGATGTTTTCAATGCATTAGAAAATAATAACCAAAATACGGGTGGCGCTTACATTGAAAAAGGTCCGACGGTTCTTTACATCAAAACAGAAGGACTGATAGAAAATATTGACAATATTAAGAATATTTCCATTCAGAATACAAAAAGTGGAAGTCCCTTATTTATTCGTGATGTTGCAGAGGTACGCATAGGAAGTGCCATAAGATATGGTGCAATGACCTTTCACAAAAGAAATGTGAAATCTGGCGAAGTTTCGGGGGCTGTAGTAATGATGCTCAAAGGTGCTAACAGCAATATTGTAATCAAAAATATTAAAGATAGAATTGAACAAATACAGAAAACTTTACCTGAAGGTGTAACCATCGAGCCATTTTTAGACCGCACCAAAATGGTTAATAATTCCATTTCCACCGTTGCAAAAAATCTAACTGAAGGTGCGCTCATTGTTTTAGTGGTACTAATTTTCTTTTTAGGAAATATCCGTGCAGGATTTATTGTGGCCTCTGTCATCCCTTTAGCAATGCTATTTGCCGTTATTCTAATGAATATTTTCGGAGTGAGTGGAAATTTAATAAGCCTCGGTGCGCTGGATTTCGGGTTGATTGTAGATGGAACTGTGATTATTGTAGAAGCCTGTCTTTTTAGTTTACACAGCCGGAAAGACAATGAAATTTCACAAAAGGAAATGGACAAAACCGTTCTAACAACTTCTGTAAGAATGCGAAACGTGGCTGTTTTTGGAGAATTAATAATCTTAATAGTTTACATCCCAATTTTCACTTTAAAAGGAATTGAAGGTAAAATGTTTTTGCCAATGGCGCAAACTATTGCATTTGCTTTATTTGGTGCATTCATATTATCATTAACCTACGTTCCGATGATGACTGCATTATTTTTAAGTAAAAAAATAAGTCACAAAAAGAATTTTTCTGACAGGATGATGCAAAAAGTTGAAAATTTCTACCAGCCACTTTTAGAAAAAGCCTTGGCAATCCCAAGAATAATTATTGGAGCCGTGCTTGCAACTTTTGTTGCGGCAATAATAACGCTTTCAATGATGGGTGGCGAATTTATGCCCGCATTGGAAGAAGGAGATTTTGCCGTAGAAACAAGGGTTTTACCCGGAAGTAATCTGCAAACTTCAATGGATGCTATTTCGCAAGGTGCAAAAATTCTATTGGATAAATTTCCCGAAGTGCAAAAAGTAGTGGGAAAAACCGGAAGCAGTGAAATCCCAACCGACCCAATGCCGATCGACGCAAGTGATATGATGGTTATTTTAAAAGATAAATCTGAATGGACTTCTGCTTCTTCCTTTGATGAATTATCAGAGAAAATGGCTAAAGAACTGGAAGCCGTTCCAGGCGTTTCTTATGGATTTCAATATCCAATACAAATGCGATTTAATGAATTAATGACTGGTGCACGGCAAGATGTTGTCCTCAAAATATATGGGGAAAACCTGGATTCTTTGGCAATTTATGCCAATAAATTAGGAAAAGTTGTCGGCACGGTAGATGGCACATCTGATCTTTATATAGAAGCCGTCACGGGAATGCCACAAATAGTGATTGATTACAATCGAAATGCGATTGCGCAATACAACCTAAATATTTCTGAAATAAACAGAGTTGTAAATACCGCGTTTGCCGGGCAAAGCACAGGATTGGTATTCGAGGACGAAAAACGCTTTGATTTAGTGGTTCGTTTGGCAGGCGAAAGGCGTAAGGATTTATCAGATGTTCAGAATTTATTAATTCCCACTTCCGATGGTTCTCAAATTCCATTATCGCAACTGGCGAAAGTTGAAATTGTAGAAGGTCCCAACCAAATCCAACGGGAAGATGCAAAACGAAGAATTGTGGTTGGTTTCAATGTGAGAGGTCGGGATGTGCAAAGTATTGTGCAGGAATTGCAGGAAAAAGTAGATAAACAAATCAATTTTCCGGCGGGCTATTATGCAACTTATGGTGGTGCTTTCGAAAATCTGAACGAAGCCAAAAAACGATTGATGATTGCGGTGCCAATTTCATTAATTTTAATTTTTATCCTACTCTATTTTGCCTTTAAATCTGTGAAACAAGGCTTGTTGATTTATTCCGCAATCCCATTATCAATGATCGGCGGAATTTTCTTTCTCGCGATGCGTGGAATGCCTTTCAGCATCAGTGCAGGCGTGGGTTTTATCGCGCTTTTCGGAGTAGCGGTTTTGAATGGTTTGGTTTTAATAGCCGAATTTAACCGGATAAAAAAAGCAGGAGAAACAGATTTAAAAGCAATAGTTCTAAAAGGAACCAGAGTTCGTTTGCGACCGGTTTTAATGACGGCTTCGGTTGCATCATTAGGATTTTTGCCAATGGCATTAAGCAACGGTTCCGGCGCAGAAGTGCAAAGACCTTTGGCAACGGTGGTTATCGGCGGATTATTTGTCGCCACTTTTTTAACCTTATTTGTATTGCCAATATTGTATGTGATGTTTGAAAAAGGCTTTAAATTAAAGCCTAAAAAAAGTAAATCTGTAACAACATTGCTCATTTTGGGATTTTTATTTTCCTTTCAAGGAATCAATGCACAGCAAAAAATAACGATTGATGAAGCGATAAATATTGCGCAGAAAAATAATCTAAATGTAAAAAATCAAAAATTAAATTCTGACTATTTAGAACAATTGACCAAAACGGCTTATGACATTCCAAATACCGGTTTTGCAGTCGATTATGGTCGGATTAACAGCAATGTGAATGATGTAAAAGTTGGGATTACCCAAAGCATTAAATTTCCCTCTGTTTACCGGAAGCAGGAAAATCTTTTAAAGGAACAGGCAAAAAGTGGCCTATTTAATGAAGCCTTGCAGAAAAAAGACCTGGCAAAACAAGTGTCGTTGGTTTTTTATCAAATGGTTTATCTGAAAGAAAAGGAAAAACTATTGCTTAAAAATGACAGCATTTTTTCAAAATATAATCGACTTGAGCACCTTCGATTTACGAATGGTGCAAGCAATATTATAGAAAAAACCACGGCAGAAAACCTCTACGGAGAAGTTCATTTACACTTACAGGAATTGCAAGGTGATTATTTGGTGCTTCAAACCCAACTAAAATATCTTCTTAATGAAGACCAGGATTTTGTTCCAATATATGATAACTTTAAAATTAATTTTGATGAAAATCTTGATGAAAATTTAATTGCCAACCAGCCAAGCATTCAACTACAATTGCAGGAAATAAACACCAATCAAGCAGAACTGGCATTAGAAAAAACAAAACTTTTGCCAGATTTGATCGGTGGTTTTTTTTATCAAACTTTCCGTCCAAACGCACCATTGCAAGACCAAAGCAGTGGCGTTTACGGGCAAGTTGGTATTAGCATTCCTATTTTTAATACAGCCCTAAAAAATAAACAGAAAGCATTAATTATTAAAAATGAAATTGCTGAAAGTAAGTTGCAATTGGAAAATTTAAAGTTAAAATCGAAATATCAGGAACTTCTTCAAATCTATCAAAAAAGAAAAACCACGGTGGATTACTTTGAGACAAAAGCCTTAAAAAATGTAGAAATCATCAAACGAGCGGTAGATAAAAAATTAAAAGACGGTGATATAAATTATCTGGAGTGGGTTTTACTAATGAACCAAAACACGGAAACAGAAAGTAAATATATTGAATCGGTTAGGGAATTGAATAATGCGATTTCAGATATAAAAGAATTAACCCAATATTAAATCCGATGAATCCCAAAATATATAAAACCTTCATCGAACCTTTTAAAGCACTGCAAAATAAAACTTTTGCAAAACTTTATTTTGCCCAAACCATAAGTTTGTTGGGCGACGCATTTTCCTGGGTTGGATTAGCACTACTGGCTTATCAGATTGATAAAGAAAATTCACCAGTTATTTTAGCCACTGCATTAACGTTGCGGGTAACTGCCTTTATAATATTTTCGCCGTTTGCGGGAGTTTTGGCGGATAAAGTAGAACGAAAGAAGATTCTATACGTCACCCATTTTATTCGGATGGCAATCATCAGTTGCCTTCCTTTCATCAGTTCAGAATGGCAAATTTACGCACTTGTTTTTCTATTAAATGTTTTTAATGCCTTTTTCACCCCAACTTATCGCGCCATAATACCACAAATCGTGGAAAAAAAGTATTACAGAGAAGCCATTGGACTTTCCACCGCGACTTTTCAACTGTTAGGTGTGTTGGGACCAGGATTGGCAGGTATTTTAGCCGTCTGGCTTGGTGTGCGACAGATATTTTTTTTGGATGCAATCACTTTTATTGTAGCGGGAATTTTAATACTTTCTATTTCCAGCAGTGAATTGCAAAAAGGTGTCACAGAAAAAGCGAAAAATTCTTTAAATACGTGGAAAGATATTTCAAATGGCATTCGGCTTTTATTTGGAAATAAAATATTACGCTTTGCTTTGGCAATCGAATTTGTTTCAGCAATTGCAGGTGCAATGATTTTGGTGAACACCATTGGACACATTAAAAACAGTCTTCAACTGGATGATAAATATTACGGTTGGGCGATGGCGGTTTTCGGAATTGGTGCTGCAGTTGCAGCGTTTCTATCAGGAAGTCTAGACAAATCTAAAACGCGCAGTACTTCATTAATCAGTGGTGTGTTCTTACTTGCTATTTCTATTTCACTTGCAAATTTTGTTGGATATCCCGTTTTATTGATACTCTGGCTATTCGCAGGTTTGGGACAGAGTTTAGCAGAGATTCCTTCTGAAACATTAATCGCAGAAACTATCGACTCTGAACATCAAGGAAAAGTCTACGGGTCTCATTTTGCTTTTTCACATCTGTGGTGGGCAATTGCATATCCAATTGCGGGGTTTTTTGGTTCAAATTATCCAACCTCTGAATTTTTCTACGCAGGAATTTTCGCATTCATTTTAGGAATTATTACAATTCTAATATTCAAACCAAAATTTAATTTTAAAAATAAATAATCAATCTTCATAATCGAAGGTTCTACAAGAACTTAAAAATTTAATCTTATGTATAAAAATATAATCATCATAGCAGCCTTTCTTTTTCTTGCATCCTGCAATAATAAAAAAACAGAAGAGGAAACCGTAGAAATTTCTTCCAATTCAAATGTTGCCACCCTTTCAGATGCGCAAATTAAAAACGCGGGAATTGAATTAGGGAAAATAGAGCAAAAAGACATCTCTGAAATTTTAACGTTAAATGGTCAAATAGATGTTCCGCCTCAAAATTTATATTCCGTAAGTGTGCCGATGGGCGGTTATGTGAAAAATGCGAAATTACTCGAAGGTACTTTTGTGAAGAAAGGACAGGTTTTGTGCACCATAGAAAATCAGGATTACATTCAAATGCAGGAAGATTATCTGATGGCGAAAACAAAAATTACATATGCACGCGAAGATTTTGAAAGACAGAGAGAACTAAACAAAAGCAAAGCAACAAGCGATAAAGTCTTCCAACAAGCGAAATCAGAATACAATTCACTACTCGTTGAACTGAAAAGTAACGGTGCAAAACTAAAATATGCAGGAATAAATCCTGATAGAATTTCCTCAAATAATATCACCAAAAGTATAGGCGTTTACGCGCCAATTAGCGGTTATATTTCGAAAGCAAACGTAAATGCAGGTTCGTACGTAAATGCGAGCGATATTTTGTATGAAATCATTAATCCGTCCGACATCCATCTTGCCTTGAAAGTTTTTGAAAAAGACATCCACAATTTGTCTATCGGGCAAACCGTATTTGCTTATACCAACGCAAATCCTACAAAGAAATATACGGCTAAAATAATCCTAATTGGAAACGATTTTACGGAAGACCGAAGCATTACAATCCATGGTCATTTTACGGAAGCGACACCAAAACTTTTACCGGGAATGTATATGAATGCGGAAATTGAATTAAGCAGTCAGCCATCTAATGTTTTGCCAGCCGATGCAATAGTTAGTTTTGAAAATAAAAATTATGTGTTTGTGGCAAAAGCCAACAAGCAATTTGAGATGAAAGAAGTGGTAATTGGCAATACTGAAAATGACTACACCCAGATTTCTACCGCGGATTTACAAAACTCCAAAATTGTAATCAAAGGCGCTTATGCATTATTAATGACTTTAAAAAATTTAGAATAATTAGAAAAGATATCTTTCCAAATGTATAATTTTAACGGGCATTATAGATTTTAAATAAATCTGGAAAGATTATTTTAAACACAATATACAATGAAGAGAAATAAAACAAAATGGCAGATTGCGCTTATCCTATTTTTAGTAATCTTCGGTATCGCGATCTTTCCGGTTCCGCCCCAAAATCCCATCAAATATGTAGAGCGAGAAAGTGGACAAGTTAAAATTGAAAAGGTTTACGGCGAAGAATGGTTGAACTGGTCGTATCATAATCCTATCGGTGAAGCGACTTTATGGGCGATCGCAAAACGGAAAATTGTAAGTTCTGTTTATGGTGACATGCAGGAAAAACCAGCCTCAGCAGATAAAATCCAACCTTTTATAAAAGATTATGGAGTGGATATCAGTATTGCCCAAAAGCAAAATTTTAAAAGCTTCAATGATTTTTTCATCCGAAAACTTAAACCAGAGGCTAGGCCAATTGCTGCCGATTCACTAACCGTATCTTCTCCCGCAGACGGGAAAATTTTGGCTTTTGCTAATATCAACAATTCAGATTTTTATATCAAAGGAATAAGATTTAATGTTCAGTCTTTTTTAAAAAATACAGAGTTAGCGAAAAAATATGAAAACGGAGCGATGATCGTTTTTCGTCTAGCGCCGCCGGATTACCACCGCTATCATTTTCCGGTAAGTGGGGTAACCGCCAGTTCAAATATTAAAAT